>CBDULQ010000175.1:0-7952 GCA_965368115.1 uncultured Gammaproteobacteria bacterium | reverse complement strand
TCCTCGAACAGACCTTTCTGTGGATAGAAACCAAAGTCATCCATCTCATGGTTGCCGTACTGATGGCCACGATCATCGGTGACCACCTGCTTCCTGAACTGGTCCACCTGACCATTGGCATACAGCACATCGAACAGGGTCTTGCCCTTGTATTCCGGCTTTTTAGCCAGCAATTCTGCCGGCCATACTTCTTCCACCTTGAAGCGTTTGGCGAACTCCATCAGCTGCCAGAGATCGGAGCGTGCTTCACCCGGCGGTGGCACCTGTTCGCGCCAGAACTGGGTGCGACGTTCCGCATTACCGTAAGCGCCTTCTTTCTCGGTCCACATGGCAGTGGGCAGAATCAGATCGGCAGCCATGGCGGTGACAGTGGGATAAGGATCGGACACCACGATGAAGTTATCGGGATTTCGGTATCCCGGAAAACCTTCTTCATTCATGTTCGGAGCCGCCTGCATATTGTTGTTACACATTACCCAGTAGGCATTCAGCTTGCCGTCTTTGAGCATGCGATTCTGCAACACCGCGTGATAACCCACCTTGCCGGGAATGGTACCTTCAGGCAGCTTCCAGATTTTTTCCGCCAGATCGCGGTGTTCTTTTTTCTTCACCACGTAATCGGCGGGCAGGCGATGTGAGAAGGTACCGACTTCGCGAGCAGTACCACAGGCGGAGGGCTGTCCGGTGAGTGAGAACGGGCTGTTACCCGGTTCGGAAATTTTGCCCATCAGCAGATGCACGTTGTAGGTCAGGCCGTTCACCCAGACACCGCGAGTGTGCTGGTTGAAACCCATGGTCCACAGCGACGTAATTTTCTTCTTCGGATCGGCATAGAGTTTAGCCAGACGTAATAGCTGATCTTTCGGCACACCGCTTAGTTCGGAAGCATATTCAAGCGTGTAAGGTTCGACGCTTTTCGCGTATTCCTCGAAGCTGATTTTGGTCAGCTTGCCCTTGCCGGCATTGGCCGCCTTCTTTTCAAGCTCATGTTCAGGGCGCAGACCATATCCGATATCGGTCGGTGTTTTGGTAAAGTTAACGTGCTTGTCCAGGAACGATTTGTTATATGCCTTGTTCTGGATGATGTAGTTGGCAATGTAATTGAGTATCGCCAGGTCGGTCTGTGGTTTGAACACCATGCCGTTGTCGGCCAGATCGAAACAGCGATGCTCGAAGGTCGATAACACATGTACTTCGCAACCGGGTTTGGTCAGGCGGGTGTCGGTAATACGTGTCCACAGGATGGGATGCATCTCCGCCATGTTCGAACCCCAGAGCACGAAAGCATCGGCATGTTCCAGGTCATCGTAGCAACCCATGGGCTCGTCGGAACCGAAGCCGCGGATGAAGGCGCCCACTGCTGAAGCCATGCAATGTCGCGCATTGGGATCGATGTTGTTGGAGCGAAAGCCCGCCTTGAACAGTTTGGAAGCGGCATAACCTTCCCACACCGTCCATTGGCCGGAACCGAACATACCGACGCGGGAACCCAGTTGATCCACCGATTTACCCTGGTTTTCTTCGTTGCTCTTTTTAATCGCCGCCTTGAATTTGTCGGCCATCACATCGAACGCTTCGTCCCAGCTGATTTCTTCGAATTCGCCTTCCTTATCGTACTTGCCGTTGGTTTTACGTAACAGCGGTTTGGTGAGACGGTCTTTGCCGTAAAGAATTTTCGACAGAAAATAACCTTTAATGCAGTTGAGTCCACGATTAACCGGCGCATCAGGATCACCCTGGGTGGCAACGATGCGATCGTTACGGGTGCCGACCAGGACACTGCAACCGGTGCCGCAGAATCGACACGGCGCCTTGTCCCAGCGAATGTCGTCTTCGCCGCGAGCCAGGGCCTGTTTCATACCCGGTATGGTTACACCGGCCGCCGCTGCAGTTGCTGCGATGGCATTGGATTTTACGAAGTCACGCCGTGTCATTTTCATACTGGCATCTCCCCTTCGGTCTCTGAGTATTCGGAATCGCTTACATCATCGCTGAACTGATACACCATGGCGGCGGACAGCACGCCCTTGATTTCATGTAAGCCGGACAGGGTGTCCGCGACCTGACGTCGCGTATCACCTTCAATGGTAACTACCAGTCGGCCATCGTCGGTCACCGTGTGAACCTCGACACCCGATTGATCGATCAAACAGGACTGCACCTGTTGAACATGTTGCTGACTGGCATGAACCAGTACACCGCAGATATTGAATTCACTCATGACTGAGCCTCCTGACGGGAATCAGATTGAACGGGTTTGACGGTCATGGCACGGGCCGGACAGATGGATACACATTCGCCGCAACCGGTACAATGCTGCGCCGAGATATCGATTCGGGTTGTCCCGCCGACCTGATAACTGAAACTCAACGCACGGGTTTCACACACTTCGCCACAGGACCGACAAACGATGCCGCGCTGGGCAAAACACAATGAATTGATTTCGATACTGGCCAGCCAGGGTGCCTGTTCTGCGGAATTGCGCTGCAGGGCACCATCAGAACATGCGTCGACACAGTCGCCACAGAAATCACAGCCGGAAGAAGAAAAATCCATTTCCGGGAATCCTGCCGCGCCGCGTCGAATGATGCCGCCCGGGCATGCGTGAATGCAGCGATCACAGCGCTCGCATTGATCGACGAAACGATCCTCCGGCAGCGACCAGGGTGGTCGCAGCACCGGCTCGGCGCTGTATTGTCCACGGAGAAACTGCAGGCGGTTCATTGCAACGGGATTCCTTTGTGCACTGGCCACAGGGCCGGACAGAACAATTCAACTTGGAGAAAAATATACGTTCGGGAAGGGTTGGCGTCTGTAAGTTAAGAGGGCTAAATTCATCTACCACCAGGGTGGTAGAAACTGCGGGATACGGGAAATGCATTGATTTGCATCAAAATTTTAATGGTGCATTTTAGCCGGCAGGAGGATATCGGGGCTATTTGATACTCTTCATCAGGTCGGGAATATTGCCTAATGCTCCACTTTACCAAATGGCTAACCTAATAAATTATTAACGAACGATGACAGGCTCCCCCCCGATGGCAACAATCCAGTGGTCCGATGACCTATCCGTACATATTCCCAGTATCGATCGTCAGCACCAGACGTTAATCAAGCTTATCAACAAGCTCGACGAAGCCATTCGCAACGATAACGGCAAGATGGTGCTCAAGGTCATACTCACCGAACTGACCCGCTACACCCAGGTGCATTTCATTTACGAAGAAGCCCTGTTCGATATGCATGGTTATACCGAATCGGAGAATCACAAGAAGGCCCATGAAAAGCTGTTCGAACGGGTAGAGTATTTCAACAAGGAGCTCAACAAACATCATGACGACATCTATGATGAATTGCTTGCGTTTCTCAATGACTGGCTGTACTCGCACATCCTCAAGCAGGACATGGCTTATTCAAAACACCTGGTGGACCACGGTGCCGAATAAGTGATCGACGAGACGACTAACGACTGCGTCGCCAGCCCAGCACCACATCTTCCAGCAATGAACTGTAGCCGGTGTATTCGTTGCCCAGTATATCAACGAAATGCTGTTGCTGATTGCCGGTAAATCGACGCACCACGGGCTCTGCCACAGCTCTCCCCTCTCCGGCCAGCAACCAGTCCTTCATCGCCGCCCGTTGTTGTGCCGTTAGTGCATCACTCACGGTAATCACCTGGTTAGGCATTTCCGGACTGGCAAACAGAATCTTCAGTTGTGCGCGCTGCTGTTCGCTCAATTTTTCATCGAAGAATGTGGAACGGACTACGGCAGCATCGCAATCCCTGTCGAGCAAACCCTGGTACACTTTTTTAACACCACCCTTGATCGGCTGAATAATTGGTTCGCGTGCCGGACCATCGAGTCGAGCCAGCAGGACCAGTGCCGACAAATTCGGCGGCGGAATTACGCATACCCGGTGAGCGGCCAGATCTTTCGGCTCGTTAATCTGGGTGAGCTCCTGCAGGGTAATCAGGTAGAATTTAAGTGTGCCGGGGAGTTTGACCAGCGGCGCATGCTGATGATACTTGATACGCCAGGAAGCGAAGTGAGGACCGTCGAAAACGATATCGAAGCGATTGTGTCGCATATCGACCTGGTAGCGTAACCAGTTGCCGGGATGATGATAGCTGACCCGAGTACCGAGCAGACGGCTGAGTTGTTCAGCCAGCGATCCATACATTTTCTGGCCGGCTGCGGGTGATTCGCGGGGCGGCGCGGAAAGTATCAGCTCGGCGTATGCGATTCCGTTAAAACTGAAAATATAAAACAACAACGCGCACAGCAGCGCCAGCTTCGATCGCCACATCCAGCCACCTCATGATGTAATTAACACGCATCACGTTCAGTGGAACCAGATGCGACCTCATGAATTAAGATGGAGTGCCGTGCGTTTTTATTCCATTTTTATTGCCTCTGAACTGACTTTATATCTGCGCCGATATTCGTGACACTTTCAGTTCGTCCTTATGCTGTTGCAGCAGCGCCAGGGTTTGCTCGACATACTCGGTGGTTTCCAGCTTGCCTTTTAGATAGTCGTTGAGCAGCACCAGCCAGCGTTGATGGATATCGCAATGCGTACCCTTACCGCCATGCACCAGGGGACAGTCGCGACAACGTTTTTTCAGCAGTGAATCGGTGATGGTTTTTTTCTGCCAGTCGCTACGATAGTTTTCCGCATGCTCGCGAATCCAGTCCATCACCATTTGCTGGCGTTGTTCCACCGGGGCGTCTTCGATATGGTTCTGAATTTCGATGAGCTGGTGACGCAGAAACTTCTCGTCGGACACGCTCAGTTCTTCGATATCGTCCACCACGAAACGCGCGATCAGCGCCAGGATGGGGTCATCCAGTGGACTCATCTTGCTCTCCTGGATTGCCTGGGGGTGTAATGACTATTCTAACCACAAATTTCGCCCCATGGCCAATCACCGGCTCTTGAAAAAAAACCAAACGCCATTACCTGAAAAGTGTGTGGTCATTCCATGTACGGTCCGGTACGCGGCGAGTTTGATGTGGATCATCCGACCGAACCACAGCGCTCCCTATACTGTCCGACATGCGAATCGCCAGCGCTTGTACCAGGCAACCTCGCGGTGTAAACGGAAAACTCAGGCTATGAAATTCAAAGATTATTACGAAATCATGGGCGTCAATCGCAGCGCGACCCAGGATGAGATCAAACGAGCTTACCGCAAACTGGCGCGCAAGTATCATCCGGACGTGAGCAAGGAGGCGGATGCCGAGCTCAAGTTCAAGGAAGTCGGCGAAGCCTATGAAGTGCTCAAGGATCCGGAAAAACGCGCGGCTTACGACCAGTTCGGCGCCAACTGGAAAGCCGGCCAGGATTTCAATCCGCCCCCGGACTGGGATGCGGGTTTCGAATTCAGCGGCGGCGGTTTTACCGGCGGCGACTCGGCGGACTTCAGTGAGTTCTTCGAGCACCTGTTTGGCGGCGGTTTCGGGCGCGGCACGCGGGGCCGGCAATCCGGCTTCAACATGCGCGGTGAAGACCACCATGCCAAGGTACTGATCGACGTGGAAGACGCCTTCAATGGCGTGACCCGCGCCGTCACCCTGCAGGTACCCACCATGGATGCCCAGGGCCGGGTCAGCACCCGCGCGCACAGCCTGAATGTGAAAATCCCCAAAGGCATCAAACAGGGCCAGCAGATTCGTCTCGCCGGTCAGGGCGCACCGGGCATGGGCCAGGGGCCCGCCGGCGATCTCTATCTGCAGGTGGAATTCAAACCGCACCCGTTTTATCGCATCGACGGCAAGGATCTATACCTGGATCTACCCATCGCACCCTGGGAGGCGGCACTGGGAGCCTCGGTAAAGGTCCCCACTCCAGCCGGCAAGGTGGATGTCAAAATTCCCGCCGGCGCCAGCTCGGGCAAAAAACTGCGTCTCAAAGGCCGTGGCATCCCGGCCAGGACCCCGGGCGATTTTTACGTGGTCGTGCAAATCAGCGTACCGCCGGCGGATGACGCCCAGGCGAGAGCGCTGTACGAAGAAATGCAACAGAAAATGGCGTTCAATCCACGCGCCAGACTGGGGGTTTAAATGGCCGGCAAGCAGACAATCATCTCCGGTGTCGTGCTGGCGGACAGCCTGGAATACTCGCTCGCCGACCTGTGTCGCGCCTGCAGCATTCATGCGGAACAACTGATCGAACTGGTCGACGAAGGTATCCTGGAGCCACGCGGTCGCAGTCAGAAAAACTGGCGTTTCAGTGGTGTCGCACTGGTGCGAGCACGCACCGCCCTGCGTCTGCAACGCGACCTGGGCGTCAACCTGGCCGGTGCCGCCCTGGCGCTGCAACTGCTCGACGAAATCGACCAGCTACGCAACCGTGTGTACTGCCTGCAACGAGGTGACCGGGAGTAAACGCCATGGACCCCACCGTTTGGCAACATCACGCATTGATCAATCGCTTGCAGACACTATTGCTGCTGCTGGTGATGATGGGTCTGCTGGGGCTGCTCGGTGAACTGCTATGGGGACCGGACAGCATCGTCATGTTGATCGGCATGGTCGCCCTGCTGTTCTTTATCAATCCCAGCCTGTCACCGAACCTGATCATGCGCATGTACCAGGCGGAACCGGTATCGGCACAACAGGCGCCGATGTTGTTCAGCATGCTGGACACATTATCTCGTCGCGCACAGCTCGAACAGGGTCCGCGGCTGTATTACATTCCCAGCAGCATGGTCAACGCCTTTGCCGTCGGACACCGTAACAATGCCGCCATTGCCATTACCGACGGTCTGTTGCGTAAGCTTGATGAGGAGGAAATCTACGGCGTACTGGCTCATGAAATCAGCCATATCCGCAGCAACGATATGCGCGTGATGGGTCTGGCCGATATGTTCAGTCGACTGACCCAGGTGCTGTCACTCACCGGCCAGTTACTGTTCCTGGTCAACCTGCCGCTGTTAGTGTTCGGTACCGCCGTCATCAGCTGGTGGGCGATCGGTATTCTGATCATGGCACCCAACATCAACGCCCTGGCGCAACTGGGACTATCGCGGACGCGGGAATATCACGCCGATCTCAATGCCGCCCGACTGACCGGGCACCCGCAAGCGCTGGCCCGTGCACTGGTAAAGATCGAACGACTTCAGGGCGGCTGGATCGAGCGACTGACGATGCCCGGGCGTAAAATTCCCGAACCCTCTCTACTGCGCACCCACCCGCCCACCGAGGAACGGGTGAAGCGACTCTTGGAATTGCGCCTGCCGCCACCATCTAATGAATATGATTCGGCACTATCGGGCAGGGAACTGCATCACCACAAACGGCCGATTGTGAAAAAGCCGTCCCATCGCCTGCATGGACTCTGGTATTAAAACGAACAGTATCAATATTTAGACTTTGGAGAAACACAACATGAGCGACAGTCTTCACCTGGTCTGTCCCCATTGCACAGCGGTCAATCGAATTCCGGCCCAGCGCCTGAACCAGCAACCGAAATGCGGCAAATGCCATCGCCCCCTGTTTGCAGCCTACCCCATCGAACTGACGGCGGCGACATTCGAGAAACACGCCACCCGTAACGACATTCCTTTACTGGTGGATTTCTGGGCGCCCTGGTGCGGTCCCTGCAAAATGATGGCGCCGGCCTATCAGCAGGCCGCCGCTCAACTCGAACCCCGCGTGCGCCTGGCTAAAGTCAACACAGAAGTGGAACAGAAACTCGGCGTGCAATTCCAGATTCGCAGCATTCCGACATTAATGTTATTCAAGAACGGCAAGGCGGTCGCCAGCCAGGCCGGCGCCATGGGTGCGGGGGATATCGTGCGCTGGGTGGGCCAGTATCTGTAAGCTCGGCCTCACAACCCGTCGGTCATGAGGCCGCCCGCGATCAGTACAAACGCCAGATCGCCATATCGGAACCGTTGCTGGCGCCCACACTTTCACCAACAACCACGACACGCCCCAGACTGTCGA
>CBDULQ010000174.1:0-7955 GCA_965368115.1 uncultured Gammaproteobacteria bacterium | reverse complement strand
TTTTTATTCTCTCCGCCATTCTGTTCGCCGCCATCGCGCTCCTCTATTCAGTCTGGCCCGGGGCAATCTGGCTGTTAGTCGTCCTGGTGCCGATATTTTTGCTCGGCGTTTACGACGCCCTGCAGTCACGTCATACACTGCTGCGCAATTTTCCGGTGATCGGTCATGCACGCTACTGGATGGAAGTGCTGCGCCCGGAAATTCAGCAATACTTCATCGAAAGTAATATCGATGCGTTTCCCATCGAGCGCGAATTTCGCAATGTAGTGTATCGGCGCGCCAAGGGTGAACTGGAAACCCTGCCCTTCGGCACCCAGCGCGATGTGTATCGAGTCGGCTACGAATGGGCCAGTCATTCCATCGCCGCCAGACCGGCGCCGGAGAAAGTGCCGCGCATCATCATCGGCGGTAGCCAGTGCCAGCATCCTTACGCCGCCTCGCCACTGAACATCTCGGCGATGAGCTTCGGTGCCCTTTCGCAGAACGCCATACTTGCGCTTAACCAGGGTGCCGGTAAAGGCGGATTCGCGCATAACACCGGCGAGGGCGGGATTTCACCTTACCATCTGCAGGGCGGCGGTGACCTGATCTGGCAGGTCGGCACCGGCTACTTCGGCTGCCGCAATGCAGACGGTGGTTTCGACGCCGATGCTTTTCAACGCCAGGCGCAGCTCGATCAGGTACGCATGATCGAGCTGAAACTATCCCAGGGCGCAAAACCGGGTCACGGCGGCGTGCTACCCGGTGCCAAGGTAAGCACGGAAATTGCCGCGGCACGCGGCGTTGAAGCCGGCAAAACCGTGTATTCGCCGCCCGGCCACAGCACCTTCAGCACCCCCATCGAACTGCTTCAGTTCATTGATCGGCTGCGCGAACTCTCTGGCGGCAAGCCCACTGGCTTCAAGTTATGTATCGGTCGGCGCAGCGACTTCTTCGCCATCTGCAAAGCGATGCTGGAAACCGGCATCACCCCCGACTTCATCACCGTCGACGGCGGTGAAGGCGGCACCGGTGCGGCACCACTGGAATTCAGTAATTCTCTGGGCATGCCCGCCCGTGATGCCTGGATCTTTGCTCACAGTGCACTCACCGGCGTCGGCCTGCGCGAGCAGATCAAGATCATTGCCAGCGGCAAGATTCTCACCGGCTTTCATATGATCCGCGCCTTTGCGCTGGGCGCCGACCTGTGCAATTCGGCCCGCGGCATGATGCTGGCGCTGGGCTGTATCCAGTCGCTGCGCTGTAACACCAACCACTGCCCGACCGGTATCACCACCCAGAATCCGGCGCTGTTCTATGGTCTCGACGTGACCCGCAAATCGGAACGCGTCTACCGCTTTCATCGTGAGACCGTACACGACTGCCTGGAACTGCTGGGCGCCATGGGACTGGAGCACATCAACCAGATCGAGCCGCACCATATCTTTCGCCGCGTCGACGATCTGCGTGTGCGCCACCTGGGTGAGCTGTATGATTTCCTCAATCCAGGCCAGTTGCTGGATCAACGGCATGTGCCGGACGGCATGAAACACGAGTGGGAGATAGCCCGACCGGATCGATGGTCGCTACAGGCGGAACAGGGCCAGTACGGCGAACACAGCCTGCGCGCCGACTGATGCAGATTCCACGACCCGGGTCTGTACATCGGCGGGCATCATGGTATCCTATGCAGCCCACCGAATAGGGGGAATCCTGGTAACGGAGTGTAGCTCAGCCTGGTAGAGCACTGTCTTCGGGAGGCAGGGGCCGGAGGTTCAAATCCTCTCACTCCGACCATTCATCTGGTCCAGCCCGTCTTCATCCCGCATATCGATATCATTCCCATTTTGCACTTTCAAATGGCCGCTTCCGTTAAGCTTCAAATTGTTGCCCGAATATTTTTTCCGACCGCTGAAACGCGATGTTACAAGCAACATCAAAAAATAATATTGCCTTCCCATTGTGATTGTTTCGATCACAAGCAGCACACAGTACCTGGTAAATCATTGCTCGTTCATACATCTGTCCAACTAAAACAGCAATTGGCGTGACATATTCTCGATTTCGGCAACACCGTACAAAACCATTCGCGACATCACATTATTCACTTGCATCAAGCACAAAAACTCGAATAATAGAAACACAATATAATTAGGGAACTTTATAAATTGATCAAAGTTTCCTTAAAGCTATCGCAGAAACCACTGCGCGCTTATAAAGTTATTTAGCGGTATTATAGATGGACGTTGTTTCACGGGTTTCTGATTGCAAAAAATACCTTCATATCTGCGTCGATTCCGAACTCAGTTATCGGAACGCATTACAACTTGCCGAGATCGCTCATCAACTTGCCAGTACACAAGGCGTCCGAAATTTCTTTTTCGATCTTCGCGGCATCCGCAATACCGCGACCACAAGCCAGAACTACAAGTTAATCAGTGAAGACATCGAACGTATTGGCTTCGACAAAACCGCCAAGGTTGCACTATTGATTGATGAGTTTGACGAGAGCCACGATTTTATCGGATCAGCCGCCAACAGCGCCGGTTACAATTTAAAATCGTTCACCTGCGAATCCACCTTGCTGGAATGGATCCAGATTTAGGGAACCCGGTTTCTTAGTCCAATGTTGATCACCTTTTTGGTAATTTCTGCGATGCCGTTCCCGTATCTGTAGTGATTTACCCCAACAACTGAATTAACATAGTCGCTAACGAATCCGCTTTACGGCTCACCATGAATCCCAGACTACAGCAGAAAATACTTGCCAACATCGTTAAATCCACAAGCAGTGATTGCTGGATCTGGAAAGGACAGATTTCCAATTCCGGTTACGGCAAAATCATGGTGACCGATGAAAATAACCGGACCCGCACCGAGAGTGCCGACCATGTCAGTTATATGGCTTTTGTCGGCCCCATCCCGGAAGGTATGCTGACCCGCCAGACCTGCAATAACCGCCTCTGCGTCAATCCCGAGCACCTGGAACTGTTCGATCCGGAAGCCTGGCGCAAGCAACATGAAACGCCATAACTGTTATAATCGGCTCATCGATTCAGCGGGCGGATGAGCATGGGCACCAACAAATACGATTTACTGATCATCGGCGGCGGGGTTTCCGGTAGTGCACTACTCTATCTGGCCGCCCGTTATAGCAATATCCGGCATATCGGCCTGATCGAAAAATATGCCGCGCCGGCCCGCGTCAACTCCCTGTCCAGCAACAACAGCCAGACCCTGCATTGCGGCGATATCGAAACCAACTACACCCTGGAAAAAGCCCTCAAGGTCAAACGCGCGGCCAGCATGCTACGCAATTACGCGACTGCGCAGCCGGATAGCCATCACATTATCTACCGCTATCCGAAGATGGTTCTCGGCGTAGGCACTCGTGAATGCGAACTGTTGCGCAAGCGCTTCGAGGTATTCGGCCCGCATTACCCGAAGCTGCGTCTGCTGGATAAAAAAGCGATTGCCAAAATCGAGCCCAATGTCGCCATGAACGGGGATCGGTTTCGCGACGAAGAAATCGTCGCCCTGGGATCGACTGACGAATACACAGCGGTCAATTTCGAAGCTCTGTCGCGCTCTTTCGTCCGTCAGGCCCAGTTGCTGGAAAACAAGCAGGTCGATATCCATTACAACGAGACCGTTCATCACATCAAGATCGAAGATGACCGCTTCCTGGTGGAGACTAACGGCATCTGTTACCAGACCCGGTCACTTGTGGTCTGTGCCGGCGGCCACAGCCTGAAACTGGCGCATGACCTGGGATACGGCCTGCACTATTCCTGTCTGCCGGTCGCCGGCAGCTACTACTTCACGCCGCAACTGCTCAACGGCAAGGTGTACACGGTACAGAATGATGCGCTGCCGTTTGCCGCCATCCATGGTGATCCGGACGTACTGGTACCCGGTTCCACGCGAATCGGGCCGACCGCCCTGGTGCTACCGATTCTGGAACGCTACAACTACCGCACATTGCCTGATTTTCTGAAAATTTTTCAGTTCGACCGCAAGGTCGCCAGGGTACTGTGGGACCTGGTGAAAGTGAAAGATATTCGCAACTACATGCTGAAAAACATGCTGTTCGAGATTCCGGTGATTCGTAAATTCCTGTTCCTCAAGGATGCGCACAAGATTCTGCCCGCGTTACGCCTGCGCGATCTGAAGTTTGCCCGCAAGGTCGGCGGCATTCGTCCGCAGCTGATCGACAAGGAACACCAGAAGCTACTGATGGGCGAGGCCAAGATCGACACCGGTATCGGCGCCATTTTCAATATGACCCCGTCACCCGGCGGCACCTCCTGCCTGGAAAACGCCGAACTCGACCTGCGCGCCGTCGCTCGCTATCTCGATGCCAGCATCGATGACGAGGGCATACAGCGGGATTTGCTCGGCGAAGATACCCGGCACAGCAACCAGGATTTTACCGGTCGAGTTTTGAAAGGCGACGACGCCGCCTGATCAGGCGGCGTCTTCCACCGCTTCCGGCTTACGATACTCGGGCAGCCGCAGCAGGTACACCGACACCGCCAGACCGATCGCGGTCAGCAGGAAGACACTCCACAGTCGATTGACAATCAACATGGATATGAACATGCCCAGCCACATAATCATCAGGGTTCGGTTGCGGATACGCGGCTCGATACCCAGGCCGGCCTGATAGGTACGCAGGATCTCGCCAAACCAGGGATGATTCAGCAGCCAGTCATGAAAGCGTTGAGAGGAACGGGCGAAGCAGAATCCGGCGAGCAGGATAAACGGCGTGGTCGGTAACAGAGGCAGGAAAATACCCAACACACCCAATGCGACTGAAACCAGCCCGGTCAACAATAGCAATGATTTGATCAGAGACTGACGCATCACCATACCGCCTGACAATTTAAAGACACTCTAATGATTATAGCGGCTGATTCCGGCGCGGCAATCCCGACAGACGGAACGAAACAGACGGATAAATCCCTATAAAAATTAGATCTTTTATGACTTAAGTCAAGCCGCAAACAGTTTGCTCTGGACCGCAACGCCATTGAACTATACTTTTTTCTACCGCAAATCCCCCTAAATGATCTCGGCGCCTTATCACGCCAACATCAAATTACTCAGCACAACAAATGACAACGTTCTTGTCAGACAGATTCTTTGGAGATTGATCCCATGAGCCATTTATACTGGACCGATGATCTAGACACTGGCATCAGCGTTATCGACAATCAACACCGCCGCATCGTTGATTACATTAACCAGCTGACCGATATTAGCCAGTCCCATGACCAACACCAGCTCGAACATGTGTTACAGGAGCTGGTTGACTATACACTTTCTCATTTTGCTTTCGAAGAAAGCCTGATGGAAGAAGCCGGTTACATGTTTGTAAACGGACACAAAAAAGTACACGACATGTTTACCCGCCGCGTCAGCGCGTTTTTGCAACGTTTCAAGCTCGGCGAAGACGTAACCGAAGAACTGCTGGTTACGCTACGTTCCTGGTTGATCAACCATATTCGCGCTGACGACAACGACTACGTCGATGCAGTCAAGGCGAATTTACATATCGCAGAAAACGGTAGGCACGAAAGCTGGCTTAAAAAGTCCGTAAAACATTTCTTCGGCTAAACTATGTTTTACGACAGACAACTCAGGCCCTGCCAGGAGGAGTCATACCATGAGTCGAATATACTGGAACGATGCATTCGCAACCGGCATCAATATCATTGATCAGCAGCATCAACGTATTATTCACTACATCAATGAGCTGGATGCAGCAGGAAAGTCGGCAAGTCCGCAACAGTTGCGGGAAATCCTGCTAAATCTGATGGACTACACGCTTTCACATTTCACTTTCGAGGAAGCATTAATGGATGAGGCCGGATTTCCTGCCGCGCATCTGCATAGCCAGACTCACGACCGGTTTCGGGAAAAGATCTACGAATATCAGCAAAGACTGGAAAAACAGGAAGACATACAACTTGAACTCAGCAAGATGCTGAACACCTGGCTGATCGCACACATCGCCGACGATGACACCAGTTACGTGCCCTACATCAAGGAAAACATGCCCGGTCTAAACGAAAACCACCATCACAACTGGATAAGCCAGAAAATCAACGAGATTTTCCACTAACGCCGCTTCAGCCCTGGTCCGATTGTTCGGACAGGGCCTGAACCTTGGCAGCGGCAACATTGGTCCCTTCATCCCAGTCCAGGGCCGCCAGTTGTTCATAAAATCTGAAGCGATGCTGGACTTCTTTTTCGGCCTGTTTGATGAGCTGTTCCGCTTCTTCAGGATGTGAATCCCACAATGTATTGAAACGCGCTTCGGTTTTGACGAAATCGCGATAGCTCATCGACGGCGGTTTGGAATCCAGTTTGAGTGGATGCTCACCTTTTTCTATGCGCTTGGGATCAAATCTGAATAAAGGCCAGTGACCACTGTCTACCGCCATCTGTTGATGCTGGTGATTGTGCATCATGTCGATACCATGTGCGCTACAAGGCGCGTAGGCAATGATGATGGAGGGGCCGGGATGCGCTTCCGCTTCCAGGAAAGCACGCAGAGTCTGTACATCTTTCGAACCGTAGGCCACGTGCGCGACATAAACATTCTCGTAATCCATCGCCAGCAAAGCCAGATCTTTCTTCGCGGTGGGTTTACCACCGGCGGAAAACTTGGCGATCGCGCCGCGCGGTGTGGCTTTCGATGTCTGGCCTCCGGTATTCGAATACACCTCGGTATCCAGCACCAGAATGTTCACATCCTTGCCGGATGCCAGCACATGATCGAGACCGCCAAAACCGATGTCATAAGCCCAGCCATCGCCACCCACGATCCACACGCTCTTACGACACAGATTCTCCGCCAGCTGTTTGAGTGATTCAACGTCAGGTCCGTCCATGGCGGCGAGTTTTTCACGCAACTCATCAACGCGCTGGCGCTGCTCGAAAATACCCGCTTCGCTGGACTCGTCGGCATTTTTGATGCCGTCGACCAGGTCATCGCCGAGTGCACCCCGGAGTGATTCCAGCAACTCCAGTGCATGCTGTTTCTGTTTGTCGATGGCGACGCGCATGCCCATTCCGAACTCGGCATTGTCTTCGAACAACGAATTGCTCCAGGCCGGTCCGCGACCATCGAGATTGCAGGTCCAGGGTGTGGTCGGCAAATTGCCGCCAAAGATCGAGGAGCAACCGGTGGCATTGGCCACTACCATGCGATCACCGAACAGTTGCGACGCCAGTTTAATGTACGGCGTTTCACCACAACCCAGACAGGCGCCGGAAAATTCGAACAGGGGTTGCAAGGTCATCGCGCCCTTGATGGTATCGATCTTCAGTTCGCGGCGATCGTACTCGGGCAGTTTGAGAAAGTAATTCCAGTTCTCGCTTTCCTGTTCGCGCAGCGGGGGCTGCGGCGCCATGTTGAGCGCCTTGTGTTCAGGATGCTGCTTGTCACGAATCGGGCAGATGTCGACACAGAGCCCGCAACCGGTGCAATCTTCCGGCGACACCTGATAACTGATATGCATGCCCTCGGGAAAGCCCTTACCGATCATCGCATGATGTTTAAAATTCCCGGGCGCATCGTCGAGCAGATCCTGTTGGTAGATTTTGGCGCGGATCGCCGCGTGAGGACACACCAGCGGACACTTACCGCACTGGGTACACAGGTCCTCATCCCAGACCGGAATCTCCGCTGCCAGATTGCGCTTTTCATAAGCGGCGGTACCAACCGGGAAACTGCCGTCGGCCGGTAACCAGCTCACCGGCACTTCGTCGCCATGGCCGGAAATGATCTTGCCGGTGACATTGCGAATGAATTCCGGCGCCTCGGCGGCAACCGCGCCAGGTATTTCGAAATCGCTGGTTACCGTATCGGCCGGCTGCACTGCATTCAGCCCGTCCAGCGCGCGATCAACCGCCTGATTATTGTTATCCACCAGCTGCCGACCCTTGCGCGCGTAACTGGATTCGAT
>CBDULQ010000173.1:0-8031 GCA_965368115.1 uncultured Gammaproteobacteria bacterium | reverse complement strand
CGAAGGTGCCGTTAGTGCTGTCCAGATCCTGGATGATGTAAAACACCTTGCCGTGCTCATCGACTGATTTGACGATGACGGCGTGATCACCGCTCACCGCCTTGTCATCGATATGAACCTGATTGCGCGGCGTTCTGCCGAACTTCAGTCCCTTATCGCCAATATCGAAGCGATTGGCGACGACGCCGTCCACCGTCTGGATGATCATGGCCATGGGGATTCCTTTTTCAACTACTCAGATTCTGGAACGGCTAAGTCTATAGCCAGCGGAGATGTTATTCAAAGGCGGCGATACGGAAATGCGATCGATTCCGACAACACATTGACCCAAAGATCACCGGAAGCGCTGCGGATCGGCAAACCCGCGCTCCACCGGCGGGCTAGAAAGGCCATTTTAATCCCCCGAAGACAGTTTGGGCCTGATTAAGTTTCAGTGGAGAAATGGGCCTCAAGCGGGGGTGCCGGGGTGCTATCCAGCCAAGTCATTCATATCTATAAAATATTTTTAATATTCGATAATAAATATATAGTGAAATAACTTACTAAGTGCGTTAAATAACGTGTAAAATTGATCTCCGTCATCTTGTCCAGGTGGCAAAACTTTATAATTCCGCTGGATATTTCAAGGTTAGCTGCGGTTTTCCTGCACTCCTCACGCTGAACAGCTTCAGGGTGATCAGGCTCGCACCAATCCGTTATCTGCCCTGAAATGGTCCGTTATCTACAGCAAGACTCAAGTCTTTGATTTTAAAAGATATTTGATCTTAGTTCGTGATAACTGAGGAATTTGATCAATGGACCTCTGCTGAGGGTGGGCGTTCACTGATCAAATCCGGTTGATCACCGGTTTCCCGCATATAAAAAGAGGAGAAAATCCGTGCAAGCTTCGCTTGAACAAAAATACAACTTTGACATCGTCAAGGCGTTTACCGTCATGGCTATTGTCTATCTGGTTGTAGGCACCGGTGTCGGTGTTTACATTGCTGCCGAGCTGGCCTGGCCTGTGCTCAATTTCGACATTGCGGAAATCACCTTTGGACGTCTGCGACCACTGCATACCAATGCGGTGATTTTTGCGTTCGGTGGTTCAGCCCTGATGGCGACGGGCCTCTACTCGGTACAACGCACATGTGGTGTTCGTCTGTGGAGCGACAAACTGGCCTGGTTCCAGTTTATTGGCTGGAATGCCATTATCGTGGCCGCTGTTATCACTCTGCCGCTGGGTATCACCCAATCTAAAGAATACGCAGAGCTGGAATGGCCTATCGATATTGCCATCGCGGTCGTCTGGTTGTCGTTCTTCCTGAACTTCGTCATGACCATCGCTAACCGCAAGTCGAAGCACATCTACGTATCCAACTGGTTCTTTCTGTCGATGCTGGTGATGATCACCTACCTGCACGTGGTGAACAGCCTGGCCATCCCCGTGAGCGCTTTCAAATCCTACTCGGTTTTCTCCGGCGTTCAGGATGCGATGATCCAGTGGTGGTGGGGTCACAATGCGGTAGGCTTCTACCTGACTGCGGGCTTCCTCGGTATCATGTACTACTTCGTACCCAAGCAGGCTAACCGCCCTGTTTTCTCCTATCGTCTGTCTGTGATCCACTTCTGGGCACTGACCTTCGGTTACGTCTGGTTGGGTGCTCACCATCTTCAGTACACTGCCCTGCCGGACTGGACCGGTTCGCTGGGTGCAGCGGTTTCCCTGGCCATGATCATTCCTTCATGGGGTGGCGCGGTCAACGGCATGATGACCCTGTCGGGTGCCTGGGACAAACTGCGTACTGACTATGTACTGCGCTTCCTGATTATCTCCCTGGCCTTCTACGCCATGTCCACCTTCGAAGGTCCGGTCATGTCGTCCAAGACCGTTAACGCGCTGTCTCACTACACAGACTGGACCATCGGTCACGTTCACTCCGGTGCACTGGGCTGGGTTGTTATGGTTGCCGCCGGTGCGCTGTATCACCTGCTGATGCGTCTGTGGAACACCGAGATGTACTCCGCCAAACTGGTTAACCTGCACTTCTGGATGGCCACCATCGGCGCGGTTATCTACATCATCGCCATGTGGGTATCCGGCATCATGCAAGGTCTGATGTGGAGGGATTACGATGAATTCGGCACCCTGACCTACACCTTTGCCGAGTCGGTTGCAGCCATGCATCCCTACTACGCCATGCGTGCGGTCGGCGGCTTCATCTTCTGGTCCGGTGCTGTTGTCATGCTGTACAACGCCGTTATGACAATCCGTCAGGCTTCCAGCTCTCGCGCTGCCAGCCCTGCAGCTTCAGCGGCCTAACGGTAGGAGAATAATCACAATGGCAATGCAAAAAATACAAGACAAAATCGAAGTCAACATCGTACTGATGCTGCTGTTCCTGGCCGTGCTGGTCTCCATTGGGGGTATCGTTGAGATCGTTCCGCTGTTCTATCTGAAGGACACTATGGAACATACCCGTCACAAGGAGATCGTCTGGCAGCGTACAGAAGGTCAGACCCTTGACGACTGGCAACCGGGTGATGGCGTACGTCCCTACAAGCCGCTTGAGCTGATGGGTCGCGACGTGTACATCCGCGAAGGTTGCTATCTGTGTCACTCACAGATGATTCGCCCGTTCCGTGATGAGAAAGAGCGTTACGGCCACTATTCACTGGCTTCCGAGTCCATGTACGACCACCCCTTCCAGTGGGGCTCCAAACGTACCGGTCCGGACCTGGCCCGTGTTGGCGGCAAGTACTCTGACGACTGGCATGTTCGCCATCTCAGAAATCCTCGTGACGTAGTGCCCGAGTCTGTAATGCCGAACTATCCGTGGTTGGAAAAAGCCACGATCGATCCGGAAATGACCGCAAAAACCATGGAAGCCATGCGTACTGTCGGTGTCCCCTACACCGATGCCGACATCGCAGCAGCGGCCGACCAGGTTAAAGGTAAATCAGAAATGCAGGCGGTTGTCGCTTACCTGCAGGTTCTGGGCACCATGGTCAAGTTCGACGATAGCGTAGATTACCGTAAGTAATATGGAATACTTTCAGACAAACTGGTCGGAGATGACGCTGAATGATTGGGCTGGCCTGATCATTACCGTCGGCGTCTTCTTTTTAATGATCTGGGCGTATGTCTATACATTCCATCCTAAGAACAAAGAGAAACTGGAGTCGAAGCGTCACATTCCACTGGATGAAGATCATCTGGTTGATGAGGACGACGATTCGGAGGGCACTAAACGATGAGTGACGAAAAAAATCCATTTCCCGGTGAAGATAACACCGGTCACATATGGGATGACAACCTGCGTGAGCTGAACAACGACCCACCGACCTGGTGGACCATCGGCTTCCACGCAAGCTGGATTTTCATTGTAATTTACACTGTGTTGTATCCGTCCTGGCCTCTGATCAACACCCATTTCAAGGGTGTTATGGGCTGGACTTCAATTCAGGAGTACAAAGAAGACATGAAGGCCATCGAAGAGATTCGTGCGCCTTATGAAAACAAGCTGAAAGACATGACACCGGCTGCGATCCTGGCAGACGATGAACTGTCTAACTATGTACAACGCTCAGCCAAAGTACTGTTCGGTGACAACTGCGCAGCCTGCCACGGTGCAGCGGGTTCCGGTAACCCCGGCTTCCCGGTACTGGCTGACGATGACTGGTTGTACGGCGGCACCATCTCAGACATCCACACCACCATCGTGGGTGGCCGTCAGGGTATGATGCCTGCGCAAGGTATGATTGTCTCGGAAGCTGAAGCCGACAAACTGGCGGATGCGATTCTGGCCGGCAACATCACCAGCGAACCGCTGTTCATGGAGAAAGGCTGTGTCGGCTGTCACGGTGTTGACGGCAAAGGTATGGCCGCTCTGGGTTCAGCCAACCTGACCGACGGTATCTGGCGTTTCAAGGCTGCGGACCAGAAAGCCAGCATTATTTACACTATAATGAATGGTGTGAACGATGCGTCTAATCCGAAGACCCGCGACGCTGTAATGCCTGCGTTCGGCGGCGGCAAGCTGTCTGACACAGACATTAAGAAACTGGCTGTTTACGTCTACAAACTGGGCGGAGGTCAGTAACAAGGAATACGGGCACCCCCGTGGTGCCCCACAGGTTTTACTGTAACCATAGTGTGTCAGGTCACTGACATACGCTAATCCTGGGGGGGAAATATTATGGACGCAGTAGTACTTGGCTCAATCATCACAGTTGGTTTGACTGTTGTCGTGTTGGGTGTGGCTCTCTATTACGTAGTGAACCACATCAATCACGCACCCAAATCAAAAGATTGAGTTTAAAACGGACGAAGGGGCGAAAGCCCCTTCGTTTTATGTTTAACCGGAATCCGGTTTAAGCAGATCCTGACGAAACAGTGTCTGTGAAACGGGAGTCCACAAGCCTTAACCCCTAACCCCTGGAGATCACAATGGACGCAACTGCCATTTCAGCCATTCTTGGCGTCGTGGGCACGATCATTGTTGCCATCGTACTTGCGGTACGTATCGGTAAACTGATGAATGCCACTAACTCAGTCGACTAATCAGCCAGGATTGACTCGACAATGACAGTCCCTCCCGCCTCGGGAGGGTCTTTCTAGGCATAGATCAAGCGCCTTTTTAATAAAACATTTTCATCGAGAGTTTTTTGTTAAATTAGCGTTGTTTTTCTGAAATGGAAACTTTTTCCTCGGAAATTCAATCTTAAATGTGTTCGCACGGCCGAAGCATTTGAACCCGTTTTAAAGAATTTTCCATAACCCGTTTATGGAATGAAGCAGGAGATGTCCGTGGACAATCAAGTGACACAAGTTAACCAGTCACAGGTTGATGACCTCTACGAAGAAGGTAGTTACTGGCATGTAAACACCGGCGACCAGATCATTCACGCCAAGCGCATGCCCGGTAAGTATCGTAACTACAAGTGGTTCACGATGATGGTATGGGCGGTGTTCTTTCTCGGCCCTTACCTGCGCTGGGGTGATCGCCAGGCGATCCTGCTGGATATTCCAAATCGTAAATTCCATATTTTCGAAATCACCATCATGCCCCAGGACGTCTGGTTGCTGGCGATGGTGTTGCTGTTCTTCGCCATCCTGCTGGCTGCAGTGACTTCGATTGCCGGCCGGGTGTTCTGCGGCTATTTCTGTTTCCAGACCGTGTGGACCGACATCTTCACCTGGATCGAGGAAAAGATCGAAGGCAACCCGGCTCAGCGTCGCAAGCTGGACAAAGCACCCTGGGATATAAAGAAAATCGGCAAGAAAGTGCCCAAGCATGTTATCTGGGCGCTGGTCGGCACCCTGACCGGCATCAGCTTTGTTGCATGGTTTACCGATGCCTATCAGTTGTGGGTGGATTTTTTCATCGGTGACGCCGGTACCTTTCCATATGTGCTGATTCTGGCATTCACCCTGGGCACCTACATTCTGGCCGGCCACATGCGTGAGCAGACCTGTTTCTGGCTCTGTCCCTACGCCCGAATCCAGGGCGTTATGTACGACACCGAAACCATTCTGCCCGCTTACGATTTCACCCGCGGAGAGCCGCGCGGCAAGCTGAAAAAAGGCGCCATCGAAGAAGGCAAAGGCGACTGCATCGATTGCGCACAATGTGTCGCGGTATGCCCTACCGGTATCGACATCCGTCATGGCCAGCAGGAAGGTTGTATTACCTGTGCACTATGTATCGACGCCTGCGATTCGGTGATGGAAAAAATCGGCAGACCGAAAGGCCTGATCCGCTATGCTTCGCTGGACGAGTTGCAGGGCAAACCCCAGTTGCCGCTCTACAAGCGCCCGCGTGTACTGGTGTACTTCACCATCATGGCGCTGGCCATCACCGGCCTGCTGTATGGTCTGACCCACCTGGGTACCTTCGACCTGAAAGTACTGCATTCACGTCAGCCCCTGTTCGTCCAGTTGAGCAGCGGCGATATTCAGAATCGTTACGAATTAAAAGTGCTGAACAAGATGGATCGCGACATGACGGTCAGTATTGCCGTGGACGGTCCCAACGAAATGGAAACCCAGGGTCTCAAGGAGCGTATCACACTACCGTCCAATAAACTGACCAGCTTTACCGTTTTCCTCAGAGTCCCGCAGCGGGATCTGAAACAGGAACGCACACCGATTACATTCCGCGTACAATCGTTCGAGGAATTTGACAGTGTCGAATATGAGAGTATGTTCTACGGACCCCGTATGTGAGAAGCAGAGCCATGAATGACAGTCTTGCACCCCGATCCAAACGTATTTCACAGGACAACCCCAGTGGTTGGCGCAATCCCTGGATGCTGAGCCTGATCGGGCTGATCGTCATCGTTCTGATGGTCAACATCGGCTTCATCACCCTGGCCTTCGTCACCAGTCCCGGCCTGGTCAGCAAGGATTACTACGAACAGGCGGAAGAGTACGAGGCGAATGTGCTGAAACGCATCGCGGCGCGTAATCAGCTGGGCTGGACCTACAACACCGACTTCCCGCAGAACCCGCTGATCAATCGGGCCGAGACCTATCGCGTCAACCTGGTCGACAAACAGGGTATACCGCTGGATAAGGCCCTGGTCATGCTAAAGGCTTATCGCCCTTCCGACGCGGATGCGGATTTCAACGTCGAGATGGCGGAAACCATCCCCGGCGTTTACGAAGCCAAAGTGACTTACCCGTTGAAAGGTTTCTGGGACATCACCATCGACATCAAGCGCGGTGAAGACATCTACGACTTTACCCGTCGCGCCAGCGTCGTCACTGAATAATCCAGTCTGAATGACGGCAGATTCACCGGAACAGACACACTGTTTCCACTGCGGTCTTCCCGTTCCTGACGGATCACCCTTCGTCGATCAGATCGAAGACCAGCCCAGGGCATTCTGCTGCCTGGGCTGCCAGTCCGTGTGCAAGATGATCTACGAATCCGGACTGCAGGGTTTCTACCAGCGCACACCGGATGGTCAACTGCTCGGCCCGCCGCCGGAACCACCCAAAGACGTCGGCCTTTACGACCTCGACGACGTACAAAGCGAGTATGTGGAAAGCCTGGGCGAAGTCCGTGACATTCATCTGCTGGTGGAAGGTATTCACTGTGCCGCCTGTATCTGGCTGATCGAACGTACCCTGGGCCTGTTGCCCGGCATCCTCGATGTTAAGGCCAACCTGGCCAGCAAGCGCCTGCATGTGCGCTGGAATAACGCCCACATCAAACTCTCCGCCATCATCAAACGACTCGGTGAAATCGGTTATGCGGCGGTACCCTTCGATCCTGATACGGCGGAAGGCGCTATCAAAAAACAGAATCGGGCGCTGCTGCTGCGCATGGCATTTGCCGGCTTTGCCATGATGAACCTGATGTGGATTTCCATTGCCCTGTACAGCGGCGCCGATCGCGGTGAATTCCGTTCCATGTTCCACTGGATCGGTTTTGCCCTCGCCACCCCCACCCTGTTCTATTCCGGCTGGCCCTTCCTGCGCGGGGCCTGGACCGGCCTGCGGCAGATGCACCTGACCATGGACCTGCCCATCGCCATCGGTGCCAGCACCACTTACCTGTATTCCATCTATGTGATGGTCACCGGCTCCACTGTCGGCGAGGTGTATTACGACACGGTGGTGAATTTCATGTTCGTCATCCTGGTGGGTCGTTTCCTGGAAGCCAAATCAAAACGCCAGGCGGTCGCATCCACCCAGCGCCTGCTCGACCTGCAGCCCCGGGTTGCCCATGTGATCCGCGGCGGTGAAGCACAGGCGGTACCGATCCGAACCGTCAAGGTCGATGAGCAGGTGCTGATCAAAGCGGGTGAAAAAATTCCCGTTGACGGTGTCATCATCGATGGCAGCAGCGCTGTCGACGAAGCCATGTTGAGCGGTGAATCCAGACCAGTCAAAAAAACCACCGGCGATCACGTCTCCGCCGGCACCATCAACCTGGAGAGCGCCCTGCGCGTGCAGGTCACCGGTGTGCTGCGCAATACCGCCCTGGGTCGCATCATCAGCCTGGTAGAGGAAGCCCAGGCCTCGAAAGCGCCGATCCAGTG
>CBDULQ010000172.1:0-8040 GCA_965368115.1 uncultured Gammaproteobacteria bacterium | reverse complement strand
GGCTTGTTGTTGAAATCGGTGATGACCTTGGGTTCGATCAGTTTGCCTGCCATGAGGTTGCTCCGCCCGGGTGGTTGCTGTTCGCGGTGTATGAATGGCAAGCATAACAAACCGTACCGGCTGGAGCATCCGATAACCTCACTGGCAGAGGGTTCTGGTCTGCCGCGCGTGCTTGGTATAATGCCCGGCCATTCAGTCTGCAAAAGAGTCGTTACATGAGTTTGCTGTTGTCTATTGTCGAGATCGGCGGATACCCGGATTTCAGCCGGTTGTACCAGCGCAAAGGTTTTACGGTCAGCCGGGTGGACAGCATGCGCAAGGCGGTGAAAGTGCTGAAGAAGGATCAGCCCAGGGTCATTGTGGCGGAATTCAATTTCCAGTCCGACTTTCGTGATCGCACCAGCAGCCTGGAAACGCTGATGGCCATGGTGCAACGTATGCCCGACACGCGGGTCATCGTATTCTATGAACAGGATCAGCTGCCGCAGTTGCAACGGCTGTTACAGGTTTTCCCGGTATTCGTGACGCTGGCCTTTCCGATCGACGAGTCGGAACTCGAAGCGGCGCTCGACGAAATATTGCAGGAGGCAGCATGAGTTTACCGTTCAGTGAATACCCGGGTGCCTGGGAGCGTCATTTGAAACGTAAGCAGGACAATCCCCTGTTCGGTTCTCCGCAGATTGCTCCGCATGACATTCAGGCCGCCCAGCAGAAGGATGCACTGGAACTGGCGCGATTTCGCGAGCATTTTCATGAGCTGGTGGAACAGGCGGCCAGCCTGGATGCCAATGCCGAAGCCGATGTCGTGCTGAAGCTGAAAGAGCAACTGGATCGGGCTTATGAACAATGTGCCGGTATGGCCGGTGATCAGTCGCAGACCAAGGACATGTTAAAGCGGCTGCTGGCGGTGATTATGCAGGCCATGTGGCAGGGTATTGGCCAGGATATGCAAGCGCATTCCAAGTTGCAGACCGAAACCCAGGCGCGCGAGGCGCATTTTGAATTACTGGAGTTTCCACTGGTGGCGGACCTGTTGCGACCCGAGTCACCAATCGATGAAGATGAGCTGGTGGCGACACTGTTGAGTGAATCGGCGACCGCCCTGGGAATTGCCATGCAACTGTTTTCACCGGAGCAGCAGATGGTGCTTTACGAGAATGCCCGGCAGCTGGTTGAAACGCAGCAGATCGAGCACGCCATGGTCGACAATGCACGACAGCGTCTGGATGACATGCGCACACTTTTGCAGAGCTGGAATGAAATGCCCAGTTAACCCCGTTTCCCTGGCAGTCTTTGCTGTCATGGAAGCTGATACAAGGTAGAGTAAGTAATATGAGTGACGAAGGTAAGATAACCCCGCAGGATGTTGTTGTCGATGCAGCCGATGAATCTGTTTCGCGGGAGAAGCTGCAGGCCGAACTGAACCAGGCGGTGGTTGACATTAACAAGGTCGACCGGGATGCGGAACCGAAGCAACATGCCGACCTGGAAATGAAAATGGCGCATGCACTGCATGGGCTGGATCGTAATCAGGAAGCCTGGGGCGAAGCGCGCAGTGCGTTGGATACCTACATACAACTGGAATGCTGGTCGGAGGCAGTGGAGGCCTGTGAAGTCCTGTACCTGACCGATCAACCGGCTTCGATCCGTGCACTGGGCCATGCGGTCTGGCTGGCGATCACTTACCCGATCGATCCCGAGTACTCTATTGTGATACTCAACTACGTCGTTGACGAAACGCCCAGTGACTCGGATGGTGCTGCAGTGGCAGCAGCCACCGCCCATTATATCGTGGGTCTGCGCGCCAGTGACGAACAGGACAGTAGTCTCAGTTTTCTCACCACCAATTTGATTGCGCGTGTTGCGCAACGCCATAGCGATGTGAAGTCTCAGGAAGCACTGGACTTCTGGATCGAGAAACTGGAGCTGAATGATCCGGCCAAATTCTTACCGCGCATGGCCATGGTGGTGGATGCCATCGTTGGTGAAGGCGAATGGTGGTTCGACCGTGACGCCTTACGCGAACGATTACCCATCCAGTAGCGCGGAATAGAGTCGAAATAAGTAGATAAACCCGCACCTGCATATTGCAGGTGCGGGTTTATTTTGTGTTTGCTCAAGAGACTGAAAGTATTGCCGGCTAAACGGCGAAAAATGAAAATTAGCAGGCGCAAAATTCGTTATTCAAGGAAATGGAATGTTCCGGCAAGTTATTTATTTAATTTGCGAATCAGGCCAAATCAATTCGCTAATTCCGCTTAATTCGTTGACCTGTTTTTGTCTTGTTATTGATGGGATTGGGGCGGTTTCTTAAAGAATAATCTTAAAATTTCACGACGAAATTTTGATTTGGATGTCCGTTTAGCGAAAAAAACTATCCGTTTTGCGAATAGTTGTTAGTTTAAGTGTTTTAAATGCTAAATATTTTGCTGGAAATATTATATAAACCGAATACATGAATAACGTGAAAAACTTGTAACTAATTTCAAAGTTTATTGCATCGCGTTTTTCGGCTGTAACACAAATGTCGCAAGTTCGTTAAAGTGGTGACTGAATCCGGATAGAACGTTGATTCGTTAAATCTGAATTCCAGTCAGTGGAAATCGTCGCCAGGTCTCCGACGATATCCGTAAACAACATCGGCCCGGAAGGTGAAGGGGGCGGATGGGGACCTGAAAAAATAATAACTGTGAGCAAGGACCAAAAGGAACGAATCAAGTGCAGGATTGATTCAGGAAACAGCTTACAGGGGAAATGGTGAAAATTGAGTATGGTGGCGCCTTTGTATCGAAGCGAGGAGTCGCTATTGCTGTGTCGACCGGGGACTGATCTATAGGTAGGTTCCGGGTCATTCAAGCGCCTTTGAAAACAAAATCCGTTAGGATTTTTACACAGTTTTCCAGGGGCTCGAAGCACACGATAGTGACGACGGTTAAATTGGTTTAAACCTATAAGGCACATTATTTACATTGGCGAGGGACAAGTGATTTGCGAAGAAATACTATCTGCGCTCGGAAAGCGCATGCATGAATATGAGAGTTCACAACAATCCGTAAATCTGGCTCGGCAGATAAAAATTGTGAAGAAAGCTGAAGAGTACATGCATAACCATCTTCACAATCCCATCAAGATTTCTGAAATTTGTCGTATGACCAACACCAGTGAACGCGTACTGGAATATGCATTTAACAAAATCTATGGCTTGAGTCCGAAACGGTTTTTAACCGTGTTGCGTCTCAACAAGGCACGTAAGCAATTGCTGGATTCAAGTGCCTATGATGTGAATGTCACCAGTATTGCGATGAGTTGTGGATTTCGGCACATGGGACGATTTGCAGCAGAATACAAATCAATGTTTGGAGAATTGCCTTCAAGAACTCTTAATTCGAAAGACGATTGAGCGATCGCCGGCAAGGATGCTCGCTGGCTATTCGGCCAGTCGGCGCATTTCGCTATCCGACCACCTGAGACGGTCGCTGAGCTCTCTTCCTAATCTCATCAATAAATGAATGCTTGCCTGGGGGCTGGTTTCCGTGAGCTGTTTCAGTCCCGCTCCACTCAGTCTTAATAACTCGGTATCATGAATGGCTCGTGCATCGGCCGTCCGCTTGCCGGGTTTGAGTAACACGATTTCACCAAAAAACGATCCCGGCCCGAATTTGGACAGACGCTTGTAGTGTTTTTTCCCGTAGGGCAGCAAAATGTCGATCTCGCCGCTGACGACAATATACAGGTCGTCGCCCCAGTCGTTGATCCTGAATAGATAGTCACCTGATTTGAGATGCACCGGATCGAGTATCTTTCTGAATGATTCGACCGTGTTTTTATCCCAGTCCTTGAACAAACTGCATTGTTCCAGTTGCACACAGTGCAGTTCGGTTTGCTCAATACCCAGAATATTCAGCAATTTGTTTTCCGCGTATTCAATGGCTTCATCCGCATCAATGAATGTTTTGACCGGATAGCTGCCCTGATGATGCGGGCTGATCTTGCGCAGCGTTTTCTCCACCTTGCGACCCAGACCTTTCCCGCTGCGTACATTGGTAAAGATCAGTTCGCCGCCGGCTTTATGCAGGCGTTCCGCCATTTGCTGCAACATGCGTACAGCGGTGAGGTCGACCTGGCTGATACGCGCCATGTCCAGAATCAGTTTATTCGGACGATCCAGTTCCGGTAGCAATTCTTCGAACAGCCGATCGGCGGTACCGAAAAACAGGTGCCCCTTGAGTTCATAGATAATGACCTTGTCGGCATGTTGTTCGAGTAATTCCCGTTCCGCTTCCGTGCGTCGGCGCAGGGACTGGTGTTGCGCAATAGTGGAGCGGCGATGAATGACCGGCGCGGTGATCTGGGCACGTACGAAATGGTACACCGCCAGTACCAGGCCGACAGCGATGGCGATCATCAGGTCGTAGGCGACGGTCACTGTGGTGACCAGGATTGCGGTTGCCGCATCGACCCGGGTGCTGCTGCGTTTCAGCCAGGCCAGGATGTCCCGATCCAGCATGCCGATGATGGCCACGTTCAGCAGAATACCGGCCAGTACGCTGATCGGCAGCAGGGCGGCGACCGGCCCCAGCAGGGCGATGACCAGAAAAAACGCCAGCGCACTGACGACCGCGGCAAAACGACGACCTCCGCTGTTAATGGCGACCAGGGTTGCACCGGTGGTGCCGGCGCCGGCAAAACCGCCGAATAACGCGGCGACCATCTGGCCGACACCCTGGCCGGCCAGTTCGCGGCGTGCGTTATGGCGCTGACCGGTACCCAGGTCCGCCAGTACCGAGGTGAGCAGACTATCCAGCGAAGCGAGTAACGCCAGTGCCAGGCTGACAGGAAGTATCACGGCCCAGGGTATGTCGTGCAGCTGGCGCGGAATCACCAGCTGGAAATCCGCCAGTTCCGGCAGTCGGCCCACCACCCAGTCCTGCGGTGCGGCAAAGCCGGACAATGCCAGCATCAGGTAATAGCAGGCAATGCCGACCAGCAGTCCGGATACGGTGCCCGGGATGCTCGGCCAGCGTCGCGGCATGAGCCACATGGCGAGAAACGTGATCAAAGCGGTGACCCAGGGGATCCATAGGCCCTGTCCCAGAACCGGCGCATCGAAACTGAGGTGAAGGATATTGGCCTGCGACAGGATCATCAGGATGGCAGAGCCGGTAATGAAACCGGAAACCACTGGATAAGGAATGAACTTGATGAGTCGGCCGCCGTTAAACAGGCCGATGAGAATCTGCAGGCCACCGGCGATGAGGATCATCAGGCTCAGGTAGCTGACCAGCTGGCTGCCCTGGTGACCGGCTGCGGACAGACTGGCCAGGGCACCACTGACCAGCACCATGGTGGGGCCGGTGGGTGAGCTCACCATGCCCGAGGTGCCGGCGCTCAGGCCGGAAAACAGACACAGCGCCAGTGCGGTGACCAGGCCGGCGATGGCCGCCACCGCAGGGGCCGCGCCGTAAGGGGCCCACAGGGCGATGCCCAGCGCAGTGGCCTGGGGCAGCATCACCGCTGCAGCGGAAAGGCCGCCCCAGACATCACCTTTATTGAATCCTGTGGCCATCTTGTGTGCGGCTGTTATCCATGCCCTGGTTGTAGAATCTGCGCGCCGGGGACGGCGGGTTTACTGGTCGGAATCTTTTTTGTCGCCGATACCGTGTAGCTGGACGACCTTGGCCTTGCTCGGCTCATCGACGAAATGCGGGCGGTGCTGGCTGGGCATGCCGGCGGCTTCGGTAATTTCACGTTCGCGGGCGGCGATCAGCGCGAAACACTGGCGCACATCGTCCATGGTCTTTTCGGTCAGCGGGTGGCGCATGCCGGGTTCCGGGGTGATTTCACGTACCACACTGGACAGTACCTGGCGCATGGTGACCAGAATTTTGTATTCTTTGGAGTCTTCAGGGTTCATACCACGTACCTGTTATTTCGGTGAGTCTGGCATTATATAGTAATTTATATCAGCCTGACCCTGACGCGACCGGGGTTTTACCCGGGCACAGGCTTTGATATATAATACCCGACCATTTTACTCAGGATTATTCGAGAGCGTGACGCCATGCCGTATTATGTGTACCAGATTGAAAATGCACAGATGGATTTACTGAAACAACTGCAACTGGTGGATCAGTTCGACAAGTTCAAGGACGCCAAGACTTATGCTCGCCAGCTGCGAGAAGAACTGGGCGAAGACAGTGAGACCGTGATCAAGGTGATGTTTGCCGACAACCAGTTGCAGGCCGAAGAGCAGCTGCTGGAGAAGCGCGAGAAGCCCATCGTCATGGAACACGAAAAATAGCGGCTGATCCGGGTCGATAATGGACGAGCAGGAATATAAAAACACCTACAACGAAATCAATCCGCTGAAATGCGTGTTTGAAAAAGCCATGTGCTCGTTGAAATGCAGCTGTTCCCGGGGACAGATGTTCCGTCTGGCGGATCGCCACGGTTATGCCTGTCATTCCGCTTCGCATCAGGCGCGTTGCCAGCAGCTGCTGGACGCGTTGCGGGCACACACCCAGTTTGTGTTCAAGCTGCGCGATATCGACGGTCCCCTGCCCCATAACAAGGAGATTCGGGTGCAGAACGGTGGCCTGCTCGGGTTGCAGAACCTGCTCGGGCTGGGTGACACGGAGCAGGTCGCCGATGTCAGTGCGTTGCTGGATGCGGCTCAGTTACGTTACCCAGATCTGCAGCGGCTGCCTTTCGATCAGTTGATGCCATCCATTACCGCTTACCAGGCGCGCCCTAAACGGCGCTCGAGATCGAAGCAGAAAGCCGACGACTAGGCGGTTGTGATCTGTATCGTTCGTAGGCAAGCGCAGGCCGGGGCGTTAGAATACAGCCGCTTTCGATGAGGAGAACACGTCAATGATGAAACGTCCTGCCACGGTAGACGAGTATGTGGCACTGATCAGGGATGCCCAGTACGAAGTGGAAGAAATGCGTGCGGCGATCGAATTCGACGAAGAATTCATGACCGACGCGGCGAGTTATGTCAACGAGCTTGATAAATCCCTGCGCGAGCTGTTGCAGTCCATGCAGGACGGCAGCTATTGCTGGCGCACCGGGGATTTGCCCTTCATGGATTTTGTTCGTGATCTGGACGAGCGGGTGTTGCCGTTTCGCAGCCTGCTGATTCGTATCAACGACACTCACAAAAACGGACTCGAGCCCGAGTAAGCTCGGCTTACGGGCCTCACAGCGGCACACACATTATGGATTCAGATAACAGCGGTAGCTGGCGACGTCTGTCGTCGGAGACCGTCTACGACAATCCCTGGATACGCCTCGAGCATCATCAGGTGGTCAACCCGTCCGGCAAACCCGGTATTTACGGTAAGGTGTGTTTCAAAAGTCAGGCCATCGGCATCATCCCGGTGGATGACGAAGGCAATACCTGGCTGGTCGGCCAGCACCGCTATACCCTGGATGCCTGGTCCTGGGAAATTCCCATGGGTGGTTCACCGTTGGAGGAAGATGCCCTGCAGACCGCGCATCGCGAATTGCGTGAAGAAACCGGTCTGAGTGCCGCCCGCATGACCCGTTTGCTGACACTGCATACTTCAAATTCGATTACCGATGAGCAGGGTTTCGTTTTTCTGGCGCGGGACCTGACTCAGGGGGATACCGCGTTCGAGGACACGGAAAGCGATATCCGGATCCGTAAGCTGGCGCTGGACGAAGCCATTGCCATGGCGCAGGATGGCCGGATCACCGATGCCATCAGTGTCGCCGGTTTGCTTTATCTGGCGTTGAACCGGGCGCGCTGCCTCGGCGCCGATCAATGAGCGGATTGCCGCAAGTCACCACTGCATAGACGACGTAAAATCATGTACCAGCAACCCAGGGTCGGTGTCGCCGTCCTGATGTTACAGCAAGATCGCCTGCTGCTCGGGCGCCGGCTGAAATCGCCCGGCTTACACAGCTGGCAATGCCCCGGCGGCTTGCTGCTGCCCGGGGAAGACCTGCTGGATTGCGCAGCTCGCGAACTCAGGGAAGAAACCGGATTGTCCGCCGGTGCGATGAGCTGCGGGC
>CBDULQ010000171.1:0-8122 GCA_965368115.1 uncultured Gammaproteobacteria bacterium | reverse complement strand
GTCGCACCATGCTGTGGGTGATGGCGGCGTTAACGCCGGCGACGGCCTATGGCATTTACCAGTTCGGTCTGCCGGCCCTGTGGCTATTTCTGATTACCATTTTTTCCTGTGTCTGGATCGAGGCCGGTTGTCTGTATATTGCGGGTAAACCGATCAAACCTTATCTTGCCGACGGCTCTGCGATTCTCACCGGCTGGTTACTGGCGATGACTCTGCCACCCTGGGCGCCCTGGTGGATCGCCGTGGTCGGCGCCGCACTGGCGATCATCGTCGGCAAACAGGTGTTCGGCGGTATCGGACAGAACCTGTTCAATCCGGCCATGGTCGCGCGCGTCGCATTATTGATTTCGTTTCCACTTGAAATGACCACCTGGGTGATGCCGCATCCGCTGTTCAGCGCCAACACACCGGGCCTGATCGAATCCCTGCGTATTACCTTCGATTTACAGACCACGTTCGATGCTACATCGAGCGCGACCATTCTCGGCCATATCAAAACCGAAGTGGGTCGCGGCCTCGAACTGAGCGACGTACTGGTCGACACCTTTAATCCAATGCAGCTGGCGGTGGGGAATGTATCCGGCAGCCTGGGTGAAACATCTGCATTGCTGATTCTGGTCGGCGGTCTGGTGTTACTGTTCCTGCGCATCATCTCCTGGCATATCCCGGTTGCGATGATGGCCACCATTGCCCTGCTCGCCACCCTGTTTCACTGGATCGACCCGCAACATTACCCGCATGCCCTGTATCACCTGTTGTCCGGCGCAACCTTACTCGGCGCCTTTTTCATTGCCACCGATCTGGTGACTTCACCGGTCACCAAACTCGGTCAACTGATATTCGGTGCCGGCTGTGGCCTGCTGGTCTTCGTGATTCGCACCTGGGCCGGTTACCCGGAAGGCATGGCCTTTGCCGTGATGCTCATGAACGGTTTTACACCGATGATCGATCACTACGTGCGCCCCCGCATTTACGGTCGTACCCGCAAGGGTGAACCCCTGAGCTACGCCACCGAAGCGGAGAACAGCAATGACTGAACAGGCGCTGGAACCCGCATATAAAAAACGTGTCGGCTACCAGGGCATGCTGCTGGGCGGCTTCGCGACCCTGGCGGCAACGCTGCTGGTCATGGGTGACCTGAGTACCCACGACACCATCGATCAACGACTGGCGGAAGATCTACAACAATCCCTGCGCCAGGTGATTCCCGATGCTACGCACGACAACAACCTGCTCGATAATATGGTCACGGTAAAACACAAGGACCAGACCATCGTTGCCTACCAGGGTGTCAGAAACGACCAGGCCACCGCGGTGGCCTACAGTATCAGCGGTCAGGGCTATGCCGGCGAAATCAAACTCATCATGGGCATCAACGCACAGGGTGAAATTCTCGGCGTGCGTGTGCTATCCCATGCGGAAACACCCGGCCTCGGCGACAAGATCGAAGAAGCCAAATCGAACTGGATATACAGCTTCGATGGCTTGTCTCTGACCAAACTCAGTGAAGCCGAATGGCATGTGAAAAAAGACGGCGGTGTATTCGACCAGTTCAGCGGTGCCACCATCACCCCGCGCGCGGTCGTGGGTGCGGTGAAAACCGGGCTGGATATTTTCAATCAACATCGCGGCCAGCTGCTTGCGGTGGAGAAACCGATCAACGACAAGCCGAACAAGGCCAGGTCGGATAAAAACGCATCGACTGTAACCGAACCTGCAGTGGAGACCGATCAACATGAGTCATGATTACAAACGTATTGCGCGTGACGGTTTCTGGGACAACAACGTGGTGTTCTCCCAGATGCTGGCCCTGTGCCCCCTGCTTGCAGTCACCGGCACAGCCACTAACGGTCTCGGCATGGGGCTGGCCAGTCTGGTAGTGATGGTCATGTCCGGTGTCACCATTTCCCTGTTGCGCGGCATCATTACCCAGGAAGTACGTATCCCGGTATTCGTGTTGATCATCGCCACTATCGTCACCCTGGTGGACATGAGCATGAACGCCTGGATGCATGATCTGCATAAAGTACTGGGGCTGTTCGTACCACTGATCGTGACCAATTGCGCGATCCTCGGCCGCGCCGAATCTTTTGCGTTTCGCAATGCACCACTGCCTTCCCTGTTCGATGGCCTGATGATGGGTATCGGGTTTACCTTCGCCCTGGTGGTGCTCGGCGCCACCCGCGAAATCATCGGCAGCGGCACACTATTCGCTAACGCTTCCCTGTTGCTGGGTGATTCCTTTTCATTCATGGAACTGACCCTGATTCCCGAATACAAGGGCTTCCTGCTGATGATTCTGCCGCCCGGCGGCTTTCTGATGCTGGGCTTCATTCTGGCCGCCAAGCGCCTCATCGATGCCCGCATTCCACAACCGAAACCGGCACCGGTAGAGCAGAAAGACGATGACGGTCAGTCCGTCGATGACAAAGAACAGGTTCCCGCTTAAAGGTATCGAGTCATGAACGTTGGCGCCACATATGACAATGGCAAGAAGCAGGTCTGGTTAAAACTGGAAGTACCGGATGGCAGCACGGTGAAAGAGGTCATCGAAATATCCGGCTTGCTGAACATGTTCCCGGAGATCGATCTGGATGAACAGAAAGTGGGAATTTTCGGCAAGATTTCGAAGCTGGATGCGGTGGTCGAAGAAGGCAGTCGCGTTGAGGTGTATCGACCCATTACGGCTGATCCAGAGACTGTGGAGCGGCGGGACCGGTAATTAAGGTTTTCAGTGAGCCTCCAGAACTAGCCAGTACTGCTAAAAATAAGCCTGTTACCAAACGGGTCGGAGACGGACATGTCTCGGCCCCAGGGTTGCTCAACTATACCCGGCCGCGCAAATTTGTAATCCTTTGCAATCAGGTCATCATGGTATGCATCGATATCATCAACTTCGATTCGCAGCGCCGCACCGGGAGTACAATCGCCATGATGCTCCGACAGGTGTATGACACATTCGCCACGTGATATTTGCATGTACAAGGGCAAGCCGTCTTCGAAACGGTGCTCCCAGTCGATTTTGAATCCCAGGAAATCCACGTAAAACAGTCTGGCCTTTTGTTCATCGAATGAACGTAGAATCGGTATTGGCGATGATAGTTGCATACTATGGCCTGTTTCCCCTGGCGGTATTAGTAAATACCCGCCTGTTATTTCCGAAAAAGCGTTTTCTTTTTGAAACTCGCAATTCCTATGAAAAACAACAGTAAAAAAAATCCAGTACTCAAAATAAACTCCAGCATACTTTGCCTGTACCAGTGAATTGTTTCGCTGACCTGATCAATCACCATAGTTAAGATAAAAATCATCGACCAGAGCGACAACAACAATCCAAATATCCTGAACAACCAGGTCAACAGCCGGGAATAAATAACAAACGGATTCATAGAGCCAGGTTTATGATAATCTTGATATATTCGTTCGGCAGACTCATTCCGTGAATCATAACCGGCCTGGGGAACAGGATCTGATCTCGACACATCTTCAATCACAGGTGATTTTTAGCTTATATTCATCACCTTCATCAGAGAAGGTTGCTTTTCGCATGTTGTATTCCTTCCCTTCGATATAAATGGAGCTTTCTCCCTTCCAGACCCGTTTGCTGTCATCCGTTGCCTCAGCATAATAATAGATTTCCGGAAACCCCAGCCGGACACGACCAACTCCGGTCTTGGCAAGTACCGAGGATTCATCAGGCGAAAACTTAAACCACTTAGCACCATAGCTTGCACCAAAAGCGGCCCGATACCAGATCGCCAGTTTAACCGGCGATTTACATCCATTCTCGAATCTGAACACCTTGTCCGTGGATGATGCTTTGATCTTCTCGAGGACCCTGGCGCTCTCCTGAGCAAGATCCTTGAATTTCTTATTAAATCTGGCATCGAGATCGTTTTTCAGTGACGCCACGGCGTCCGCACTGGCTTTTGCAGTTTTCTGAGACTGACTCGCCATCTGTTCGAAATTGGCGGCCTTTTTGGCAATCGCCTTGATCTCATCCAGGCGCTCATTTGCTTTAGCCGATACTTCCGCAAGGGCCTTTTCTTTAAAACTGTCCTCAACCGCCCTGGGTATGCCAACAAATGACTGATAACCCAGAAAGGCCGTAACACAGGCGCCAACAACAACCGAAATAATCAGCAGGTCGCGACGAAACCGCTGCAATTCCAGAACCTGTTCCTTGAGCTTGTTGATTTCATCCGTATGGTCATTCATGTTCGTAGCGCCCCGATCAATTCAATATTTAATGTCAAAATTATATATTTCTAATGAGATAGCCTTACAAAATCCACGCTTTTCCCGTTCCGGCAGAACTGTATTAAGCAACCCTATGACGCTTTTTATAACCTACATTTCACAGCCAGACCAGATAAAACGGCAAGCTGAATGGATCCGCACATGTTTTTACATTTTGCCAGAAAAATGCTCATTTGCCTGCCTGAAAAGTATATATTTACCACAAGCTACGACTCGGAATCAGGCATGCTGACGCCAACAACCGCCATCGGCCAGCGACCTTGCTTGCTATTGAGGTACTCACTACGATAGCGAGCAAAAACCGGATCCAGTTCAGAGAGCGGTGATGCCGAAGCGCCACTGATAACCTGCGGATTTATACTTCTGACTTTAGTTGCAACAGAGAACAACGGCTGCCGCTCGCTCCAGATGAAACGAGTTCCCGGTGTAATCAATCTGACCCACTGGCTGACTTCAGGATGATCGATAGTCTGTAGTTTCTCCCAGAGACGCTGATCCGTACCCCATATATCCGCTTCAGAAATCAAATCCAGTTTTGTAGCAGCCTTAATAGCCTCAGCCGTCAACTGGTAAAGCCCTACTTCACGGAAGTTCGACCAGCTGGCGCGATCCGCCTCGATAAAGGTATACGCGAGCCATCGGGCAATATCCGGGTCGTTACAGACCATTTGACCATCGATTACACCCAGTGCCCTGATCGCCGCCCGGACTTCTCCTGCCCCGGCCAGTTTCAGAAATTCCAGATCACGCAGGAAATAATCCAGTCGATCGGCACAAAGTGCGGGCGCAGGCTGTTCAAGCAACGAGAACTGATCCTCATCCATAAAATTGTGCCAGTCCAGATCGTGTCGCCACAATATTTCCGGTATGTCGGAGGCCGCCACAAAAGCGACCTTCTTCTCTTCGTGATAACTCTGTTCGCAATGGTCGTCGAATACAAAGTCGATGACATGGCTGAATGCGGTATGACTGATATCGTGTAGCAGCGCTGCAATCTGTTCATCGAGATCACCGCCAAGGCGTCGAACCAGGAGCATTGCGCCAATAGAATGGTCGAAGCGAGAAAAAGAAGGCGTTATACCCAGCAGAGCCGTTATGCCATGCTGAGAAACATCCTTTAGTCTCTGCATGGCCTGGCTTGCCATCAGATCCAGCAATATCGGCTCGGAAATCTCGGTCTTTCCGTATAGGGGGTCATCGTAATGCATTTCGAATCAGGAAATGGAGTTTTTCGTTCTTATCGCTTTCCGGGTCACACGAGAAGCCTCGCGCCACTGGGCTCAATATTAAAATCTTTGTAACAGCTGGTGATGTGACACATGATACACAATTTTCTGAATTTCCGGACCTTAGCATAAATCGTGTTTTTCGGACATCAACCTCAGGTGTGTCTAAATAATATTGAGTCGGACGACCCAATCGAGATATGCGGCCGCAGCGAAAAACGGCGCATTCCAATAGGAATACGCCGTCTGTCTATTGCGTCCAGTGACTACTATTTTGGCAAAGGTGGCGCAATCGGGCTGATTTTAAGTGGTGTCGGCATTACCCTGATTTTGAATGCACTGGAGAAACGCTGTTCGAAATGGCGATTGATTTGCGCCAGTGCTTTTTCATTTCCAGCATAGCGATTTTTCAGGTTGTTCTTCAGTTGATTCTTGATCGCTTGCTGTTCATCAGGTGACTTACCTGCCAGCATCCGGTTGAGTTCATTCTTCGCGCGCTGTTCGGTATTCGCAGGCATCTGGCCACGCTGAGCTTTGAGTATATCGTTACGCAGTTTGTTATTTTCCCGCTTCAAGGCATCGATCATGGGCTTGAATTTGCTTTCCGATTTCTGCTCCGATGACTGCTGCATCATCACCATATCAGGCATAATCTTCAGCATGGAGGCCAGCCGCATCATCGAATCGGATGAGCCGCGCAGTAGTGTACGCAACTCATTAAGGGACTGTTCATCCTTGCGGCGCTGCAGCTTGATCATCGCCTGATGGATGTTGTCCGCTCGGCTCACATCGCCAGTCATACGGCGAATATGCCCATCGACGTCGCCGATGGTAGCCAGCGCTTCGTTCATGATTTCGTGGTGAATCTGTTCGGTCACCTGGGTCATGGCCACCGTCATGCGTTCGATGGTTTCGTTGACCATGGCAGAGGGGTCAAAAATACGCCCCGGGTGACGCAGCAGATCCCCCAGCATGTCCTGCAGCTGTTGCATGGGTGTGACCACCGTGGTCTGGCCGATACGCTGGGCAGCGCCCACGTGACGCTCCGCCAGATTCTTTGCCTGGCGGGCGGCGCCGATGATCTGGTTCACCGCGTGACTGGCCAGGTCGTTGTGAATGCTTTGCATGGTATTGGCGGCCTGCCGCATGGTGTTGGCAATGTCTCGCGACGAGGCGCCGGACGACGGATTCATCTGCTGTACGCCGCCCATCCGGGACATCGGCCTGGGTGCCTGAGCCTGTTGCACACCCTGAGCCTGCATTCGCGTGCCGGGCCTGAGTTGCTGTGCCGAACGCTGGTTTAAACCGGACGGCGAACCAGCGGGCCTGGCGATACGCACATTGTTCGACAGGGCCTGTTGCTGGATGCCCGCGGCCTGCTGGTTGGCGCCAGCAGTTTCCGCCAGCTGAGCCTGGGGCGACGCGGCGTCCGAAGCCTGGCTGGCCATGCGGGATGCTTCGTTGACTTTGCTCTGCAGGTTACGCATGACATTGCGGGTATTGCTCTCGATGGAGTTGGCGGTATCATCCACGCCCCGGCGGGCGCCGTCGATGGTATCGTTGATCATCCGCGTCATACTGGCGGCGATGGTCTGCACGGTACGCAGCAGGGAACGCACGGTATCCACAACCTGGCAGGTAGCGTAGCTGGCGCCGCCGGTAAAGAAGGCCGCCACCGCATCCCCGGCATCGTCCATGCAACCCGCATAGGCCAGGGGCACACCACCCATCACCATCATAAAAAACCCGATCAATGCACTGGATAGTCGTTTCATACCTGCCCTCCTGTATAGCTGCCTTCACGATACGACACCGCGCCCACAGGCTGGCCAGGGGGCGGTGTTCGGGAACGGAAACGGGTCCGTTTGTGCTGTGTCGTCACCGAGCCGCGGCGGGTTCACTGGATTTTGTCCAAAGCACATATATATAGTGTAAATGCTGAGGAGGCTGATATCTGTGGTCGATTTCGTAAAATGGCTTTGATGGGATGAATAATCGGATTGCGAGTGAGGGATAGTCAAAATCGAGACCAATCTCCGTCAACTGATGTATCCTGTGTCAATCAACGGAGATTGCCTGATTGTTTTGATCCTGTTATTTACAAAATCGAAAGATGCTTAGCTTTCTTTCAGATACGCCCGCTTCTTTTTAACTCGATATCGACTTGTGAAAACAGATTTTTCACCCCTTGCTCCATCCAGGGCTGTAACTTATCCCTGTAGATACGTAAGTTCTCCTCTACCGCTTCTACATATCTAATATCAATATTTTTTCCATTCACGTTAAATGAAAGATAAAAAACCAGCGCTGTGGCGCCCGTAGGAACTTCCCCTATGTTATAACCACCCAGAAGCGCTTCCTCGCAACCAATTACCACTTTTTTGCTACCCTGTGGACTCGATGGATCCGAGCTCGTCACTCTTACCGCGTTTCCCCTGTAGTTATAAAATACATCAAGATATGTAATTTCAATATTGTATGCAGAGATATCTGGATAATTATCGATCAAATGTTTTTTCAACATAGACATGATCGGCGGTGATATTTTTTCTTCTTCTATATGACCAACCCCGTAATTGCAGCTATATACATTACCTTCTCCCGCGAAATATGCAGGGGCAACACTTGGCTTACGC
>CBDULQ010000170.1:0-8123 GCA_965368115.1 uncultured Gammaproteobacteria bacterium | reverse complement strand
GGTACGCGAAAACTCACCGGTGAGCCGCACTGACTGCAGAAATTCATATCGAGCCCCATCAGGAATTGTTCGGGATTTGTCTCAGGATAAGCGTATCACCTCGCTGGGTGAATTCCAGATGTTTAAGAAAACTCATACCCAGCAGAATATCATCGCTCGTATCATTGGGATTGATGGTGGCTTTCACATTGTGCAGGCGAATATTGCCGATGGTGACATCATCCAGTTGCGTTGAATACACGGTGATGCGGCCGTTCGCAGTCTGATATACCGCCGGATAACCCCGTTCCAGGCCCAGGTCCCGGGCGATATCTTCGGGAATCGAAACATCGGTGGCGCCGGTGTCCAGCATGAATACCACATCCTGGCCATTGATCTGACCGCTGGTAACATAGTGGCCGAAACGGTTGCGTTGCAATTCAATCTCCGGGATGCCGTCGACGTTTACATGGGTACTGACGTGCTGATTGGGGTTGTGTTGTTTGTCGAGTATGTGACTGAACATATACGCCAGCAGCAGAAACAGCACCAGCCACATGGCAAACATCATGATGCCGCCCATACGCTGATGCGGATTAGTGCTGTCGGGTTGTTGATCCATCTATTTAGCTCCAGTATGCCGGCATACCAGGGCCGGCTTACAGGCCCTGGAATTATATAGGTTGTGTATTATGCTCAATAGTTCAACCCTGTATATCTTGCAACCCGAGCCTGCCGGATAGCGCCTGGAACCATTAATGAACTCACCCAGTGATCGTCGTCGCCATTTACGCCTGACCCGTGATGACCCGGTGCATGTGAAAATCATGGCCAGCAATGTGGCGCCCGAACTGGTCGATGTGACCCTGCGATGCAGTACCCTGGATGTGTCGGCCAGTGGTATTAAACTGGAATCGGCGGTACAGGTGCCTGAATTCAGTGAGATCGAAATTTGGGTCGATGTGTCGGCCAGCGCACAGAAATATTTTCTTCACGGTCTGGTTAAATGGTCCGCTCCGTCTGTCCAGGCTAATCAATTTGAGATCGGTGTGCAGCTGCTCAATATGCCTTTTTCCGACTACCTGTCGTGGGTTAGCCTGTTTGATGGCCTGGAATCGGTCAGTCATCTGATGCCGCGTGAATGAGGGACTTTTCACTAAACGTGGGCCTGTTCACCAAATTGCATCGTCAAGTTAAAAAACCTGTAAACAGCGTATAATATGTTGCCCGCCTGAATATGCTTTTAATCATTATGGGCCCGGGCCCCTGTGGCCAGAACGACGATCGATTGAGGAATGACTTTGACTACCGAAACAACACCGCCGGCTGATGAAAATGATATTGAAGAGCTGGTTTTGCGCGAATGCATTCTGAGTGCAACCGGATTAAACGAAGGCAGTATTCAGATCGGCATCAAGGGTGACCCGTCACTGCGTGAAACCTCGCTGGAGCGTAAGAAATACGAAAGCCCGGTCGATCGGGTTATGGATCAGCTGGTCGTCAATCTGGAAGAGCTGTTGATCAATCGCAGCACTTATCGAGTATTCATCGGTTTCAATAGCGGCGAAATTCGTACCCAGTCGATATTCGATCCGCTACGACAGGAAATTCACGAAGCCGAGAAACTCGCTGATCGTGCATACATCGATCGCCATTTTCCGGTGATCAGTTATGCGGACAAGATCCAGGCGATGCGCGACATCTACCAGATGATTCAGAAAAGTAAATGGTTCGACAAGGTGCCCGAGTTCTGGAGAAAAATTTTCCTGAAACGCCATCAGTCCTGGGAGCCGATGACTGAAGAAGAAGTGCATCGTATTCTGTCGACGTTGAAACTGATGCGTAGTCTGCCGGATTTTTACCTGCGCAACATTACCATCTGCATTGTGCAGGATATGGTGCGCATGCAATTCAATTGTGACGGTACACAGATTATCAGTGCCGAGAACTATCAGAAGTTTCTGGAGCAGAACATTCCGGCCTGATGTCGGAATGTTCTGTTTGAATACATCACTCGTCGAATAATTCGGATTCGTTGAACACCGGTTCTTCCACCGGTGGATTGCCGTCGTACACCAGGTTCTTGCGGCGTTGCAAATAGGCTTCGCGCAGGAAGATGTAGGGGTCCAGTGCAGCCTGGTCCATGATTTTTTCCGCTTTCAGCAATTTGGCTCGGGTGTCGACGGTTTTCAGGATGGTCATGCCCCAGACCGCGTCGGTATTTTCGCGTGATGGTGGCGGCCAGCCTTCATGTAACTCGTTGTAGATCGGGTCCAGGTAATCGGTGTCGACATACAGTCCACCGGTATCGCGCACCGTGCTGGGGCCGAGAAACGGCAATACCAGATAGGGGCCTTCCGGTACACCCCAGTAGCCCAGTGTCTGACCGAAGTCCTCGTTGTTTTTTTCCAGGCCCATGTCCGAGGCCCAGTCGATCAGACCGAACAGGCCCAGAGTGGAGTTGACCAGTAAGCGGCCGGTATCCTTGGCGGCGCGTTTGAATTTGAATTGCAGCAAATCGTTGACGATGACGACCACGTCATCCAGATTGCTGAAGAAATTGCTGACCCCTTTCTGTACCGGGGCGGGTGTTACCGCGTTATAACCCTTGGCAACCGGTTTCAACACATAGCGGTCGACGCCGTCATTGAAGCTGTACATGGCGCGATTAAAGCCTTCCAGGGGATCATTGGGGTCGCCTTTGCCGTCGACCGTGGCACAGGCCTGTAAAAATGCCGTGCTACAGATCAGGCATAGGATAAGAATCATTCTTGTCATAGCGGTTCCGGCCTGCTTGGGTGGGACAAGAGTACAACAGAATAGTTGAAAGTAGAACACGGCTACGGCAAACAAGTTACGACGTGCAGCCCGATTCAGGCTTCATGTCCTATACTTTAGTGAGACTTCGTATCGCCTGACCGCCATGTTCTATTACGCTGCCCGTATCCTCAAAATGTTCGCCCTGTGGCTGGATTTGATCCTGCTTACCGTCGTGCTGTACTTCTGGGCCTGGTTGCCGAGCCCCTTACGCGGCCGTTTTTACTTTCGTATGTTCCGCATATGGTGTCGCGCTTTTGTGCGTGCACTGGGCGTTGATCTGAAACTGCATCAGAAAAACCTGTACCCGATTCCCCAGCATTACATTCTGATTGCCAACCACCCTTCAGCGTTCGAAGATATCGGTATCCCGTCTCTGTTCGAAGTTTATTCCCTGGCCAAGATTCAGGTGCGTGACTGGTGGGTGGCCGGTCGAATTGCCAGCGCCGCCGGTACCCTGTTTGTCGATCGTGACGATCGCCAGTCGCGGCGCCGGGCGGTCGACGACATGATCGAGGCGATCAATGCCGGCCGCAATATCGCGCTGTATCCGGAAGGCGGTTGTAAGGGGCGGCGCATTTTCGAATCGTTTCGCCAGGGCGCCTTCGAAGTTTCGCTGAAGACCGGTGTGCCGATACTGCCGGTATTCCTGCACTATGAAGCACAGGATGATTTTGAATGGCGCGATCCGCATACCTTGCTGGACAAGATTTTCCATTTTCTTAATTCAGATAATCCCACCGCAAACTATTACGTGTTCGACGCCATCGATCCATCGGCTTTTAACGATAAAGAAGCATTCACGGAACACACCTGGCGACTCTACAAGCACTGGCAGGAAAAATATCTGGAATGAAGCAATGGGTTCTCATGCATCCTAATAATGTCAGCTAACAGGTCGACGACGCGCTATGGCCAGTATCAAGACCGTTCACGACGCTGATGCGCTACTGCTTTATCGCGTAGGCCCGGTGTACTGTTGTTCGCCGACTATGCAGGTGGTAGCGGTGCAGTTGCCGCCCAAACTCAGTCATCCGCCGGGCAGTCACGCGGCGGAACCGGGTATGTTCAGGGCCGGGTCCGGCATGGTGCGAGTGGTGGATTTGCGCAAACGTTTCGGTGTCGATGAAAGTGACTGGCAGGATCCGGGGCGCCTGGTTGTGGTGGAGGTCGAAGGCGGCCAGGCCGGCTTCTGGGTCGATGAAATCATCGACGTGATCCAGTATCCCAAATCCGGCTGGGGTCAGGCGCCGTTGCTGGTGCCCCGCGAAGTGTTCAGTCGAACCCTGATGTTGAATGAGCAGATCAACCTGTACGCTGATTTCGAAAACCTTAATCGCTTTCGCGAAACCGGTTATCTGCGTCAGCATATTCAGCAGTTGAAACAGCAGCAGGTGCGGGCCGAGGCGGCTGCATCATCAGCGTCGGTGGCGAAAGAACCGAGCTCGGGTTCAGCTCAGACATCGGTACGACGGGCATCGAGCGATCAATCGGTCCGCTCCAGTTCAGTCGTACAAGCCGAGCCGCTCAGGACGGAGCCTGCCCGGCAGGCCGAGACACCCGACGTCATCGAACCAACCCGTGTCGAGCCTCAGGAAACCTCACCTGTGTTGCCGCCGACACCGGACAGATCCGGGACGAATCCGCCAGTATCTGAATTCGAGCCAGAGTCGCCGCCTGCTGCCGAGGCCCAGGTGCAGGACAGGCCTGCAACCAGACCGGTATCGACCCGTCCGGCCTCGACGAGTCAGGACTCAAGGCATCAAGCGGCGAGAAATTCAGCCTCAAGGAATACAGCATGGGCGGCAGCGCGTCCAACATCGGTACCGAATGCTTCACATCCGACAGGTCACGGCTTATCGCCAGCTCAGTCTGCGCAATCATCGCCTGCCAGTGCATCGAGCGGTGCAGCCTCCACACGATTCAGTCCTTCATCGGCGCCGAGTGCAGTTCCTGCGGTAACCGTTTCAGATGCGCCACGGGCTTATCGGGACAGCCACAGCACAGCGCCCCCTGCGGCCGATGGTGACACTCGTGCCGTGTTGATTTTCGCTGCGCTGATGATATTGCTACTCGCCGGTGGTGGCTATTTTATTCTTGAGCTCTGGCAGGATGATGTGCCCGTAGGCCCCCTCGTTGATCAGCCGGCGATTCATGAACCCGCTGAAATACCGGCGCAAGCGGAATCCCCTCCGGTATCTCCGGCGCCTGTCGAAGAGTGGTTCGACGAACCGAGGTCGGCATCGGTGGACAGGTTCCAGGGGGCGGTTGAAGATCTGCCAGCGCAGCCGGCAGTGCAAGCCGATGAACCCATCGATGAATCGCCAACGCTATCGACTCAAATGATTCCGGAAGAGGAACCGGAGCCGGCCGCTTATCGGGCTGATATCAACAGTGATGACGAAGGGCTGGTGATTGTACTTAACATACCGGTGGCCGATGCCGAATCAGTGTTGCGGCAAGACAGTGCGGTAACAGCACAAGCCGGTGATCAGCCATCGGATAGTGAAACTGTAATCGATAGCAGTGCGTCGGTGTCGGATATACAGCAGGTTACGGCAGACCTGCCTGCAACCCAGGCAACGGACTCCAGGGTCGCCGCTGAGCCCGCCAGAGAACCTGTCGTCAGTGCGCAGATTGATGGTGATGATGTCGTGGACTCAGAGGCAGAGAAACCCGTACCAGAGAAAAAATCGTCCAAAAGCCCGCGCTCACCGCCACGTATCATTATTCATCGCGTGGTGAAAGGCGACACGCTCTGGCACATCGCCCAGCGTTATATCAATGATCCGTTTCGCTATCCCGAGCTGGCGCGCCTGAGCCGCATAAAAAATCCGGATCTGATTTATCCGGGCGATAAAGTTAAAATCATTGTCAATGAGTCGAACTGATTGACGCGCGTCCTAGCCGGTTTTGAATTGCGATATGAACTCGTTCATTTTGCCGGCAACATTATCCAGGTTCTGTTCCGCTGAATGCAGCGGCTGTGTAGACTGCGCGGTTTTCTCTGCCAGTGTGCTGATCGAGCTGATGTTGCGGCTGATTTCATTGGCCGTGGCATGCTGCTGTTCACTGGCCGCAGCCACCTGGTCCAGCATGCTGTTGATGCTGAGAATTTCGTTACTGATCACCTGCAACGAAGAAGCCACATCTTCCACCTGCTGACAATTGTCCTGCGCTTCAGAAATGGAACTCTGCATGGCATTGACCGCGCTGAGTGCGCCCGCCTGCAGACGATCGATCAGTTCCTTGATCTGGTCGGTGGATTGCTGGGTACGGCTGGCCAGTGTGCGTACTTCATCGGCGACCACTGCAAAGCCCCTGCCCTGCTCACCGGCGCGAGCGGCCTCGATGGCGGCGTTCAGGGCCAGCAGGTTAGTCTGTTCGGAGATTTCCCGGATCACATCGAGCACGACACTGATATTATCTGAATCGTTCTGTAACTTCTGCACCACTTCCGCGGCGCCTTCCAGGTCCTGTACCAGGCGGCGAATACCCTGCATCGCAGAACCCGATTTACTGGAACCCGAACGGGCATTTTCGTCGGCCTGTTTGGCAGAGGCCGCTGCGATTTCCGCATTACGTGCAACCTCCTGCGAGGTGCTGGTCATCTCTTCTGTTGCGGTTGCCACCTGTTCGGTCTCGCGATGCTGTTGCATGATATTTTCGGTGGTCAACTGAGTGACACGTGACATGTCGCGGGACACACTTTGCAAATCGGAAATCGTCATCTGCATATCACTGATCATGTTTTTCAGTTGTGTGGTAAAGCGATTGATGGTTGCGGACAGCATGCCGACTTCGCCAGCACGATCTTCATTCAGTTGTTGTGAAAAATCACCGCCGGAAATTCGATCCAGTGACGTTCTGACTTCCATTACGATGGTATTGATCTGTCTGGAGCTGGTAAACGCAACCAGGATGCCGATGGCGATGGCGACGACCAGCACCACCACAATGAAGACCAGCGTCTGCTGTGTTTTCGATACCAGGGCCTGGTTGTTGGATTCAACTTTCTGTTTCTGCTGAATCACGATGCCGTTGATCAGTTCCTCGATGGACTTGATCAGTGGATTGATGTCGTTCTTGATGAGTCGCAGATCTTCGCGCCACATGCCGTCCCTGTAGGTCTTGATGACATCCTCGATATGCTTGAAATAGGCGTTGGAAATGCGCTTGATGTTGGCTGTGCCCTCTTCTTCCTCGAAGGTGAACATATTGGAATACTGGTCGAGGGAGCCGAGTAGCTTCCAGTGTTGGTCGACGAAGATATTGATCTGGTCTGCACGCACGTCGTTCGGGTCGGCGAGGAAGGTTCTGAATACGGTAACCAGGTTCATCCAGTTCTGCCGCAAACGGGTGATATGCCGGAACAGGTCACGACGCTCCTCGGAAGCCGTTTCGAGCATTTCCGAATCGAGCATCTGGGTGAAGGTTTGCAAAGCTTCCTGGTGTAGCGGGTTGATGTACTGGTTGGCGATTTTCAGACCCGGGTAGTTTTCGATGAAGTTCTTGACGTAATAATCGATCTGTTGCTGGTCCTTGAGGAACGCCCGGATCTTGATGTTCAGTTGCTCGGCTTTTTCCTGTGCATCAGGATCGTTCTGGATCAGTTCCAGCTGTTTAAAATTGGCCAGCGACTGGGTGAGCCGCTCGGCACTGCCGTTGAAAGCTTTTTCGTAGTCGCTGGTCTTGTTGATCATGTACAGGGCCATCAGGGATGTGGTCGCCTGAATGTCTTCCTGTAAAGACAGTGCCGCCAGCATGGCGGGCTGGGATTCGGTGGCGATGAATGCCGCCTGGTTCTGTACCTGATTGAGTCGAAACAGGGCAATGCCGGCGATCAGCAGGACGATCAGCAGCATGCCAATAAATCCCGCCCAAACCTGGTGTTTAATCGTCAGTTTATTTAGAAGCTTCATTAGCGTCCCCCCACTGGGATGCACATTGATTTCGGTCTGTGCGCCGAATTATTATTGATTTCAATAACTTAAGCTGCTTCCCTGGCGTTCCGCCCGCCGCGGCAGGCCGGATGACCACCCCTGTTCTGCTTCGCGGCGGCTCGCCGTGAAAAGACACAGAGCAAAGCGCTCCTTGTGGAATGCTTATGCTGTAGAAGTTTAGTCAAAAATCCATGATTTATTCATAAACCGGGGATGGCCTTCATCAATTTGTCATCAATCTTCCGATAACCGGCTGTTTTAAACAGGACGTGCTGTTGCCACTGAAATAATTCTGAAAGGAAAGCTCATTACACTTTTTTCGCCAGCAGCCTGTCTGCTCTGAATCCGTGTTTTGTGGTCCGTGGAGGGACATCAGTTTATGAA
>CBDULQ010000169.1:0-8168 GCA_965368115.1 uncultured Gammaproteobacteria bacterium | reverse complement strand
CATAATAGTGCTCGAACTTGTCGATGAGCGGGACCTTGACCGTAGTATTCCTGGAGGCCTGCAGGTTTTTGGTCGGTGTCTCGAAGTTGTAATCGGTATGCGACCATTTTCCGGTAATAAACTCGTATGCATGCTCCCAGTCAGTGATCTGAGTACCGGGTTTATTACCTTTGGAATAACCGACCTTGTCTTCGGTACAAGCCTCGTAACCGTTGGCCTTGTCGGTCATGATCAGCGTATGTTTGCCGTCCTCGTGTTTAAAGTAATAGGCAATGCCCTCTTCTTCCATCAGACGGGATACGAAGTTGAGATCACTTTCGTCATACTGCACACAATATTCACGCATCGTGGTTCCACCGGTGACCCGTGACATATCGAAATCATTGAAACCGGACGCCTGAAACACGTCGCTGATAATTGTTTTAGAATCTTTGTTCTGAAAAATGCGATGGTTGTTGGTTTTCGATAAAAACCACATCCAGGGCACAATGGTAAGGCGGTATTCGCGGAGATTGTCGGCCTTGATTTCGCCGAAGGTAAATCGGCTGACATACCCGTTAAATTTGCGTTTATGCTCGTTCTGAATAGTAACGGTGACTGTTTTTCCGATCACCTTATCCGGAGCGATATTAAGATCTTCAGACAGCACTTCCAGATGGAACTGGAACAGATCGGATATGTATTCGGCGCCTTCGAAGGCGGTGAGTAGAAGTTTATCTTTTCCAAGTAAAGGAGAAATTGCAATTAAGCGACTATCCTGCGTCAGTTGCTGAGGCATATACCCTTCCACCCTATTACATTGAACGCATCCGGACCTGTCATCTAATGGCCGCCGGACACCTGAATTTCTTCCCTGGACGAATCAAACTGATTCTCAAAAAACCTAAAAACTGCCCCGAAAACAGTAAAACTGAATCGGGGCAGCCTGTATTTATATGACGTTCTGATTACAGAGGTTTGGCCGTGGTCAGATCGTAGCCGACACGTTGCGGGCTGGAGGATTTGTTGCTCTTGTCAAAATCATTGTAGTTGATCATGATTTTGGCGAAGCTCAGGGTGATGGATTCCACCGGATCACCTTCAGAAGTCGCTGACATGGAATAACCACTCACCAGACAGTCTTCCAGCGTGTAGTCCATGAACTCCTGAACCTTGTCCGCACCGGTACGTACGAATTTGATAACGACTTTTTTACCGGCTGAACCGGTAACAGCTTCCTTGAAGATTGCGGTGACTGAATTATCTGCAACTTTGGTCAGCGTGACTTCACTTACGCTGGGACGGGTGGCTTCACGGTTGGACATATTGCCCGGTTCCATTGAAATACCACGACCTACACCGAATTGAACAGAATCGACTGCAATGTGATCTTTGTAACCGTCTGCAGTTACATTTCCTTTGATACCGTCATATTGGAGATAAATAGCCATTTATTTTCCCTTCTTTAATAAAGAATAATGTTCAAATGTGCACTGAATGATAGTCTATAAGCTCAATAACGGCAATCCAGCAAAACGGCCAATTTTCATTAATGTGAAGTGAAAAAAAACAGCCACTACAGAGCGCCTTTTGACCGTCATACGCTATCCGTTAATTACCATCTTTTCCACGCCTCTTTGCTACCGTCTGTCAGCTAAAAAGTTTATAAGACTGCGTAAATCCCTTAAAAATCGTCGATATAACGAAACATACCGATAATGTTAATAGCTGAAAAACCAGTACCTGCAGTTACGCTATAGATCTGTACCGTTCATCGATTACGATATTTTCCTGCCACGCGGGCGATTGGGAAATATCCCCCTATTTAACGCACGCTTTGGTCTCTGCAGAACACACTGCTGGAGTCTCGTCATGGAGCTTCGCAGTATCAAGGTTTCCAGCCTCTTGCTTATTCATCGACATCCCGGTTTTTGAAAAAGGCGATGGTTCGCATCAACATGGATTGGTCGGTCTGGCGTTCTTCAGACTGCTCAAGCAGTTCGGGATCAGACATTTGCTGATCATTGTATTCGCTGTCAATGCGCTCCAGCAACTCACGACGTTGTTGCCGATAGGCATTCCGCTCAAGCTGCTGGTTGTAATACTGGCGCGCCAGCTCCCGTATCAGCGCGGAGTAGCTCATATCACTCATGGTTTCACCTCGTCGATCTCGCGTAATACACGAAACCCGGTATAGGCATCCGGGCTACCATCATGGCGAACGACATTATTGATATCACAAATGTCCATGGAATCGGCATAAGAGCCACCCACCGCGACCAGTTTTCGCCCTTTGTCATAGACCCACTCTCGTGCATTTCCCGCATAATTCACCAGGCCCCATCCATTCTGTCGTCCGGTTGTCACCTTGACCAGCTCACCGCCTTTCTGAATACCGCGAGACTGTAACTGGCAATTTCGATTCGGATCCAGTGACAGGCGTCTGGAGCGCGCCGCATATTCCCATTCCGCCTTGGTCGGCAAGCGATACTTACGCCCCGATTTTCGACTCAGCCATTTCATATATTCCCGCGCCACTTCGAAACTGACATTGGTAACCGGTAGCTGAGTATCCCGGTTTTTCACCTCGGAACAGACCGACGATTTACTACAGAAGGCATTTAATTCGTCGACCATAACTTCATATTTGCCAATCGCAAACATCGGCACGGACCGACTCCCCGGAATCACCACCAGGGAGGGACCATTACCGGCCTGTTGCAGGCGATCACGACACTGGGTACGTTGACCACGGGCCCCCAGACCGGCGATCGACTGATCACAGGGATCCTTGGCGCGGATTTCGATTGCAGCGATCAGTGAATGATTGCTGAACATACGCAGGGCGTAACGCTTGGCTTCCACGGCTCGATCCGGGAAGGATTTTCCGATATGTTCGATACAGGCGGCCAGCGATTTGACGATATTGGGTTCCAGGCGTCGATAGCGAGCGGTATCCAGGGAACGCAGCTTCTTAATCGCCGTGTCGAGATTGCGCATATTCGGTCGCGACTGGCACTTAAGCTGTTGATTGACGTTATCCAGCGCCACATCGAACAACTTGGTGACTTTCTCTTGCTCGGCCTGTTCGACGACCTGTTGTTTGATGTCCTGTTTACGTTTTGCCGCGAGTTGCGCCTTGCGTTGCTCATCCAGCTTGATCGCTTCTGCCAGTTGCTGTCGCTTTGCATCCAGCTCGGTACTGTCCGAGGTATAGCGTGCCGCATTGTCGATCAAAACCTCGCTACGCCTGAAACGGCCCTTTTTCAGCATATCATCGATGCTGTTCAAATAGGCCCGATAAACGATTTCGCGCTTCTCGGCCAGCCAGGTATCATCCTCCGGTACCAGTTTCATCAGGCCCTGCACTTCCGACCACAATTCAGACTCCCATTCTTCGCTGAAACTGTTGTCGGCGATCAGGCGCTCGATATTATCTCGATAAAAATCGACGCGGATTTGATATTCGAGTTCATTACGAATCTGATCCGCATCGGGTCCGGCTGGCGGCCGATTGAAATACTGGAAATACACAAAAATACTCACCGACAACAGCACGGCGAGTCCAATGGCAAGCTGATAACCATATCGATAGCGAAATTTGAACAAACGCAGAAATTCATCGATAGAGGCAACCCGATCCTCACGCTTGAATGCCAGGGCCTTCTCGATAGCCTGCCATTTACTTTTTGCCAGACCCGGAATACGTTTCGGTTTCAGCTTCTGGGCAAAAGCTTCATCGGCAGGTGTTTTGTTGAAGGGATGCTGTCCGGTATACATTTCGTATGCCACACATCCCAGCGCGTACAGATCGTCCCGTACATCCGGCGTTTCCCCGAGCAGCATTTCCATACTCGCATAGGCCGGCGTCAGTGCACCCAGATTACCGGCGTCGAATACGGTGCGGTCTTCCTTCGCCTGCTCTTCAGTTTGTTCAACCTGGGCCACCGCCCGGGCGATACCGAAATCGAACACCTTGGCGCTGCCACGATCGGTCACAAACACATTACCGGGTTTAAAATCAGAGTGAATGATCTTTTCGTTGTGCGCATGACCCAGTGCGGCACACATGCCTTCGACAATATGTGTCGCATCTTCGGTCGGCAACCCGGTGGATTTGTATTGTTGAATCAACTTGTCCAGCGGACGGCCTTCCATGTATTCCATGGTCATGAATACCGTGTCGCCGTCGCGGTCGAAATCGAATACATTCACGATATTGGGATGTGCAATACGCTGCGATTTCCGCGACTCGCGCTGCAGTGCGATAAAGGCTTCGGGGTGGGCCTTGAACTCTTCACTTAAAACCTTGATAGCGACATAGGGATCGCGATCATTGGCTTCCACCTTGAGCAGGTCTTTGGCTTTGTACACCACACCCATGCCGCCGGCACCCAGTACTTTTTCGAGTACAAAGCGCTCTTTCAGTACGCTGTGAGTGGAAACTTCGGAGTCTTCCAGGGTTCGGCTACTGATCGGATCCGGTACCGTGGTCTCCACGGCATCCGGAAGCGTTCTGTCAACGGGTGGAATGGTTTTGGGCGGGGCGATTCGTGTTGCATCGTCACTTTTAATTCGCGTCGCGTCCGCATCCGGCGTACGCGGTGAAGCAATGCGGGTCGCGTCATTCTGCGACGATTTATCGGGAGCCACCCGGGTTTTATCGTCACTTTCATTCGCAACAGGGTCCCGGCGCGGGGCACCAATCCGGGTTTTATCCGCATCGGCAGGCGGCGCATCCGGTTTAATGCGTGTTTTATCCTGTTCGTCGCTCATGGCTGCTGCACACTCGTCGGATGATCCGGTTCACCTCGCACGATCACCACCGACACATTATCGGATGCGCCATTGTCCAGCGCTTTCTCGATCAGGCCATTGACCACGTCGTCCAGATTCGGCAGGGTCATGTAAAAGCGAATATCGTCCTGCCGAACCGCGTTGTAGAGACCGTCACTGCACAGCAACAGCGTGTCGCCCAGTTGTACACTGAACACGTTGATGTCCACATACAGGGTGTCATGTGCACCGACAGCGCGAGTAATGACATTGGAGTCCGGGTGATTGACCGCTTCCTCCGGCGTCAGAAATCCCTGTGAGATCAGTTCTTCGACCTGCGAGTGATCCCTGGACAACTGCAGCATCTTGCCGCTGCGCAGACGATACAGGCGTGAGTCGCCAACCCACAGACAAACCCCGACCCGGCCACGAATGATCAGACTGACCACCGTACTGCCCAGCGTGCGTCCGTCCAGCATGATGTCGGCATATTCCTGAATACGGAAGTTCACATCTTCCAGGCTGTCTTCCGTCGCATCGATAATATCGGCCAGTTGCGGCTGATCCTGCAGCGCTTCCAGCGTTCGTACAATCATGTTGCTGGCGACGTCACCCGCCTCATAACCACCCATACCATCGGCCACGGCCCATATGCCGACCTGGTCACGCGCCAGGATCGAGTCTTCGTTTATCTCACGCACTTTACCGACATTGGTGTCGGCACTGGATCGCCACCGAATCGGACGTCTGACAGTCGTATCACTCATTTATCTGTTCCACAGTCACTCGCTGGTTAGATTCAGGCTATACGGCTGACGCCATTGCCAATGTTGCCAACGACCATCCAGCATTGCCGCCGAACCATCGATGGCCGGCAAGTTTCGACTGGTGAATACACAGGGCATGACCCGCTCCGAACCGCTGGTCGACCAGGCACTGTAACTGTGCCCATCCTGTACCAGCAAACTATCCAGTAAATAGGCGTAGGCCGTAGCGGCCGACTGTTCTTCGAATTCCATATCGATCACCATGGCATCCCCCGAAGTTCTATTCGGATTGCGCGTATAACTGGCATCGAGTTGCATATCCACACTGTTGATCTGTTGCATCAGGTCGTCCGCGTTCAATTCACCATCGAGGGCCTGCAGGGTGAGCTCCTCCATGGCTGCAAACCATTCGTTGTACTGCGCCAGAAACACCAGCGGGTTCAGTCCGGCCGGTATGCGCGTTAACACGGTGAGCGGGAAATAGCGCCCCACCCGATCCACACTGGGCAGCAACACACCGGCCCAGGCCTGCGCATCGATGACACCGGAGGTAAACACAAACCGCCAGATTGGACTGGTCAGATAAATATCCAGCCAGGATTCACCCAGTTGTTCCTGAGTACCGGCGATGAAATGCTGTAACCATTCGTCCCAGGGCGTTACCACATCGAGCGGCAGATTGCGGTGGATAAAATCACCATGCGCCGGTAATTTTCCGAACAGGCCGGTTATGCTATCCACTTTCATTTACAACGACTCCGGACAACGGAAAGAGCCCAGCAAATTCTTACCGAACGGGTTGTTCACACTACGTGCCTTGATTTCAAATTGCGCCTGATGACGTATGGTTTTCGTACTGCCATCCGCCCGTTTGACTTCTTCATTCACAATGTAAGTAGCCAGGTAAACATTCGATTTACTGGTTTTTTTCAAATGCGAACGGTCGTTCAGTTTGAACAATGCCCAGGGGCCATCGTAGGCCACGGAATGCAACTCTTCGTTCAGGTCTTCGAAAATCACACGCACGCGTTTGTTTTCATCGGCGCCGGACCAGGTCAATGTCTTCCAGAATTTCGGCCCATGGTTGTAGGTGATACGCTTATCACCCAGTTCGAGAATGAAACGCGCATCGGACTTGTCCATGCGATAAGGCTTGACCTGGAAACTCAGCCCCGGCACCGAAGGATTGATCGCGAAGAACACATTCTTGATGAACAATCCTTTCTGCAGTTGATTGATGGAAGCCGCAGAGAAACCCAGGCTGCGACCATCGACGACCCGGTTACTCCAGCCACGCCTGACATCGATGAACGGCTTGAGCAGTTCCTGGTAAGCCATATCCAGTGTACCGGTGGGTTTGAAGAATTCGGCGAAATCGAACAGGGCCAGTTCATCCCTGGCATTGCGATTCAACGGATAACGTCCCGCCAGTCCCTGGGTGTAAGGCTGATAAACCCGGCTGCGCCACTCGGCGTTGACATACTGCGCAGCCGCACCCAGCACGACTTTCCAGGTTTGATCGGACATCGCCTGCAACCAGTCTTTCACCGGCTCCGGCGTGTTCTTGGCAAACGCGTGCAGTGCGGTAATCGCATTACCGGCGCCGCTCTGATAACGCGCTTTGGCAATATCAAAGGCTTTCTTAGCCGGATCCGGCGACAGGGAAATTTCATTGACGAAGGCCTGTAACTGTTTAACCTGGTCGATGATGGCGGTTACCGGCGCGGGACGCTTGTCGGTTTCGCGCAGCAATACATTCACTTCGCGGAACTGCTTGTCCACCTTGGTGCCTTCAAAAGTACTGGCCAGGTAACTGGTGGCCTTGCCGGTGCGGCCTTCCTGGTGATCGTCCGCGAGGTTGGCGAATACCTGGGTGGACAAGGTGGTGTTCTCAGCGGACACCTGCAGGATAGACAGCAAGGGTGAATAAACCGGATCGGTAAAACTGGCCAGTACATCGTTGGCCTGCTTCAGGCTGGCAAACTCGGTGATTTTCAGACTTTGCTGAATTTTCATCCAGTAGTTCTGGTAATCGGACAGATAATGATCTTTGACCTTCTCACTGATCTCGTCGAGATCATCCTTGACGAAATCGACGCGCGCCTTCTCGTCATCATCGAGCACCCAGCGATCATTGATAATGTCGGCAATGATCGGTGAACTGGGCGACAGGTCGATGCTCTCATAGCCCTCGATGGTAAACATATAAGGTACTTGCAGAGTCTGTTCCACCTGGTCGTCGACATGGTATGCCGTGCGCACTGACTCACCGAAACGATTCAGCAGATCGATCTTACGCGTATATTCGGGATTGGTTCGAATGCGTCCGTAGATGCGTTGCGAAACCGGCACGCGCAACAATAGATCGCGAGTATTTTTAACCAGTCGCTGATCCAGTTCTACCGGTTGCAGATCCAGTGCCAGCAAGGCCTGTAAATGCGCTTCCAGTTCCTTGCGCCGTGTGGCTTCGCCCTGCAGCTGTTGCGCCCAGGCGCTCTTGAACCAGTCGATGATCAGCGCTCTGTCCATATGATCAGTCTTGTTGAACATCAGGTAAGTGCGAAAACTGTTGTAAAGATCACCGCCGCGATGCCCCTGCTTGATGACCGATTCCAGGTAGTCGATGAGACGCGGCAACAGCAGTTC
>CBDULQ010000168.1:0-8321 GCA_965368115.1 uncultured Gammaproteobacteria bacterium | reverse complement strand
AGATATGCCAGGTCCCCATCATTTAGAATCAACAACTTATATAAGACGATATAAAACCTATAAGCAAAGAGGTTAAAATTAAACTTATAGAAAGCCGATAAAGTCCACACACATACCGCTTTATTCGATCAATATTTATCGAATAAAGACGATCAATTGAAATGGCTTGACCGAATCAATGGAACACTCATGAATGTCGCTGAATTTTCAAAACGCGTGGGCCTGAGCCCGCATACCATCCGCTACTATGACAAGATCGGCCTGCTCAGTCAGGTTCATCGACGACCCAACGGACACCGGGTCTTTTCAGAAAAAGATATTAAATGGATCGAATTTGTACAGCGTTTGAAAGAAACCGGGATGCCCCTGGAACATATCCTCAGCTATGCGACATTAAGGGAACAAGGTGATACTACCCTGCTTCCACGCCGGGAAATACTCATCGAACACTCAAAAGCGCTCAAAGCCAGCATTGCTGCGCAGCTACGGCATCTGGAAAGACTGAACGACAAGATTGATCTGTACACATCTGCGCTGGAAGGAAAGATCACTCTTGACTGAGAGTTAACTCCAAGGTGTAGGCTTGCCCGCAACGATTATCACAACCGAGGATATCGCCATGGGCAGCGGTAAAAATGAGGTCGATGCCGACAAGAGAAATTTTATTCAATCGTCCGTGATCTTATCCGTCGTCTCACTGGGATATTTGTCATTACAGGGTTGTGCCGGTTTATTCAATTTGACTTTAACCAGGGAGCCGACAATGAGCGATAACAATAATGAACGATTTACGCGTGGATGGGAGAAGCTGAAGGAAATCGACGGGGAAGCGGGTGAAAAAGTCATCGAATCATTGAAGCACATCGCACCGGACCTGGGACGCTACACCATCGAATACCCGTTTGGCGATATCTATAGCCGACCAGGCCTGGACCTGAAATCCCGCGAGATTGCCACCATCTCTGCATTAGCCGCCATGGGCAATGCTCAACCCCAGCTCAAAGTGCATATCGGCGCCGCATTGAACGTGGGCTGTTCACCGGAAGAAATCGTGGAAGTGATTATTCAGATGTCGGTGTACGCCGGTTTTCCCGCCGCCCTGAATGCGGCCACGGTTGCCCAGGATGTGTTTTCTGAACGAGGCATCATCAGTGCATAGCGCCACTGACATCCCACTCATACGTCATTCCCGCAAAAGCGGGAATCTAGTGACGGAAAATTGAGCCTGAATTCGAAAGGTTCCGGACACAAGCATTTGGGAACGACCGCCCTTGAGTGTAGCGTAACAATGCCTGCCTCCCGCCACAGCTCGTCATTCCCGCAGGCTTCTGGCGGGAATCTCCCGAAAACCCGGGAAATCCTCTGTTGTCTTTCCTGACCATAAAAACACGATCAGGCTTGCAGCACTTTTTTCCATGCTTTGCGAAGAATCTCGTTAACATGCCCTTCGATGTTTTCACCGTGCGCAAGAATAATGCGTTGAGCTTCCCAGCCAATCATTTTATCCAGGGCCATTTTCACGACATGTTTATTGCCCCAGCCCATCTGATATTCCGGCGCCGCCTTCGGGTTGTTCCACATCCTGAATACATATTTCCACCAGAATTGCAGTAACCAGCCCGCATCGTGCCGATAATCGTCACCAATATTTTCCAGCAGATCGACAAGGATCAGCGTTCTTGAGGGCTTGTGAAAAAACGCCACTTCCCACATATACCGGGTACCCTGAACCACCACCTGTTCCAGAACCCCGCCCCACCTCGGATCGGGCTGATTCCCCAGAATCCAGTCGAAGGATATATCCGGTCTTTTTCGCTCAAGCCCCGGGCACAGAAAAGTTTCCGCATCCGGGTAGTGCTGCTGAAAGTCGGTGACAAATAAATGATGATACGAACCGGGCACCAGGATGAATCGAACCACGCCCAACGAATCAATCTCAGCCCTAACAGCATCATCGATTTTGCAGGGATCGTGAACAATCAGGTCCCCGTTATCCAGCTTTATGATGGTCGTGCGCCCGAACAGGTCCAGCCCGCCGTATCTCACGGGATACTCTAATAACCAGATCTGGTCTTTTATATATTCGGTTAGGTGTTTCACTGGATGATTCTAAAACGACTGATAATCTGCTTAAAGGGTTACATATGGACCTGACATGAATAAGCAGAACAGCAGTCGCGACAGATTCTTCAATTAGTTTTGCCGAATGATGGTCCCCAGTTCTCCGACCGCGATAATCGAACTTCCATCCCAGACCGCTTCGTTCAAACCATTCATGCCAAACTGATTGCTACTATACCAGTGCTCTCCATCGAGACTACTCACCAGTTTTCCTCGATGACTCACATCGTCATTGACAACAGCCACATACTGGTTACCCGTCCACAACAGGTTCTGGACATCGTTAACCAGCCCCAGGGATCCCACCGGATCAACCCAGTTCACACCATTGTCGCTCAGATAGAATTCACCGTTTTCGCCTGCCGCGATATATTGATTATCGGCATAGACAACGGCATTAAAGTCCCGGTTGAAAGGTGAAGCCGGCGTTCGATCCTGCCAACTTGTGCCGTCCGTGCTGGTATAAATCAGGTAGTCTTCGCCCACCGTGACAAACTGACTACCCGACCAGATCACATCGCGCATGTATTTACTTTCACCGATGTTATGCAGAGTCCAGGTCGACAGATTCGTGCTTCGGTATACCCGCCCAAGGGTTCCCACAATCACGTATTCACTACCCGACCAGGCAACAGCGTTCATTGTCATGGGAGTGGGTAGCTGCTGAACATTCCAGTTAACCCCATCAGTGCTGTCCATCACCGTGCTACTTCGACCCACGGCGACAAAGCGTGTGCCATCCCATATCACGTCGTTTAATGGCATGGGTGCTGCGCTGACGTCAACCCAGTTGTCACCATCGAGACTGGTGATAATCGTATTACCTTCTCCCACAGCCACATAACGGACGCCTGAATAGGCCACTGCATTCAACTGGCTGTTGGTCACGGAATCCTCGAGTACCCAGCTCGAGCCGGTGGAGCTGCTGATAATACTGCTACCGTCACCTACGGCGATGGCCTGGGAACCATTCCAGTTCAAAGCATGATACGCTTCGCCAAAACCGAAGCCGCCCGGTGTGTAAACCTGCGACCAGTTGGCTCCGCCGTTACTGCTCAGGTACATGCGGCCGTAATCCGCACTGGCAATGAGCTGGGTTCCGGTCCAGACGATCGATTCGAATGCCGAAATGAGCGCGTTGGTTTGTTCCGTCCAGGTGATGCCATCAGGACTGGATGCAGTAAACCCGAATGGCCAGCCCACTGCAACATACTCGGAGCCGGTCCAGGCGATGCCATAGACAATCGCGTTTCCGGTACCCATCGAACGGCTTGTCCAGTTGATGCCATCCGTGCTGGTGATCAGTGCACTATTGGTACCGCCGGCCATCAGTGTAGAGCCGTCCCAGAAAACGGTATGCAGCGTTTCGGAAGTGTTGCTGGTCTGGCTGGTCCAACTGCTACCGTCACTACTGGTCAACACCAGTCCGTTACCGCCCACGGCAACCAGTTGGCTACCTGTCCAGACGATATCGTGAATGGGTTGCGTGGTTCCTGAATCGCGCTGGGTCCAGGTATTGAGATCACTGCTGGTAAAAAGCGTGCCGTCGTAATAACCGATGACGTAAACACTACCGGTATAGGCGACCGTCTGCAGGCTGGTGCCCGTACCCGCACTATGCCGGGTCCAGCTTGAACCGTCCGGGCTACTCAAGACGCTTGCATAATTGCCGACGGCCACATACTGGCTACCGGTCCAGATCACATCATCCAGTCGATGGCCCTGGTACGTCGGATTGATCCACTCGGTGCCCTGCGCAGTCGCGGAAACCGTTGTCGACAGGTTACCCTCGCCGGCATTGTTTTCGGCGCTGACGGCGAAATAATAGGTTTGTCCCGGGACCAGGTCTTCAAAGGCCAATGTCGATTGCCCATTATCCAGGGAATAAACAGCGTTGGATAAGGACGGATCGGAAGTACTCACGGTACCCGTGTCGTTCCAGTAAATGCGATAATCATCGAATGAACCGGTTTCATCCCATAGCAAGTGCAGCACACCTTCAGACCCGACAACCAGGTTCAGATTGGTCGGTCCCAGCGGCACCGTAACACTGGAGTCTTCATTAGACAGAACGCCGGTCCCGGCTGCGCTAATGGCTTCTACACGGTAATAATACGAGGTGCCCGGCGCCAGATTCATGTGGGTATACTGAAGTACATCACCGACATCGATTCGATTGTCGGAAGTGGTGACGCCGCCGGTAGTATTCCAGTAAAGCGCATAAGACGTGGCATCGGTTGCTGCAGGCCATGTGGTGATCATGGAATGCCCTGCACCCGTCACATTGATGTATGCAGGTGCCGGGGGAATCGCAGTTGTTCTCGCTGACGCCACCACACTCAAAGCGCCCTCGTCCGAACCGATCAGTGCAACCACCGCAACATAATACGTGGTTCCGTCATCGAGATTATCGAGGTGATAATGGGTCGTTGCCCCGAGCATCACAGGGGTCGTGAAGGTCACATTGAAAGAAGAGTCGATATAAAGTTTATAACCGGTTGCGCCAGCCACCGCATCCCATGACACATCGATCTGTTTTAAGCCGGCGACGACGGAAATGTTTTGTGGAACAGGAACGACGATGGACGTATTGCCAGGGTCGGGAGCGTCACCGCCTCCGCCTCCACCACCGCCACAGGCCCCCAGACCCGACAACAGCAGTAGAACAGCAATCCATTTTCCGACACGAACGAACGCCCCCCGGGATACAGCAAATCCTTTTAACACCATCGCTTTAATCTCTATTTCTTATTATTTACATCGTAGAGACGGTACTTCTTCGACAAAACCGCCTCAATAGCCGGCTCATTCTAACCTGATTTTCAGAATTGATCAGGACCCAATGCGATCAATACAGGTTCAGCCGGTCGGATCGATGTAACCGTGACAGCCGTATTACAGACTTCACAGCAATAGCGTTTAAAAAGCGTGTATTTCGGCTTTTATTCCAGTGTCATCTTTTTCAGCCCTTCGGCCTCAAAGTGAGCCGAGCAGGCGTTCAGACCCTGGGCCACAACACTTCGACCACTCTCATAGGCCGACCTCAGTAAATCCAGCGCAATTCGGCCACCCGGCAGGTTGCTATCGATGGCATACATACCTGTTTCATTACAGCGTGGTGAATCTTTCAATTCACCTGAAAGCCGGAACAGCACAACAGGTGATGTTGAACGAACTTCAATTTCCTCCACCTTGCCTTGCCAGGTCGAAGCATTAGAAGCAATAGACACTGCCGAGAGCATGATTAATACCGATTTTCGCACTCGACTACCCTCATAAAGTTATATCCGATGATGGGCCCTTGCTCAACTTTCAATCAGGACCTGATTCATGCATGACGACTTAATTCAATTATTTCTACAGGATAGATCTGGATTATCCGGATTGTCGAAGGGTGAGAAATAAAGCACCTGGACTCCGGTTCCCAATCGCTGACGGATCAAATCAACGGTATCACAATCGATATAGTCGTCCTGTACATTGATGTTCAGCTCTTCAAGACTGCTAAATCCATTCGGGAAAGCCGAAACATTGAGCTCAGTACCATCCGCATAACTGTAACTCGGGACGCCGAGGAAGGTAAGATTTAAATTTCCAAGTCCGACAATATCAGCATTGTAAATGCTATTAGTAAACTGAAAACTCGCCAGATGCAGCCAGGTCAGGCTGGACATCCCGTAGAGCGGTGATATATCCGAAATATAGTTCTGGCCGATGGCTAATCGCGTTAGATTGACCAGAGATTCTATGCCACTGATATTGTGAATACCCCTGCCAACACAATAAAGCTCGGTTATCTGATCATAGGTTTGCCAACCGTTGTATGCCATCGTCTCATTGATACAGCTCTGCAAATTGCCATCAACGATCGGAGACACGGGAGGAACACTCGGTGGCGGCGTGGATGACTCTCCCAGGGGCACAAAAAACGTAATATCCCCCATCATTATCGGCACCCATGTAATTTCATCCGATAAAACCGGAGAGCTAAACGACAGAAGCAAAGCCATTGATGTGAGCGTTTTTTTCACGGTCAATTCCTGAATGTTTTAGTTTTTAGATGATGACGGGCAAACCAGCTGAAACTGCGGGTTCGATTTCCAATACTAGCAGATATTCGATACCCGTACATTTCAGGGCCAGGTCTTGCTGCGCACAGACAAAACGCCAGGCCCATCTCGTGATGCGCTATCCAGGATTTTTTCGGCGAGGAGTTATTTTCATTGTTTATTTTCTCTGTCCCTTTTTCTTAAATCACCGAATACACCAGAAACGTCTCGTCATTCCCGCATGCCTCTGGCGGGAATCTCCTCAATATACCTGTTACCGTGATTATGGAGATCCCCGACACAAGCATTCGGGGATGACAGTGTCCGGGCGTGGTACAACGAAGCCTGTCTTCTAACAAAATCCGTCATTCCCGCGAAAACGGGAATCCAGTTTCATCATAACTTACGATGATGTTTTCCAATATCCTCGACAATCGATGACTCCAGCCCGGCTTCATATGCATATCTTGGCCAATCGGCCACAGCAGTCTGAATCTGCTCAATCACCTCCATCGGCCGCGGTAAATTAATATTATCCGCAACCGCCAGCAGGTCATCCATCGAAAAACCATCGCGCTTGCCGTTGATGCTCATCTGGTGCTGATGAGTCCAGAGCCCACCCGGGTTATGCGCATAGGTCACGTCATACGCCGGTGATAAACGCCATTCACCATCGGGCCCCATCAGGAAGGTAATATTTTTGGTGTGGTCGTCCTGATTCCTGGCCAGTACGGACAAGACCATTCGGCGAAACTGTTCGATGGCGTCACGCTTGCTCAAGCGAAGCTGGCGCATCACCTGAAACGCCTGCTCGTAACTGTAAGCGCCCGCCTGGTTAAAATCGAAATGCGCCAGACCACACAATGACTGCATGTGAATCTTTTGACCCTTCAACCGATCAAAACGACGCGTCATAAAATGAGCCCGGCCATTCTCCTCCAGCAAGCGACACTCGGTCATATCGATACCCGCATCCTGCGCCATGAGGTAGTAGGCATATTCAATACGACCGAACGACTGCGGCTTGCCCAATTCCAGGTCGGTGACACCGTCAAATTTCAACAGCCAGTAGTCATAACCGGGCGGTACCTCACTCTGCCCTGACACCACTTTACCTTCGGCATTCATCGCAATGACCGCTTTGGGCCGAGCGCCGCCGGCCGATGTGCCCACACGCAAGATGTCACGCATGGCGTCCGCATTGTCCTGTTCATCATCGCCGACCTGCACCGCAAGCCCGTCGCGATCCTGCATCACCGCCTGAGCGACAGCCACCAGCTCGGCGATTTCAACATCCATGGCGCGATCAAGCTGGCGGGTGGACGAGGGTTTGAATTCCAGCGCGCCCATGCCTCGTTTACCGGTGTAACAGAGACGTTCGATCGGACTGAAACTCGCCGGGTCCCGCCCCTGCCGGGCCAGCCAGGCATCGATGATGCGATTGCCGAATTTGTCCGGCAGCACATCCGCCAGCAATCCCGGCAAACCATGGAAGCTGGCCCGATCCAGTGCCGGAAACGAAAACAGCCCATTACCCTGAGCAACGGACCGGATCGGCATATGCAAAGGCGCGATATCCCAGCCATGACGAACAAAGTCCGGCTCGAACTCGAACACCGCATACTGCCGCGCATCATCCCAGGCCACCGCCCCCACGGTCTCGCCCCACAGTTCTACCGTCGCCACATCGACCCGGGCTACCATGAGGAGTCATCCTTCTGCGGCCCACTGCCGCTGGCACGCTGGCGCTTTTTACCCTGCATCTTCGCCAGCTGCAGCGGACTGATATCCTCCGCCGGCAAAAATCCCGCCAGCTCATCCAGCGCATTCAGCTCGCGCAACACACTGACCAAGGTGATCAATTTCGACTGCCCCTTCTCCAGCGCCTTCAGGGTATTCAGCGACAAGCCCACCGCATCCGCCAGCTCCTGCTGGGTCCGGTTCAGCCGCAAACGCCGGGCCCGGATACGCTGCCCCAGCTCCGCCACCACGGCTTTATCGGTCATTGAATGGAAATTCATAATAGCCATATTTTTGCCTGTTAAATCGCTATATACCCTTAAATGGGCAGTTAACAGGCTATTATAGACTGCTTTATCAAGAATACAATAACGGACTGTTATATGGCTATTATTCTTTAATATATAGAAT
>CBDULQ010000167.1:0-8336 GCA_965368115.1 uncultured Gammaproteobacteria bacterium | reverse complement strand
TGCTTCAGCCTCCTGCAAAACCACCAGTGCCTGGCCGGCCGCCACCTGGCTGCCTTCACTGCGATTCACGGCATAGACGATGCCGGCATGCGGTGCGACGATTTCGATTTCCATTTTCATCGATTCCAGAATCATCAGTGCGTCACCTTCCTGCACTTCATCACCCGGTTTAACCAGCATTTTCCAGACATTGCCGGCGACCGGACTTTCGATGGCAACGCAATTTTCCGGCAAGGCTTCTTCTTCGCCACTGCTGCTGGTCAGGTCCTGGTCGGACTCGAAATTAATCTGTCCGCTACGTACCCATTCCGCCAGTTCGTCGTCGAAGGCCTGCTGGCGCTTACGGGTGAATTCGTCGATGCTATCCTGATTGTCTTCAACGAACTGTAGATAATCGGCAAGTTTGAATTGGGTTTCTTCGATTTCAATGTGATAACGACCGCGTGGAAAGTCGCGACGAATGGTCTGCAGCTCTTCTGCGGACACTTCAAAGAATTTGATCTGGTCGAAGAAGCGTAACAGCCAGGGCTTGCTGAATTCCACGGTACGATGATAACGATTCCACATCTGCAGAGTGCGACCAACGAACTGGTAGCCGCCGGGGCCTTCCATACCGTAAACACATAAATAGGAACCGCCGATACCCACCGAGTTTTCCGCGGTCCAGGTGCGTGCCGGATTGTACTTGGTCGTCACAAGACGATGACGCGGGTCCATGGGGGTCGCGACCGGGGCGCCGAGATAGACATCGCCGAGTCCCATCACCAGGTAGTTGGCGTTGAAAACGATGTCTTTCACCTGCTGGATGTCATCCAGGCCGTTGATGCGGCGAATGAACTCGATGTTGCTCGGGCACCAGGGGGCATCCTTGCGCACCGACTGCATGTATTTTTCGATGGCCAGTCGGCAGTTCTCATCATCCCAGCTCAATGGCAGGTGCACGATGCGCGCAGGTACTTCAAGGTCTTCGATGCGCTGCAGGGAGGCCATACCCTTGTCGAGAATATCAACCAGATGTTGCAATGAAATCACCTGGCTGTCGTAATGAATCTGCAGCGAGCGAATGCCCGGCGTCAGTTCCATAACACCATTCGGTTTGTTGTCGTTCAGCCACAGCATCAGCGCATGTACGCGGAAACGTAATTCGATGTCGAGGATGAGTTCGCCGAACTCCACCAGCAGGTATTTGTCGCCGGAGGGGCGATACACCACTTTGGCACCGTACTCGCTTTCGTCGATGGTTTTAATGATCGGTGAGGCGAGTGCTGCGGTTTGCGGTTGATGATCGCTGAAACTCAGATGAGTGATGGACTGATTCTGTGCGGTTTCGACGGCGACCGCATCGTCGATGCTCACCGGAACGAATTTAATTTTGTCGCCGGCCTTCAGCTGACCGAGTTTCCACAGGTCGGCCGCAATCACTGTAGCCGGGCAGACAAAACCGCCCAGTGAGGGGCCGTCCGGGCCCAGGATGACCGGCATATCGCCAGTAAAATCCACCGTACCGATGGCATAGGCGTTGTCATGAATGTTGGACGGGTGCATGCCCGCTTCGCCACCATCGCTGCGCGCCCACTCTGGTCGTGGACCGACCAGGCGAATACCGGTGCGGCTGGAATTGTAATGCACTTCCCATTCATGTTTGAAGAAAGTGTCGATGTCCTGTTCGGTAAAAAATTCCGGCGCGCCGTGGGGGCCGTAGATAACGCGCAGTGTCCATCGATGGTCGATGGCCGGGCGCAACGCGGGATCGATTCGGGTGGCAGGCAGATTACTGTCGCTGGGTTCGAAGTGCAGTACATCACCGGCACGAATAGCTCGGCCTGCATGGCCGCCGAACTGGCCGAGGGTAAATGTAGAGCGTGAGCCGAGATATTCCGGGCATTGAATACCGTTACGAATACACAGATAAGCGCGTGCACCCGCTTCTCGGGTTTTACCGATTTTAAGTGTCTGGCCGCGGCCGACTTTTACCACCTGCCAGAACTCGACAGGCTGGTCGTCGAGCTGAACATCCATGGCGGCACCGGTCAACACGATCTCGGTATCCTGGTTGAAACGCAGGGTCGGACCATTGAGCGTGATTTCCAGTCCTGCGACATCATCAGGGTTATTCAGCAGTCGATTGCCGAGGCGGAATGAATAGGCATCGAAAGGACCGGAGGGTGGCACGCCCACATCCCAGTACCCGGTGCGCGCGGGATAATCCTGAATGGTCGTCAGAGTGCCTGCGTTAACGACATCGATGGTGCTGGGATGGCTGATGAAATCGTTTAGATAACGGGTAAAGATTTCGCCTTTCTTAAATACCTCGGTGTTGAGAATGTCACGCACATAGGCGATGTTGGTTTCGATGCCGTACAGGCTGATATTGCCCAGCGCCTCATCGAGTTGGCTGATGGCCGTATTGCGATCCGCGGCGGTGACAATCACCTTGGCTAGCATGGGATCGAAAAACGGTGATACTTCAACGCCGGTGCTGAGCCAGTGATCGATGCGTAAATGATCGGCTTCCGGGAAACGTACATCGCTGAGTAATCCGGCACAGGGCTGAAAGTCCTTGTTCGGATCTTCCGCATAAACCCGTGTTTGTATCGAATGGCCCTGTGGTTTCAGGTCGGCGGCGAGTGTGTCCAGCGCAGGTAGCTCGCCCGCTGCCAGCTTCACCATCCATTCGACAAGGTCGACACTGAAGATCTGTTCGGTGACGCCGTGTTCGACCTGCAGACGGGTATTTACTTCCAGGAAATAAAACTGGTCGGTGTTGCCGTCGTAGACGAACTCGACTGTGCCTGCGTTGCGATAGTCGACAGCTTTGACCAGGCGTACTGCGGTGTCGTGTAACTGATGGCGTATATTGTCCGGTATATTCGGTGCCGGTGTCTCTTCGATCACTTTCTGGTTGCGGCGCTGGGTGGAACAGTCGCGCTCGCCCAGGGCGATGGCCGCGCCTGCGCCGTCGCCGAAAATCTGTACTTCGATATGACGGGCGTACTTGATGAATTTTTCCAGGAACACACCACTGTTGGAAAAGTTGTTCTCGCTCAGGCGGCGTACCGAGTCATAGGCTTTTTCCAGCTCGGCCCTGTTCCAGCATAACTGCATGCCGATACCGCCGCCGCCGGCGGTGCTTTTCAGCATCAATGGATAGCCGATCCCTTCCGCGGCCTGCAGGGCCTCCTCGACACTGTCCAGCAAACCGCTGCCAGGCAGCAGGGGAATGTTATTGGTCTGGGCCAGGTCACGGGCAGTATGTTTCAGACCAAAGGCCTGCATCTGGTCGGTGGTGGGGCCGATGAAAGCGATGCCGTTCTGCTCGCAACGTTTGACGAAGTCCGGATTCTCGCTCAGAAAACCGTAACCGGGATGCACCGCCTCGGCGCCGCTTTCTTCGATAACCTGGAACAGTTTGTCCTGATCCAGGTAGGTGTCTGCGGCACGGCCTTCGCCCAGGGAATACGCTTCGTCCGCCTGCAATACGTGCAGCGAATCGGCGTCCGCTTCGTTGTACACGGCCACCGACTGGCAGCCCATGCGCTTGAGGGTGCGGATGACGCGTGTGGCGATGGCGCCACGATTGGCGATGAGTACTTTTTTAAACATGGTTTTGTGTTCGTTGTGGGCGGGCCGTCCCGCCGGTTAACCATGATCGACCGGGTCGTCCCGGTGATGGAGTCCTGGCGCCGCGTGCGTCAATCCCAGATCAGTACCTCGATGGGGGTCGGGTTGTAACCGTTACAGGGGTTGTTGAGCTGCGGGCAGTTGGATATCAGTACAATGGTATCCATATGCGCGGTCATTTCAACATATTTACCCGGCGCGGAGATACCGTCTTCGAACGTCAGTCCACCCTGGGCGGTGACCGGCACATTCATGAAGAAATTGATGTTATGAGTGATGTCGCGTTTGCTCATACCGAACTGTTCGTTCTCGGCAACCGCCAGCATCCAGCTGTCGCGACAGGCGTGCATGCATTTCTTTTCCAGCGCGTAGCGTACCGTGTTGCTTTCGGTGGCGCAGGCGCCGCCCAGGGTATCGTGGCGACCACAGGTGTCGGCGACGATTTCCAGCATCAGATTGCCTTCGTTGGACAGTAGTTTCGTGCCCGTGGTGAGATAGACATTGCCCTGTTCGCGAATGGTGTCCATGGCACTGTAGCGTTCACTGGGGTCGTCCGCATTGTAGAACAGGGTGTCCGCCGCCTGGTTGCCTTCCAGGTCGAGAATGCGGAAGGTCTGGCCGGATTTGACCACTTTCATGAAATAATCGCCGGCGCCGACCACTTCGCGGTAGCTGGCCTGTTCCGGCGTCAGTGCGCTTTCCTTAATCATGACAGCAGCCTCCTGCATGGTAGATGCCGTTGTTCTGGAAACCGCGCTGGTTTTCCGGGCGCGAGTTCATGCAGTAGTCGTCGTCGCTGACCGGCTCGCCCTGAATAATCTGGTAAGCCACCGGTTTGCGTGGGTATTCCGCTGCGGGATTCAATGGATGCGGGCAGGTGTGCATGAGCACCAGGGTGTCCATCTCGAAACGTAGTTCGATGCTATCGCCGGCCTTGCTGTTGTCGCTGCGGTATTGCAGGTTGCCTGCGTCGTCCACTTCGACGGCGCTGAACAGATTCAGGTTGGCGGCCATGTCTTTCTTGCCCAGGCCGTACTTGGCCAGCTCTACCAGGAAACTGTTGTACCCGTTCTGGTTCCATTCGTTGCGATAGTCCTGATAGTTATGCTCGCCCCATTTCTCGGAGACCATCTGCTTGTGGGTGTTGCCGCATACGGTTTCGTGCCAGCCGACACTGTCTTCGATAATCGAGCAGAAGATGCGGCCCATGTCCGAGTACAGGCAATGGCCTTTGGTCAGCTTGAAGGTATGCTGGCATTTCAGTGTATCCGGTGCGTTGTAACGCTCCAGCAAATTCTCCGGGTTGTAGAACAGCATACCCAGGTTGGCACCGCCTTCTACGTCAGTGAGCTTCAATACCGTACCCTTGCGCATACGCAATGACCAGTGACAGGCCGGGGCCAGTTGATCTTCGTAAAGCAGGGTGCCGGGTGGGGGTGTTGATGACGCCGTTGTCATTAAGTATCTCCCGTTGTTTCAGTGAGTGCGCGCATCGTCGTTGATGCGATGGTGAAAAAAATCATGCTTCGTTGGCCTCGGGCATAGGTAAGGGATGTACTGGTGGCAGTAACGAAGCGGACATCTGCAACTTGCCGTAAATTACGCCGCGACAGGCTTCCATTTTCTCGGCGATCATTTTCAGTTTGGCCGCCGGGCCCTGCACCAGGATCACTTCCATGGTCTTGGCATGCATCAGGTGCACATGCAGTGAGCTGATGACCTCGTCGACATATTCATGTTGCAGATCGTTGAGCTGTTTCTGTAAACCGGGCGTGGAATGATCGTAAACCAGGTTGATGGTGCCGGCCATGATTTCCTCGCCCACTTCGCAGCGGTGCTCGGTAACCTGCTGATTGATCATGCTGGCCAGCGCCTGCGAGCGGCTTTCGAATTTGCGTTCCTCGACCAGTGCGTCCAGATCCCGCAGCAAAGGCTCGGGTAAGGATACACTGATTCGACTGACCGGTTGTTTAGGGCTGCTCATAATTAGAATAAATGGCTGTAACGCTCGATCTCCCAGTCCGAAACAGACAGGTGATAGGCTTGCCATTCCTCGGTTTTGTATTTGATGAACTCGTCACTCAATGACTTGCCCAGCGTCTGTTCGACGAAGGGGTCGGCGGCAAAGGCCTGTACCGCTTCCTGCAAAGTCTGCGGCAGGAAGTCGATACCGCGATCGCGACGTTCCGCATCGCTCAGTTCGTATAAATTGTCATCCTGCGGTTGTCCCGGGTCGATGCCTTCGCGAATGCCTTCCAGTCCGGCGGCCAGCGCCAGGGTGGCGGCCAGGTAAGGATTCAGCGCGCCGTCCGCGTTACGCGATTCGCAACGGCCACCGTTCATGGGCACGCGAATCGAGTTGGTGCGGTTGTTGGAACCGAAGGAGTTGAATACCGGCGCCCAGGAGAAATAGGCCATGCTGCCCTGGCGAACCAGGCGTTTGTAGCTGTTGACGGTGGGTGAAAATGCTGCGCACAAGGCACGACCGTGTTTGATGATGCCGCCGATGAACTGGTAGCCCAGCTCGGTCAGGCCGAGTCCGCGCGGATCGTCTTTCGGGTCGCAGGAAAACAGGTTTTCGCCGGTGTTCAAATCGTACAGTGACATATTGAAGTGCGCGCCGTTACCAGTCTTGTTGGCAAAAGGCTTGGGCATCAGGGTGGCCAGCAGGCCTTCCTGTTTGGCATATTCTTTGGCCATGTAACGGAAGAAAATAAACCGGTCGCACATGGTCAGCGCATCGCTGTATTTAAAATCGAATTCATACTGGCCGTTGGCGTCTTCATGATCCAGCGAATACAGATCCCAGCCCAGGTCGTTGATGGTGGTGGCCATCTTGTCCAGCCAGTTGAACTGATCCATGAAACCACGCACGTCGTAACAGGGTTTGACCAGTTTGTCGTCCTTGCTGGGTACTGACAGTTTACCGTTCTCATCCTGGTTCAGTACGAATACTTCACACTCGATGCCGAGATTGAAACCGAAGCCCATGTCCGCCGCCTGTTGCAATACTTTTTTAAGCGCGACACGGGTGTTGATGTCATAAGGTTCGCCCTTGAAGGTATTGTCTGCCGGCATCCAGGCGACTTCCGGTTGCCAGGGCAGTTGAATGATGTGGTCGAGATCGGGCACCGAGGCGATCTCGTCGTCATTGGGTGCCTGGCCGAGTCCGTCCAGAGCATAGCCGGTGTACAGCTCGGAGCCGTGCGCCATGTGTTCGAGATGATCGATGGGCACGAACTTGCCTTTGGGGATGCCGTGGATATCCACGTAGGCGCCGACCAGGTATTTCACACCCCGGTCTTTCAGTTGTTGCTGGATAGCCTTGATTTCTTCAGCAGTCTTCACGGTAAACAAACTCCGGTCAGGTCGCATCGACCTTGTCAAAATAGGAATGGGGCAGGGGCGGCTGTTCGTCCAGGCCCTTGCGGATTAATGTACTCAGGTCTTCAACCATCCATTTGAATAATTCTTCACCCCGGTCGCGACTGGCCAGGCTGGGTTTGCCGGTGACACCGTTGCGACTGGTGCGGTTGACCGGATGCGAAAACACACAGTCTTCGGTGCGATCTTCGTCATCCGCGTCTTCGATTCGATTTTTAATCACCATGTCCGGCTTCAGCGCCAGCATCAGCGAGGTTTCCGCTTCGTTGGCATGCCAGTCGTCGGCATCGTGAAAATGGCGTTCCTTAACGCGTTCGCTGATGGTGCCGGAATTGATCACCGCAACCATCAGGTCGTCGTGTTCCGCGCGCAGCATTTCAAGCGCACAACGCAGCGGGGCAAAATTGGTAACATGGCTGTTGATAATGAACAGACGACGAATACCGGAGGCGTAAACCCAGTCGCCGATCTGTTTGACCAGATCGATCATGGTGTGAGGCTGTACCGCGAGCGTACCCGGCCAGCGTTGCGAATGACCCAGCGAACAACCGTAGGGCAGAGTGGGTAACATCACCACGCCGGTTTGTTGCGATACGGCACGGCACAGATGGAAGGCGATTTCCGCATCCATGCCGCAACCCATGTGCGGGCCATGCTGTTCGGTGGCGCCCACCGGCAGTATGGCCGCATCATGACCGGATGCGACATAGTCGCCGACCTCTTCCCAGGTCATCTGATGCCATGACTTGATCAAAATACGCTCTCCACTTCGTCGTCCACGCTGACCATGCGCACCATGTTGAGCTGTTCTTCGTTGAGACTGACGTCCGCTTCCGGCGGATGAATCAGTTCTTCCAGACGTTTCTTGGTGGCGAGGAATTCGGGGCTCAATAGCTGATCCGGTGAACGCGGATGCGGGACCGGCACTTCGATCACTTCCTGCACTTCGCCCGGATGCGCTTTCAGCACCAGCACACGATCGGCGAGGTAGATCGCTTCGTCCAGGTCGTGAGTGATGAACAGAATGGTAACGTCGATGTTCTGCCAGATTTCATGCAGATAGGACTGCATGCGACCGCGGGTCTGTGCGTCCAGTGCGCCGAAGGGTTCGTCCATCAGCAAAATGCGCGGCTGGTTGGCCAGAGCGCGGGCGATGGCGACGCGTTGTTTCATACCACCGGATAATTGATGCGGATAGGCATCGGCGAATTTGCTTAAGCCCACCAGGTCGATCCACTGCAAAGCCTGTTCTTCTGAATTGGTTTTGCCGTGGCCGGACATTTCCAGGCCGAACATGACATTCTTTTTGACCGTGAGCCAGGGGAACAGGG
>CBDULQ010000166.1:0-8488 GCA_965368115.1 uncultured Gammaproteobacteria bacterium | reverse complement strand
GCGGAAGAGATCGCCGCCACGCTGTCGGTGGCGCGCTCCAACGTCAGCACCAGCATCAAGGAGCTGCAAGCCTGGGGGCTGATCAAAACCATCCCGCAACTGGGTGATCGTCGCGATCACTTCTCGACCATGAAAGACCCCTGGGATCTGTTCTATGCCATCATCGAAGGGCGTAAGCGCCGTGAGCTCGATCCTACACTGAGTCTGTTGCGTGAATGCGCCATGGAAGCGGAGGACGACCGGCAGACGCCGGACGAGGTGAAAGCCCGTATTCGTGATGTGCTGGAATTCATGGAGCTGCTCGACAGCTGGCACGGACAGGTCAAGGACTTACCCCGCCCCACCTTGCAGAAACTGATCAAACTGGGTGGCAAGGTGCAAAATTTTCTGGGTAAAAAGAAGTAGCGTTTTTTTTGCCTGAATATTTCTGTTAATACAGAAATTATCGTAATAGCCGAAAAAAGGAGGCTTGCCATGAGTGTACTGACCCTGTTTATTACTGAAGTCCTGATTTGTCTGCTGATCAGCCTGGCGGTGATTTATCTGCTCACCCCGGTGTTACGTAACGTGTTGACCGATGGATGCGGGACGGCGGCGCGCGCGGAATTCTGGGTGACGTTCACCCAGCTGATGCTGGTGGTGTCCCCGTTGTTGCTGGTGATTTATTTTGCCCCGACCGGGGCTGCTGTACATCCGAATCTGGCGGAGGCGATCCAGGATACCCTGTTCCTCAGTCTGCTTGGTGACTTCGTCGCCCTGTCGATGATCGGTAAGGTGATGTGGAAGTCGGTGACCAGTGATCCGGCCTCCGAGGCAAACCATGAAGCGGTTGATGCTGAAAGCGACGTCAGTGACGCGGTGTCATCATGAATATCCTGATGACCGGAGCCGGCGGATTCATCGGCAGCCACCTGGTGGCTGCCCTGGACCGGGAAGGCTATTCACTCACCCTGGCGGTGCGTGATGTTCGCGCCGCACAGCAACGCTGGCCCTGGGCGCGTGTCATTCATGCGGATTTCAGTCGTGATCACGATATTGCTCAATGGATGGAGCGGCTGACGGATATCGATGTGGTGATCAATGCCGTGGGTATTATTGCTGAAACCCGTACCCAGCGTTTCGATGCCTTACATCGTGATGCACCCTGCGCACTGTTCAAGGCCTGTGCTCGCGTTGGTATCGAACGGGTGATTCAGATTTCCGCACTGGGCGCGGATGAAACCGCTTTCAGTCAATATCATCTGACTAAACGTGCCGCCGATGCCTGTTTGCTGGCGCAGAATATCAACGGCACGGTGTTGATGCCGTCCATCGTTTACGGGCCGGGTGCAAACAGCATGAACCTGTTTCGGGCCATGGCCGCATTGCCGCTGATTCCACTCATCGATCAGGGCCGCCAACGCATACAGCCGATTCATGTGGATGATCTGGTGAGAGTCATTATTCGGCTGTTGCAGTCATCGGTGCTCGGCGATCAACGTATCGAACTGGTTGGCCCGCAGCCGATGACCATACGTGAACTGTACGGTGCATTACGGCATTGGCTCGGTTATGGCGCGCCGTGTTTCGTCTCCATGCCTTACCGGATTGCGTTATCGATTGCCAGTGTGGCAGGCGCCCTGTTCAGTACACCATTGAACAGGGCCTCGATGCAGATGCTGCAACAGGGGAATACGGGGGACGTCAGGCCCTTGCAGTATCGATTCGGTTTTATACCCATGTCGGTGCAGGACGCACTGGACAGAACGCCGGCTTTGCCGGCGGACCGCTGGTTTGCCCGCCTGTATTTTCTGATTCCACTGTTACGATTTTCGCTGGCGCTGTTATGGATATTCACCGGTTACATTTCCGCCTGTGTATATCCACTGGAGCAGAGCTACCTGTTGTTGAACAGGACCGGCGTCAGTGATCAGCTTGCTCCGCTGGTGTTGTACGCAGCAGCAGGACTCGACGTCATGCTGGGCCTGGCGTTGCTGTTTCGTTATCGCGTTACCCGCGTGGCGATGTTACAGATCGCAGTGATTGGAATGTATACCCTGATCATCACCTTGACGATGCCCGAATTCTGGTGGCATCCGTTCGGCCCCATCAGCAAGAATATCCCGCTGTTGATGGCTACTTTAATCATGCTGGCGACGGAGCGACGCTGATGGATTACGCAACCCTGAAGTGGCTGCATATCCTCAGTTCGACACTGTTGTTCGGTACCGGACTGGGCAGTGCATTTTATAAATGGTGTGCGGACCGTAGCGGTAACCTGCAGGCCATGGCTCATACCAATCGTATTGTGGTAATGGCCGACTGGCTGTTCACCACGCCGACGGTAATCATTCAGCCGCTGAGCGGATTGCTGCTGGTACACATGCTGGGGTATTCATTCACTGACTCCTGGCTGATGCTGACCTATGTCCTGTATACGATTGCCGGTGTCTGCTGGCTGCCGGTGGTCTGGCTGCAAATTCGCATGCGTGACATGGCTCGGCTGGCGTTACTGAACAAGCAACCACTGGAGCCCGGTTATCACCGGCTTGCACGTATCTGGTTCTGGCTCGGTATACCGGCTTTTTCGGCCATGCTGCTGGTGTATTTTCTAATGGTCGCTAAACCGGCCTGGTCTTTCTGATCAGTCGGGGAGCGATGTCAATCGGCGACGACGGGGGATGATTCAGAGTGCCGGGATATGCCGTTAATACAGGAGGGTTATGGTTTCAGCGCATCTGCACATATGATGACCGAGCGGTCTTGCCCAGTTGTGTAGCGACCGCAGTCGCCAGTTGTTGTTGATCGAATGGTTTTTGCAAAAAGCCGGCGCCGTCTTCCGCGAGCTGATCGGTGTTCAGCATGTCGTCGGTATAGCCGGAGATAAACAGCACCCTGACCTGCGAGCTGATGGCCCTGACCTGTTTTGCCAGTTCCGGTCCGTTGAGGTCGGGCATGATGACGTCGGTAATCAGCAGATGAATGTCTTCTTCATGTTCCCGCGCCAGCTCTGCCGCTTCGAACGGATGGTTCGTCGCCAGTACCCGGTATCCCAGGCTTTGCAACACGGTCTCCGCCAGTTCCAGCACCGAGTGTTCATCTTCTACCAGCAGTATCGTTTCACCCTGGCCGCGGTGCATTATCGTCTGGTCGTAATCGCTCGACGGGGTGTCGAGTTGACCGCTGAAGCGTGGCAGGTAAATGTCAAAGCGAGTGCCGCGTCCCGGATGACTGTCTACATGCACAAAGCCGCCGTTCTGGGTGATGATGCCGTAAATCATCGACAGTCCAAGACCGGTGCCTTCGTTGATATCCTTGGTGGTGTAGAACGGGTCGAACGCGTGTTCCAGGGTTTTCGGATCCATGCCGCTGCCGCTGTCCAGGTGACTGAGTAGAACGTATTCGCCCGGTGTACAGTCGGCAAACTGATCGCAATCCACATCGGTCAGCGTGACGTTTTCCGTGGTGATGTTGATATGGCCCTGGTCGCTGATGGCATCGCGGGAGTTGACGCACAGGTTGGTCAGAATCTGGTCCACCTGCACCGGGTCGATATTCAGGCGCCACAGGTCAGCCTGCAAATCGAGGCGAATGCGAATGTGTTCACCGATCAGCCGACTCAACATGCTCATGGCTTTTTCGATGTGTTCGTTGAGGTCGATGACTTTTGGTGCGATGGTCTGTTTGCGTGCAAACGTCAGTAGCTGGCGCGTGATGTCGGCGGAACGATTGGCGGCACTGAGAATGGTCGACAGGTATTTGTAGAGAATGTCCCGGTTTTTGACCTTGTGTAGCGCCAGGTCCGTGTAGCCGATGATGATGCTGAGCATGTTGTTGTAGTCGTGTGCGACACCGCCGGCCAGGCGACCAACCGCTTCCATTTTCTGCGCCTGGCGTAACTGCTCTTCAAGTTTCAGCTGCTTGCCGGCGTTACGTTGTTTTTCCCGGTCGATATAACGCTGCAACGCCAGCTTGTCCTGTCGACGTTCCTCGAACAGCACGGCGACAAGCTGTGCGGACAGGGCAGTGCCGATAAGAAACAGGTTTAGATCGAGTAACAGGGGATTGCCGTTCTCCACAAAGGGGCCGAGTAAAACACTGGTGGCGTACAGCGTATTGGTGGCGATGATCGCCGTGCACAGGGTGGCGATGAACAGTCCGCCCCAGGCCGCCAGCAGTACCAGCATCGGTGTGAACAAAGCGAATTCGAGGGCGATACCGGTATGGTGGTACTGGGAGAAAAATATACCGCTGGTGACCAGTGCAAAGCTGGCGGCGGACACCATATGCACCGGGTGTAAATGCGCAAAGGCCTGACGATTGAATGCCGACAACAGCAACGGTGTAATCAGCAACTGGCCCATGCTGTTACCGAACCACCAGGACAACCAGGCGGTGCTGAGCTGGTCCGCCGGCAAGATCCCGTTCAACCACAGGGTGCCGACGCCGAGACTGGCGCTGAAAGTCTGGCAAACCAGGAAGATCAGCAGAATCAGTCCGCCCAGATCACGCAATCGAGTGAGTGACTGTTGTAACTGAAATCGACGAAACAGGTAAACGGCAATCATCGCTTCCATGCTGTTGATGGCCGAGATCATCAATGCTGCGAGCAGCGGTAAATCGTTATACAGCGCCAGTACCAGTTGACCGAGAAAAATACCCGGCCACATGCGATAGCCGTAACGAATCGCAAACGCCAGTGCGAAACCTTCGGCGGCGAACACCACCAGGGTCACGATATTGTGGGAAACGGAAATCTGGAAGCTGGCTTCGCCGAACACGAAGTAAGCGCCGGCCAGCAACAGGATGCGGCCCAGGTACACCAGTCTGTAGTCTGCTGCAGGCATGGGATGGATGGGTAATCCGGAATAGCCACCAGTGTGTTTTTTATAGCTGTTTGAGGGCTGTATCGCAATAGAAAAAGTAAGGAATTAGACCGGTGGCCGGCACGGAGTCGGGGATATGTTCCGCGGTTTTTATCCACTCCTCGAAAGAATCGGAGGCATCGGCCGTGGCACAGGACAATGAAGGCTGATCACCTGAAAGCGGGATGATGTTGAAGATGGCCGCAGCAGGACGGCTGAAATGTCGGCTGGCGCCAAACCCCCGGGGTTGATATTCAGGTGATGATGCGCAGACCGGTTTGCGGTTTTTCCAGGTTTACGATGATTTGTGCTTTTTTAAATAATCCCTGATCAGCGATTCGATCAGGTTCTGTACGCTGGTGTCGTTTTCGATCGCGAGAATCTTCAATGCCTTTAAAGTCTGTTTGTCCAGGCGCAGGGATGTGTTTTTCTTGTCTCCGGATTTACCTGCGGATTTTTTTTTGCTACCGGTTTTGTCTTTCATGTTGCGAACCCGAATCTAAACTGGGAAAGGTTGCATACTGACGCTAAAAGCCGGTGGCGTAAAGTATACGCCACCGAAATTCGCACAACCGACTCAGGATTTTTTCAGTGCTTTCTTCAGCTTTTTAACTTTCTTCTGCTGTTTGGCGATTTTGCTTTTTCTTGCTTTGAGTTCTTTCTTCAGTTTTTTAGCTTTTTTATTAGCCATGTTGTTTCTCCTCTGTGTGTTTTTTGAAAAGTGACGTCACGACGTCATGAAGTATTATAGGCCGATATGAAGGATAAGCAAGCTGGCGGGTCAGATCGCCGGGGGAGAGGTGAAGTACAAACGGCAGAACGGGACCAACGGCAAGGCCGTCGGCGATGATTGTTTTTTACTGGGGCTTTGGATCGTCTTGCTGGGCCGGCCCGGATTCATGCAGGATGCTTTTAACATGGCGCATGGTCAGCACCGATAAAAACTGCCTGCATTTCGCCGTTTTCTCAAGATCACTCAGTACATTCTCGTAAATGACGCGGATGTCGGAGTCGCTGTAGTGATACTGATTGGCAATGGATTCGATGGCCTGGGAATGTTGTTTATATTCCTGATCGGAGCGGTATAAAGTGCGCATTGCGGTTCCACCTTAAACAGAGATCGTCAATTAGCAATTCGCACGGTCCGTGTGGAGAAGCTGCCCGGCATGAGGTTGTGATTGCTGTTATCTATAAAATCCTGTAAGTCATTGGTTTTTATAGTTAATTTATGGAATTGAATCATTCAACCTGAAATAGCCTGAAAGCATAATCGACGAAATTGACGGCGCTGTCAAAAACTTAATGCAGCCATGTCCCAGCGGTTTGTGATTGATCAAACGGGGATCATTCTCCGGGCTCGGCAGGGAACCCGGATGGCGTTTCGAACGTATCCCTCGCCAGGCCCGATCAGGCGGCCGCTTTGAGGGCCGCCCGGTTCAATGCCGACATCACGGCCATCAGCGAGGCGTTCACGGTATCGTGGTCCAGCGCAGCGCCGCTGAAGCGTTTACCGTCGATGTTCAGTTGCACATAGGCCGCGGCTTCCGCATCGGTGCCGGTGCCGATGGCGTGTTCACTGTAATCCACCACCACGATGTGCTGTCCGCTGTGTTGCTGCCAGGCGTGAATGAAGGCGGACAATGCGCCTTCGCCTTCACCGCGAATGACCTGCTCTACATTGCCTTCGACGATGCGTGCTTCCACCCTGTCCACACCGGCGCTGCGATCGAGTCGATAACCGTTCAGGCGCGGGCTGTCGACGCGAGCGATGAAGTGTTCGACAAAAATGCGATGAATGGTCTCAGCGTCCACTTCGCCGCTGCGTTGTTCGCTTTCCTGTTGAACATACTGCGCCAGTTCCATCTGCATCCAGCGCGGCAGGGTCAAACCGTAATCCCGCTCCAGTACGAAGGCTACGCCACCCTTGCCGGACTGGCTATTGACGCGGATCACCGCCTGGTAATCGCGGCCCAGGTCGGCGGGATCGATGGGCAGATAAGCCACTTGCCAGGCTTCGTCCGGCTGCTGTTTCTGCAGGCATTTGCGGATGGCGTCCTGGTGCGAACCGGAAAACGCGGTGTACACCAGTTCGCCGACCCAGGGATGGCGCGGGTGGACCGGCAGGCCGGTGCAGCGGGTGTAGGTTTCGATCATGGCGTCCGGGTTCGAAATATCCAGTTCCGGGTCGATGCCCTGGCTATACAGGTTCATCGCCATGGTGACGATATCCATGTTGCCGGTGCGCTCGCCGTTACCCATCAGGGTGCCTTCGATGCGATCGGCGCCGGCTAGCAGACCCAGCTCCGCGGCGGCGACACCGGTGCCGCGATCGTTATGGGTGTGCAATGAAATGATGATGCTGTCGCGACGCGACACGTGATTGCAGAACCATTCCACCTGGTCGGCGAATACGTTCGGCGTGGCGCTTTCCACCGTGGCGGGCAGATTGATGATGCAGGGCTGTTGCGGCGTCGGCTGCCAGACGTCGATCACGGCATCGCAGACCTCGACGGCAAAATCCATCTCGGTATTGGAAAAGGATTCCGGCGAATACTGGAACATCCACTCGGTGCCCGGGTATTTTTTCGCTTCGGCCTGCACCATGCGCGCACCCTGCACGGCGATATCCTTAATACCGTTTCGGTCCATATTGAACACCCGCTCGCGCTGCACCGGCGAGGTGGAGTTGTAGACGTGGACGATGGCGCGATGTGCGCCTTTCAAGGCTTCGAAGGTGCGTTCGATCAGGTGCTGACGTGCCTGCACCAGTACCTGCACGGTGACATCTTCGGGGATCTGCTTGTCTTCGATGAGCCAGCGCAGGAAATCGAAATCATGCTGGCTGGCGGAGGGGAACCCCACCTCGATCTGCTTGAAACCCATGTTCACCAGCAGCGCCCACATGTCGCGCTTCTGCGCCACGTTCATCGGTTCCAGCAGCGCCTGGTTGCCGTCGCGCAGATCGACGCTGGCCCAGATGGGCGCCTGGTTGATGATCTGGTTCGGCCACTGGCGGCTGGTCATGGGCACGCTGGGGGCGGGGCGGTATTTGCGATGATCAAAGTGGCTCACGGTTCAGGCTCCAGATTTTAATGCAATTCGGTCCCCGGCCAGTGCCCGGGTGTGGGCGGTGGCGGGGTGTGGTTTAACCCGCTGGCCGGCCCTTTTGAGGCCGGTGCGCGGGTTGGGGTGCCGCTTTTGGCGGACAGTTGAAAGATTAATGCAAAATCCGGGACAAAAAATTGCGAATTTGCCGGTGATTTGGCTTTATTGAGCAATATAATTGCTATATTAATTCAATATGAGATATATACTGTCATAAGTTAAATAAACCGAGCTATACCATGCAACTTGACCGCTACGATCGCCGCATTCTCGAAGTCCTGCAACAGGACGGTCGCATCAGCAACCAGGAACTGGCTGAACAGATCGGCCTGTCGCCGTCGCCCTGCCTGCGCCGGGTGCGTGCGCTGGAAGAGGCCGGTCTCATCCTTGGCTATCGAGCCTTGCTGGATGCCAAACAACTGGGCCTGTCGCTGATGGCGCTGATCCACATCGCCATGGATCGCCACACGCCGGAACGCTTCGCCAATTTCGAAGCCCGGGTCGCGGAACTGCCGGAAGTGCTGGAGTGCCTGCTGGTC
>CBDULQ010000165.1:0-8525 GCA_965368115.1 uncultured Gammaproteobacteria bacterium | reverse complement strand
TGCCAGGCTTTAAACACCCCAAAGCCCTGTATCTGAAAGGATACGGGGCTTTTTTTATGCCTTAAATTCGTCGAAGACTGCGATTGTTTTCGCCATGCGGTTCGACTTCGATTTTCCCGATATTGGCGCTCAATTGGGCGACTGTTTTCTGCTACCATGCGCAGATGCTGAATTATCCCGATATTGATCCCGTTGCCATCGATCTAGGTGCAGTAAAAATTCACTGGTACGGTTTAATGTACCTGATTGGTTTTGCCGGTGCCTGGTGGCTGGGTGTGAAACGTGCACAACAAGCGGACTCCGGCTGGAATCGTGATCAAGTGGCCGACCTGATTTTTTACGGTGCACTGGGCGTGGTGCTCGGTGGACGCATCGGCTACATCCTGTTCTATAATTTTTCCGCATTTCTCGACAACCCGATCATTCTGTTCCGCATCTGGGAAGGGGGTATGTCTTTTCACGGCGGTATGCTGGGTGTGTTTCTGGCGCTGTTTCTGTTTGCACGCAAAACCGGAAAAACATTTTTCCAGGTGAGTGATTTCATTGCGCCCATGGTGCCTATTGGTCTGGGTGCGGGTCGTATTGGCAATTTTATAAACAAGGAACTGCCCGGGCGTGTATCCGATGCGGATCTGCCCTGGTTATTGAACTATGGTGACGGACTGGCGCGGCATCCCTCCTCTTTGTATCAGGCGGCGACTGAAGGTTTGTTGCTGTTTATCATTCTCTGGTACATTTCCTCTCGCAATCCGGCTCGCATGGTAGTCAGTGCGGTTTTTCTGATTGGTTATGGGAGTTTCCGTTTCATTACAGAATTTTTTCGTATGCCGGACGAACAGCTTGGCTTCGTAGCGTTTGGCTGGATGACCCGGGGGCAGGAATTGTCGGTACCAATGGTGTTGTTTGGTTTGTATCTTTTATATCTGGCCCGGAAGCGGAAGGCAGGTTAGTCATGAAACAGTATCTCGATCTCATGAGGCATGTTAAGGAAAACGGTGTACAGAAAGGTGATCGCACCGGGACCGGTACATTATCCGTGTTCGGTTACCAGATGCGTTTTGACCTGTCCGCCGGTTTCCCGTTGGTGACAACGAAAAAATGCCACCTTAAATCCATTATCCATGAATTGTTATGGTTTCTGAAAGGCGAAACTAATACGCGTTACCTGACTGAGAACGGTGTATCGATCTGGAACGAATGGGCCACGGAAGCGGGTGATCTGGGGCCGGTCTATGGCTACCAGTGGAGAAACTGGCCTGCACCGGATGGGCGTCATATCGACCAGATTGCAGAAATCATCGAGCTTATCAAAAACAAACCTAATAGCCGACGTATCATCGTCAGTGCCTGGAACGCTGCTGACCTGCCTGATGAGAGTATCAGCCCGCAGGATAACGTAGCCCAGGGTCGTATGGCGCTTGCACCCTGTCATGCCTTTTTTCAGTTTTATGTCGCGGATGGCAAATTGTCATGCCAGCTTTATCAACGGAGTGCGGATATTTTTCTGGGTGTGCCATTCAATATCGCGTCTTATGCGTTGCTGACCATGATGATTGCGCAAGTCTGTGACCTGCAGGCCGGGGATTTCGTTCATACCCTGGGTGATGCGCATCTTTACAACAATCACCTGGAACAGACCGATCTACAGCTAAGTCGTGAACCTTATGCACTACCCACGATACGTATCAACCCCGACGTAAAGTCCATTTTTGATTTCAAGTTCGAAGATTTCGAGTTGTTGGACTATCAATGCCACCCTCACATCAAGGCGCCGATCTCGATCTAGGAACGCGCATGATAATTTCACTGATTGCCGCCATGGATAAGAATCGCCTGATTGGTGCAAACAATGGATTGCCCTGGCATCTGCCGGCTGATTTTCAGCATTTTAAACAGGTGACCATGGGGAAGCCTGTGATCATGGGGCGCAAGACGTTTGAATCCATTGGGAGACCCTTACCCGGACGAAAGAACATTGTCATTAGCCGAAGTGGATTTGCTGCCGATGGGGTGACCGTCGTAGACAGTATCGAAGGTGCGCTCGAGCAGGCTGGGGATGTTGAGGAGGTCATGATTATCGGCGGTGCGAGTTTTTATCAGCAGATGATAGATCGTGCAGACAAAATGTATTTGACCCGTGTGAATGCCGAATGTGAAGGTGATGCCTGGTTTCCCGTGTTTTCAGAACAGGACTGGCAAGTGCTGACGACACGTCATTTCCAGGCGGACGAAAAAAATAACTACGCTTTCGACACCATCGAATATCAGCGTAAAAAATAACCCAGCATTTTCTTAAACGGGCCTTTCCTGGTGTTGTGTCTGCGGACAACATCGAACGGTTGTGCCTGGGGGCAATCAACCTGTATCAGCCGCTTGTCTTCGCTGTCGACCTGCATAGCCGTCAGTTTTCCGCCCCACAGGCAGCCGGTATCCAGAGGATGTAGATGAGGAAGGCCCGGGTCTTTCAGTGTCGACCAGTGACCAAAAATAATATCGGTATCACCCGTACATCGTGATTCCGATTCGAACCAGGGGATGATTCCGGGCGCCTGTTTGCCCGGTGCGCCCTTGTCGCGCAGACTCAGGTGCCCACGGTTATCGCAGTATCGCATGCGAGTAAAGACATTGGTAATGAATCGAAGCCGGTCCCAGCCTTTGAGTTTATTAGACCAGCGGGGCGGTTTGTCACCGTACATGTGCTGAAAAAACTCGTGCTGCTTTTTGCCGCGTAATATTTTTTCGACTTCTGCCGCACGGGCCAGAGCATCCTTGATTGACCAGCCAGGATAAATGCCGGCGTGCACCAGGCAGGCATCAAGTTTGTTGTCATAATGCATCAATGGACGATGAATCAGCCAGTCAAGGAGCTGATCGCGATCGGCGGCTTCCAGTATATCTCCAATAGTGTCTTTTTTTCCTGGTTTGCCGCGGCCGTTGGCAATGGCCAGCAAATGCAGGTCGTGATTACCGAGCACGGTAACGGCATTGTCCTGAAGTGTTTTTATATAGCGCAGGGTACGTAAAGATTCGGGGCCGCGATTGATAATGTCACCGGCAAACCAGAGCTGATCACGGTCGCTTTTGAAGTTGATCGCCTTGAGCAGGCTTTCAAGCTGGCTATAACAGCCCTGAATGTCGCCAATTGCATAAACAGCCATTACGCCGAATTCTCTTTTTCGAGTTCGATGCTACGAAACCAGCCACCTAATAATACCGGTTTATTTTCGATAAGTCGGAGTTCCTGGCAGTGCTGATGAAGTTGTTCAAAAATCACATCGGTTCGCGTTGCCAGATGCCTTATCAGCGGGTTTATCATACGACGTAGCAAGGCGCTCTCTCCGGGCTGGATGAACTTGTCCAGAATATAAATTTTACCACCGGGCTTTAGTACACGACTTGCTTCCTGTAAGGCTTTTAGAGGTTGCGGTACAACTGCCAGAATCAGGTGCATAACAACAATGTCGAAACTGCCGTTGCCGAAGGGTAGTTGCATGGCATCAGCTTCCTGCATTTTGATATTCAGCTGCTGGTGATCGGCACGTTTGCGTGCTTTGCGTAGCATGGCCGGAGTAAGGTCTGCCCCGATATACTGGTGGTCCTGAGGTAGATAGGGGAGATCGAGTCCGCTACCGATGCCGTTGAGAAGTACCCTGGAAGATGGGTGTGCGCCGAGGCGCTGCAAACTGTTGCGCCTTATGGACTCGGTTGGCGCAGCAACCACGGCGTCATATATTGGGGATAGCAGGGTATAACTGAACTTCAGTCCCATACTGATTTAATGTTGTACTGATTCAGTGAAGCGTCTTAGGAACAACCAGATAGAACTCCGGAATCTGCGCGTCAAACTTGATGCCGTCGTCAGCAAGCATCTGGTAACTGCCCTGCATTGAACCGACCGGCGTTTTCATCAAGGTGCCGCTGGTGTACTGAAATGCTTCGCCGGGTTTGAGATAGGGCTGTTCCCCGACAACGCCTTCACCTTTTACTTCCTGGGTCTCCCCATCGGCGTCGGTGATAACCCAATGTCGTGTCAGTAATTTTGCCGGAACCGTTCCGTCATTGATAATGGTCACCGTATAGGAGAACACATACTGTTCGTGATCCGGATCGGATTGTTCCTCAATGTAGGCAGGTTCCACTTCGATACTGATTTTGTATTCGCTCTGCGTCATGATTCCGAATTCGTCTCGATTAACCGATGGCTTAGCTTACCAGATTTGCCCGTAGCTGTGACCGCTAATTTTTATGAACATTTTGATTCGTATCCTGGCTGAGGATATTTGCCAGTCGTGCAAACCTTTGTAAATCAATGGTTTCTGTTCTGTGTCCAGGATCGATGCCCGCTTCTTCCAGCTGGGCTTCAGTACAGATTTTTTTCAATACATTCCGGATGGTTTTGCGTCTTTGCGAGAAAGCCTGGCTGATCAGCCTGTCGAATACCTGGCGATCGTCGATCTGTACCGGCGGTTCGGAGTGCGGGACCAGTTTAACGATGGCTGATTCGACCTTCGGGCGTGGATTGAATGCTTCCGGAGGCACCAGAAACAGGGGCGTGACACGGAAATGTAACTGAGCCATCACCGATAACCGACTGTAGTCGGCAGTCCCCGCTGCAGCTGCCAGTCGTTGTACGACTTCTTTTTGCAGCATGAAATGCATATCCCGAATCATGTCGGCATATTTCACCAGGTGAAATATGATAGGCGTTGAAATATTGTAAGGTAGATTACCGACGATACGTAATTTGTGTTCTCCGTCATAGAGCTCGGAAAAATCGTATTTCAACACATCGACATTGTGAATATTGAGTTCACCTTGCAGGCCGCAGTTGAGGCGAAGCTTGGGGATGATGTCCCGGTCCAGCTCAATAACATCGAGTTTGCCGGTTTGTTTGATTAACGGACAGGTCAGAGCACCAAGGCCCGGGCCAATTTCAATCAGGTGGTCATCGATGCCGGGGTTGATGGCCATGACGATGCGATCGATTATGGTCGAGTCAGTTAAAAAATTTTGTCCAAAACGTTTTCTTGCGCGATGTTCCACCTGGACATCCAGTGACGAGTTTGTAATCGGAAGCTCAATGATACAGGCAATTCGCTAACTTGATAATGCATATTGTCGGAGTGAAAGGCTATTCGACAGGGTTGATGCTGACCACAGGACCTCGTAGACGCAGACGTGTGATTACCGCATCATCAATCTGTTGAATGTCTATGGATGCGCCCTCTCTGGGCAGTAATGAGGCGACCAGCTCCAGACCGGTTCCGGTGCCCCGGCGTGTAGCGAAGTCGAAGTCGTCCGGCAGCCGGGCAGGACTGTTGCTAATCTGAAGAAGGGCTTCCTGGTTAGCCAGGTTCAGGTTGACGGCGACCTGAGCCTGCCCGGATTCTTTATTTACATGTTTGATCGCATTGGTGATGAGCTCATTGATAATGAGTGCAACCGGAACGGCTTCCCGCTGAGCCAGGATAGCTTCTCGGTCGGCAGGTGTCCTTGGGGACATCTGCACCGGTTCTCTGACTTCCTTGCAGCTGTTTAATACCAGGTCGCAAACACGAACTCGAGCGTCGTCACGCGTACTTTGTAAACCGTACACCTGGGCAATGGTACGGATCTGCGTGATGACCTCTTCCAGAGGTGTGGTGATGCTCGGATCACCGGTGATGATGTTACGCAGCAGGCCGATAACGCCCTGCAGGTGATTCTTGATGCGATGATGAACTTCGCGTACCAGGGTGTCGCGTTGTGCTTTAAGGTTATCGATGCGAGCGAGTTCGGCTTCTTTTCGTTCAGTAATGTTGATGGTGAGCCCGACCAGGCCTGTAACAAGTCCCTGTTCGTCGAGAATGGGTGCTTTGGATGTTGTAGCCCAGTGTACCTTGCCGTTTGCATCGGTCCATGACTCTTCGATATTCTCTATAGCCTGTCCGCTATTCAATACTTCGATGTCACTGGCTTCTGAAGAGCGTGCAAGCTCCGCTGGTACCACGTCGGCACAGGTGTGGCCAATGAACTGTTCCTTCGGCGCGCCGGTGAAGTCACAGGTTGCCTTGTTGACATTGACATGACGCAGCTTGCTGTCTTTCACGTAAACCATGGCAGGGATGATATCGAGGACCGCCTCAAGCTCGCGATTCTTGGCTTCCAGTGCCTGTTTTATATGGCGTTGTTCGGTGACGTCATGCACCATGCCAAGCGACTGTACGATACGTCCCTCTGGATTACGAAAATGCAGGCATTTCTCATGCACGATGCGTGTCTCGCCGGTATCGGATCGTATGATTCGGTGCTCGATATCATAGCTTGCATCATCACGTTCGACGGATTCACGATAGCTATGATCGACCATGTCGCGATCGTCTTCGTGTACGGCGCTCAGAAAATATCGATAATCAGGTGTAAACGATTGAGGATCCAAACCAAAAATGCGGAAAACTTCATCTGACCAGGTGAGGCGATTATTGTCGAGGTCGAATTCCCAGCTGCCCATATGACCGATTTCTTCGGCCCATTCCAGGCGACGTCGGCTTTCGCTAAGTGCATTCTCCGCCTGTTTGCGTTGAGTGATGTCGCGCATAATGACATGGATGGCTTTTTTATCACCGTAGCTGAACGAGGCGGCAATGACATCGACATCGACCAGGCTGCCGTCGAGGCGAACGATTTTTTCTTCCAGTCTTGGTGCTATGCCATCTGATTCAAGTATTTTATCGATACGCTGCCGAATAATCGGATGAAAATCTTCATGAAACAGATCATATATGGGGCGTCCGACAAGCTGCTCTGCACTGCTGGCGCCAAACAGTTGTAGACAGGCCTGGTTGACCAGGGTGACCCGGTTGTTCTGGTTTAGAAAAATGGCATCCGGAGACCCCATGAATAAATTCCGGTAACGCTCTTCGCTCTCGATCAATGCCTGGCGCTTGTTTTTCTGGCGGGTGATGTCCTGAATCATAGCCACGAAATGATCTGCCTCGCCCTGGTCGTTGTGAACCACGCAGACCTGTGTCTGTGCCCAGACAGGTCGGCCGTCCTTGCGTAAATAACGTTTTTCGATGGATAGCTCTTCCGCTTCTCCATTGAGTAGTTTGTCGAGCATTGCTCGACTTGCCCGCAGGTCGTCCGGATGAGTCCAGGTCAGGAAGTCCGACTTGCGCATTTTCTCTTCGCTATAACCCAGAAATTGCTGTAGCGCATGGTTGACTCGAATGGGGCGGGTATCCAGTCCACCGATGGCCATGCCGATGGGTGCCTGTTCAAACAGGGTACGGAAACGTTGTTCACTTTCCTGCAGTGCGGTTTCGGAGCGCTGACGCTCGGTGATGTCGATGCCCGAACTCAGGATGCCGAATGGCTGATGTGTATCATCGACCAGGCGGTTGTTATGCCATTCTACGATGCGGATGCTGCCATCGATGCAGCGGATCGAATTGCAGTTGTATTCTATTTCCTGGTCATTGCCCTCGAGCAGACGAGTAAATATAGCGCGTACCCGGTCGCGCTCCGGTTCGGGAATAAAATTATCGAACCAGTCACGGCCGAGCAGCTCGCTTTCCTCGGCGCCGAGGAGGGTGCAGGCGCTGCGATTAAGTTTGACGATGCGTCCATCGACATCCAGCGCGAGAATGATGGAATGAACCGTATCCAGGTAAAGTTGATTGAGCGTGAGTTGCTGGCGCAGGTTCTCTTCGGCGCGTTTGCGATCGGTGATGTCCTGCACCATCGCACAAAATCCGGTTACCTGCTCATCTACCCAGTGGGGAATGTAGCTGACTGATATATCCCTCAGCCCATGCTGAAAGTTTTCGAGCTGGTACTCGTAGTTAACCTGCTCGCCGGACAGGGCGAGGCGAATATGTTCAGCAAGCCCCCGAAAAGCGGTATCGCCTACGACTTCCCTTACGGGGCGATTTTCGAGCTGCTTGTGGTCCTTGTTAAACCAGTTCTCGTATCCCCGGTTAACCAGGCGATAATACTGCCTGGCATCTACATAGGAAATCAGCGCAGGAGCTGCATCAATAATGAACCGGTACAGGCCGTTGACGCGTTCCAGTTCCTGCAGTCGCTCGATCAGCTGTTCGCGACTAAGCTCCGCATATTCGTCGCTGGGTGTCATGCCGATTTCCCCTGCTGGAGTAGAGTACAGGTTGTTGGAGGCCAGAGCCGACTTTACAGGGTGTTAACCCGTTCCAGTGCATCGACCAGTTCTCTACTCAGTTCGTCGAGCTTGCGATTGCTAGAACGAGCCGTGGCACGCAATGTTTCAAATGCTTCGGCTTCGGCGAGGCCTCGGCGTTCCATCAGGATGCCGACGGCGACACTGTTCTTACGTTGCCCGGACAATGCCTGTTCAAGCTGTTTTTTGGTGTCGATCAGGGCGCGCAAATCGCGTGCTCTAGCCAGTGCGGATTCAACAGCCGGAATAAGCTGAGGTGCGTCTACCGGCTTCACGACATAGCCCAGTCCACCACCCCTGACGGCCTGCTGGACGGTGTCTTCTTCGTTGTATGCGGACAGGAAAAGCC
>CBDULQ010000164.1:0-8756 GCA_965368115.1 uncultured Gammaproteobacteria bacterium | reverse complement strand
GATGGTGCCGGCTCTAGAGTTTGAGTTAAGTGTGAATCTGTGCGGTCCTGCTCACAGTCTGCGCGAGCAGGGCGCCGGTTGATGGAGATCCCCGACAGAAGCATTCGGGGATGACGTTGTTTCCAGTTAACGCCATTCTTTTCAGGCTCGTCATTCCCGCGCAGGTGGGAATCCAGTCTTCCAGCAACTGGAATAATCTAACTGTTGACCCGGGTCTCGAATCCGGCGCCCGCCATCACAGCCATTCGCGTTTTTAGCGTTGTTGGCGTTTTCTTTTTTGCTTTTGCTGTTCCTGCGTTTCACGTCATCCCCGAACGTTTCTGTCGGGGATCTCGTCAATCAAGGGAAACCCTAGCCCTGCGCCAGAATCACCTTACCCTGTTCCGCATCGCTGTCCTTACCCATCAGATACAGATAGGCATCCATCACCTCATCCGGTGTTTTCAGCTGTTCCATGTCTTCGCCGGGAAACGACTTCTTGCGCAGCGCCGTGCGTACCGGGCCCGGATCGATGGCGTTGACCTTGACGCGTTTTTCAGTGTCCATTTCATCGGCCAGGATATCCATGAAACCTTTGATCGCAGCCTTGGATACACCGTAAGCGCCCCAGTAGGCCGTGTGTTTGTCGTCCAGGGTGAACACCACCGAGGCATCACCTGTATCGATGAGCAGGGGCAACAGCGCCTGGGTCATGACGAAGGCGGCATTCACGTTGACCTGCATCACCTTGAACCAGATTTCGATGTCGTACATGGCGATCGGGGTATTGGAACCCAGCCAGGCCGCATTGTGTAGCAGGCCGTGTAACTGGCCGAATTCTTCCTGCAGGGTCTTGGCCAGATCTTCGTAGTCTTTCGGTGTGGCGCCTTCCAGGTTCATCGGGTAGATGGCGGGTTCGGGGCATTTGGCGGCAACGATGTCGTCGTAGACCTGTTCCAGCTTATGGATGGTGCGACCGAGCAGGACGACGGTTGCGCCGTGGGCGGCGAAGGCTTTGGCGGCAGCCTTGCCGAGGCCGTCGCCGGCGCCGGTCACCAGGATGATTCGGTCTTTGAGTAAATCGGATGGAGCTTGATATTGCATGCTTATCGGGATTCCTTAATCAGTTGCCGGGCGCATTTTACACCAGAGCGCAGGGCGGCTTCGAGTGTGGAAGGTAAGCCCGCTGACCGGGCGCCTTCGCTGTGTACATAATCGCCGCATAATCGCAGATTGGCCAGTGCTGTCTGTATACCCGGTCTGATTTTATCGATGTTGGGGGTGCAGCGCAGGGCGGCACGTTTTTCGACGATGACGCGGTGATGATGCGGTTGCGGCCAGCCGAACAGTCGGCTGAGTTCTGCGGCGAGGCGGGTGGCGAGTTGCTCATGAGGCAGGGCGGGGTCGACGGCACTGATGACACCGGCGATGACACCGGGCTGGCCGCACAGGCGACGATCGAACAGCCATTCGGCGCTGGCACCGCGCAGGCCCAGCATCGGCTCCTGCAGGCGGATATCCTGCGCATAGTGCAGGTAAACGGTGGTGATGGCTTCGTATTCGAACCGGTTCAGCTGTTCGGCGACATCGGCACAGGCGGTGATCGGCGCCAGCAAACGCTGCGTGGCGACCGGCGATGTGGCCAGCACCAGCTGATCCACGGCGACAGATTCACCATTCACCTGAATGGCCTGCACACGCGCTCCATCCGTTTCGATGCTGCGCACTCGATGTGCAGTCAGCAGTTCGCCGCCGTGGCTTTCGATATAGCTGTGCGCCTGAGCAGGGAACAGTTCGCCGATGTTGCGGCGCGCGATGAGCAGATCGGTGTTGGCGCGTGCACCCTGGAAGGTCTGCAGCAGCACGGTCTGGAAAATCTGCGCTGACGCCTCGTCCGGGTGGGTGGTCAGCGCCGCCAGGCAGAGTGGTTTGAGCAGGCGCTCCACATAGGTTTCGGGCAACCCCGCGCTCGCCAGCCAGTGGCTGACACTGCAATCCTGCGCCAGGGGCGTATTCAACAGTCGATTGAAGCGCAGCAGCGTACTGAACTTGTCGCCCATCGACATGGGACGACTGGCGAGCATGCCGAACAGCAGGTGCAGCGGTGCGGGCAGGCGCGGCAGATTCAGTTCGAAATCGATCGACCCACTGGTGGCATCAAGGATTTTCAGTTGCTGGGGGATGCGTGCAAACAGCGCCTGTTCGCTGAGCTGCAGGGTATCGAGCAGGCCGAGCAGTTCATGATAGGCGCCGATCATCAGGTGCTGGCCGTTGTCCAGTTCGGTGCCGTCCAGTTGTACATTGCGACCGCGGCCGCCGATCTGTTTGGCCGCCTCGAAAATGCGTACCGGTATGCGGTTGGCGCTCAGGGTAACGCCGGCGGCGAGCCCGGCCCATCCGGCGCCGACGATGGTGACCGGGGTCGGGTTCATGCCGAAGCCGGCGACTTGCGGTAGCGCCGATAACGACGGGCCTCGCGTCGCGAAGCACGCCAGGCCAGCCACAGTTTGCGTATCGGGGTGAGCTTGATGCGATGTTCCAGCACCCGAAAACCGTCCGCTTCGATTTCATCCAGCAGGGCCTGGTAGATTTCCGCCATGATCAGCCCGGTGCGTTGCGCATAGCGATCCTGTTCCGGTAACTGGTTGAAGGCCTTGATGTAATATTCGCGCGCCCGGTCCGCCTGGTATTGAAACAGCGCCTGCACCGCATCGGAAGTCACCGGGCGATCCAGATCGCTGATGCCGACGCCGAATTTTTCCAGCTCGTCGGCGGGCAGGTAGACACGACCACGTTGCGCATCTTCACGCACATCGCGCAGGATGTTGGTGAGCTGGAAGGCGAGGCCCAGGTCGTGGGCGTACTTGAGGGTGCGCCGGTCCCGGTAACCGAAAATTTCCGCCGACAGTAGACCGACTACGCTGGCGACGCGATAGCAATACAACGTCAGGGATTTGAAATCCGCATAGCCCTGGTGGTTGAGGTCCATTTCCATGCCGTCGATGATTTCCAGCAGGTACTCCTGAGCCAGGTCGAAATCGTCCAGCAGGGGATGCAGGGCCTGGGTCACCGGATGTTGTGGGTGGCCGGCATACAGGTTGGCCACTTCCTGGCGCCACCAGTTCAGCGTGGTGTAGGCGACCGCCGTATCCTGGCATTCGTCCACCACGTCGTCGACTTCACGGCAGAAGGCATACAGCGCGGTGATAGCACGACGTTTGAGTTCGGGTAAAAAGCGGAAGCTGGCGTAAAAACTGGAGCCGCTGGCGGCGGCTTTATGCTGGCAGTATTGGTCGGGCGTCATGGGCGCCAAGTATGTTGCATCGCCGCTATGCAGGCAAGCCTGCGCTATTTGGCGCGCAGGGCTTTCCAGAACACCCACAGCCAGTCGCCGATGACCAGCCTCGGTCGTGCGTAGAGGTTTTCGTCCTCGGCATGCAGCCGTTGCAGGATACGTGATCCACCGGCGGCGATGAGGCGAATTTCAAAACCGAACAGGCCGCCCAGTTTCTTGCCCAGCGGGGCGCCGGCATTGAGCAGCTTGTTGGTGCGTTCATACTGTTTGCGCATGAACAGGATCATCGGCCCGTCGGTGATGCGATTTTTGATGTAGGTTTCATTGAGCAGCGAGCGCCGGAACTCATCCTGGGGCAGATAGATGCGATCCATTTCGTCATAGTCCTGGGTCAGATCCTGATAGAAGTTGATTAGTTGCAGCGCACTGCACAAGGCATCCGCATGGCCCAGTAACTGGCGCTCGGTGCGCCCCACCAGGTGCAGCAACAGGCGACCGATGGGATTGGCGGAGCGCCGGCAATAATCCATCACTTCACCGAAATCGGCATAGCGTTTCTTGGTGACGTCCTGTTTGAACGCAGATAGCAGGTCGTGAAACAGCTGCACCGGTAAATCGAAGCGCTGCAGGGTGTCGGCCAGCGCGATGAATACCGGATCATTGCTGACCAGCCCCTGGTGGGCGCCGTCGATGGCGCGCCCCATGTCATCGAGCTGGGCCAGACGCTGTTCATCGGTCAAATCACCTTCATCGGCAATATCGTCGGCGCGCCGGGCAAAGGCGTAGATCGCTGCGATGGGGTAGCGGATGCGGCGCGGCAGAAACCAGGAGGCGACCGGGAAATTTTCGTAATGGTTTTTAGCGATCTGCAGGCAATGACGGTAAGCCTGTGTACTGGACATGGCATTCATAAACAAAGTGAATCATCGGATTTGGGGAGCAGCAGGTAGTATAATGCCTGCGCAAGCCGAGTGGCAGAGCCAATGCAATGAATTCATGAAACAGGCCGATTTGAGCTGGCGCGATGGCCAGCCGTTCAGTGAACAGTTTGACGATGTCTATTTCAGTCGCGACCAGGGCGTGGCGGAAACCGAACATGTGTTTATCGCCGCCAATGATTTACCGCAGGCCTGGCAGGGTCGCAAAACGTTCTGTATCGGCGAGACCGGTTTCGGCAGCGGACTGAATTTCGTCATCACCGTGCAGCACTGGTTGCAGACCAGTGCACCCGATGCGCGGCTGTATTTTTATTCGCTGGAAAAATTTCCCTTCAGTCAGACTGATTTACAACACGCGCTTGCGGTTTATCCCCGCTTCGAAGCCATCGTCGACGAATTGTTGCAGGTGTATCCGCCAGCGATTCGCGGTTTGCATCGACGCAGCCTGTTCAACGGCCGCGTAGTACTGATGTTGATATTCGACGATGTGTCGACCGGCCTGGCGCAACTGGACCAGGCCATGGATGCCTGGTACCTGGATGGCTTTGCACCGAATCGTAATCCGCAGATGTGGAATCAACAGGTGTTTGCACAGCTTGCGCGACTCAGCACAGAACGCACCACACTCGCCACCTATACCTCGGCCGGGTTCGTGCGTCGCGGGCTGGCGGAGCAGGGTTTCGCGATGCAAAAAATGCCCGGCTATGGCCGCAAGCGCGACATGTTACGCGGCCGCATGACGCAGCCGACAGCGTCTGTCTTAACGCCGCCCTGGTATCGTGTTCCGCAAGTAGATACTCAACAGAAATCCATCACCATCCTCGGCGCCGGTATCGCCGGTGTCACCAGCGCCTGGGTACTGGCGCAACGCGGCTGGCAGGTGCGCCTCATCGACCAGCTTGCTGCACCGGCCATGGCGGCTTCAGGCAATCCGCTGGGTGTCGTGATGCCGCGCCTGAGTTTACAGTCCGGTGCGGAAAGCGATTTTCATTCGGCGGCTTTTGCATTGGCCGTGCAACAGTTAAACCGACTTGCGGCGCACTATCCGGAACTGGACTGGCAGCCGGCAGGCGTGGCGCAACTGGCGTCTTCGCAACGCATTGTTCGTCACATGCGTGATGGCGATTTCGATGAACAACTGGTGCAGTGTATCGACGCCGAGCATCTGGCCGAGTACAGCGGACTGGATTTGCAGCAGGACGCCCTGTGGTTTCCACTGGCCGGTTATCTGGATCCTCGGCAGTTGTGTGAGCTGTTGCTGGACGACGCCGGTGAACGGGTGAAATTTATAGGCAATAGCGTCATTGATCGTATCGATTATCAACCGGGCGCATGGCGACTTTACGATGCACAGGATCAGCTGGTGGACAGTAACGCCGTGTTGTTGCTCGCCAATGGTCATCAACTGGGACAATTCACCCAGACCCGATGGCTGGCGCCGCAACCGGTGCGCGGTCAACTCAGCTATCTGGCGGCGGCTGAACCCCTGGCCGAACTGCGCTGTCCTATTTGTTACGAGGGTTACCTGTTACCGGCGCGCCATGATCGGCAGGTTGTCGGCGCCAGTTTTCATCCCGATGACGATTCCATCGAACTGACTGACGATGATCATCAGCACAATTTGCAGGCCTTGCAGCAGGGGCTACGACCGGTAGCGATCGACACGCCGGTGCAGGGCGGACGCGCCGCTGTACGCGCTGCGACCGCCGACCGTTTGCCGCTGCTTGGCGGTGTCGCCGATGTTGATGAATTTTTGAACAGTTATGCCGATCTGGCGCGCGGTAGACCGATGAGCGAATATCCGCCGGGCAGGTATCAGCCGGGTTTATATGTTAATGTGGGTCACGGCGCGCGGGGACTGAGTACCGCCTGGCTGGCAGCGGAAATCATTGCTGCCGAAATCGAACAGCAGCCGACGCCGGTTTATGCGCAGGTGCGAGACGCTTTGCAGCCGGCGCGTTTTTTGATCCGTGCATTGAAGAAGGGGCGATCCATCCCGTTATGAAGCTACGTCTACTTGTGTTGTGTGCTGCACTGTTCAGTGCGTCCGTTCAGGCTGACTGTAACGATGCCGCCGCGCCGCGTGTCAACTGGGCCGGTTGTGACAAATCGGGTGCTGATCTGTCCGGTGCCAATCTGCGTGAAGCCAACCTCAACAATATCAATCTGCAGGGCGCGAAACTGGTGGGTGCGCGCATGAACGATGCAGACCTGAGTTTTTCCAATCTGCAACAGGCTGATCTCAGTCAGGCTTCGATGAAGAATGCTTTTCTGGTCGGCATCGATGGACGTGAAGCCCGCTTCGTTAAGGCCAACATGCGCGGCGCTCGCCTGAGTCGTGCGCGTCTCGACAAGGCGGATTTTTCCGCGGCCATTCTCGACGAAACGCACTTCTATGATGCTGATCTGATTCAGACGATGTTTGACGAGGCGAAACTGGAAAAGGCCAATTTCGAACTGGCCAATCTGGAAGAAGCCAGTCTGCAAAATATTACTGCCGCAGAGGCCAATTTTAACGAAGCGGATATGGAATCCGCTAACTTTGTCGGCGCCGATTTAACGCGTGCGCGCATGGATAAAACCAATCTGGTGGACGCCAAATTCAATCGTGCCAACCTGACCAAAGCATCGTTGCGTGAAGCGGTGATTGACGGCACCGAATTCGAAGGCGCGATTCTCAGTGATGCCAGCTGGGTGGATTATCGACGCTGTCGAAAAGATGCGGTGAGTTTCTGTCGTTAACGCGGCGGTGAGTGAGGATTTATAGCGCACGCCGAATGGCGTCTTCGTCGAAACCATGAATGATAACACCGTTGACGATGAGTAGCGGTGTGCCTTTGCCTCCCAGTAGGTAAAACATTTCCATATCCTTGTCCGAGTTTTCGATATCGAGTTCTTCGTAGGGAAGCTGATGAAACTCGAAAAAGGCGCGGGTTGCGGCACAGTATTTACAACTCTGTGTTCCGAACATGACGATTTCCGGTGTCGAGGATTTACTCAGTGTTACCGGGTTCTCGGAGAAACCGGTCGATGAGTGCTGACTCACCCAGAGGTAAATGGCGACGAACAATACGGCAATGATATGAACGGCATATTTTTTCATCGCGCCAGTTTAATGTAGGCTCCAGGTAAAAACCAGCTTTACCACCGGTCGTGGTGAAGCCGGCCCGGGAAATCCCGGCGGACGGCAGACAGGTGTTGATGCAGGTCACTATCGATTTGTCGCCGGATAAGGTATGCTTTTTTTCGATTGTCGGTTATTAGACAACGGCGTTTAATTTTTCCGAATATTACCCAGGCCAGATCCTATGCTTGCTCCTTGCGTATCCGTACAGCTGCTGAAAAACCATACCCTGCTATCGGGTCTGTCAGACGATCATCTGCAGATTATTCAGAAATCCACTCGAGTTCTAAAGCTGGCCGATGGTGAACATCTGTTCGAACAGGGTGAGCGTGCAGACCGCTTTTTTCAGGTTCAGTCCGGGCAAATCAAGTTATATCGCCTGTCACTGGATGGTAACGAGCGTGTCATCGAAGTGGTTCAGCCCGGCCAGTCCTTTGCCGAGGCGGTGATTTTCATGGAGGAACGCTGTTATCCGTTGAACGCCGAAGCCATCGGTGAAACTGAATTGCTGGCGTTCGATTCCGATGCTTTTCTCGAGATCCTGTCGAATTCCAGGGAAACCTGTTTCAAACTGCTCTCCGATATGAGTATGCGCCTGCATCAGCGCCTCAATGAGATCGACTACCTCACTTTGCAGAACGCCACCTTCCGATTGGTACATTATTTACTGCAATTGATTCCTGATGCTGAACGTGACCATGACCAGGTCGATATCCAGCTGAATATTTCCAAAAATATTATCGCTTCCAGGTTGTCCATTCAGCCGGAAACCTTTTCCCGTATTCTCAAGAACCTGACCAAAAAGGAGCTGATTGCGGTCAAGGGTAAAACCATTTCGCTACTCAAGGTGGATCAGTTGCGCGATCTGGTGATCTGACTTTTATTCCGTGCAATTAAAAAAGCCACTCCGACACGGGGTGTCGAAATGGCAACGGGCTCCAGGGTGTCGAAATCGGGTTCGAACTAATGACTGGTGCCGGCGGAACGGGTAATCTTGTTATGCACATTGTATTTGCCCGACGGCTTTTTCATCGGCAGGCGTTTGATTTCTTCCAGGGTTTTCGCATCGTAAACGATCACCGCGCCATCCATATCCCAGATACTTAACAAAGCGTGTTCCCCGGTTTTATCGAATTCCACATGCGCTGCGGTCTTACCCGGTTCAGGGCGCAGGGTTTTGACGATTTCCAGTGTGCGCTTATCGATGATGTGCACGGCATCCCGATTGGGACCGAAAAACACATCGGCCCAGGCGTAATCGGAGTTTTCATGACTGCGCATGAAAAAGCCCGGTCCCAGGGTTTTGATGCGCTTGATGGTTTTCCAGTTCTGCATATCGATGATGCTGATTTCGCCCTGTTTCAGATTCGGCGTGGCCAGCACAGGGCGACCCTGATAGGTCCAGCTGATACCGGAGCCC
>CBDULQ010000163.1:0-8780 GCA_965368115.1 uncultured Gammaproteobacteria bacterium | reverse complement strand
AGTTTTCCGCGACTAATGGCCGCAGCACGGCGAATAGGCCTGAATTCAATCGTCCTCGCCCTGCAGATCGTAACAGGCGAAGCACTGTTCAATAACCTCGGCCTGATGCAGATACAGGCTGACCAGTCTCATATTCGCCGGCGGTTGCAGGCGTTTCGATTCCAGAATAGTGTCGAACTCGACGCCGCCGATGATACGATGCACCCGGGTCATGAACAGGCGATTCAACACCTGATCGCGCAACAGGGTTTCCAGCACCATGGGCCCGGCGATGGCATACATGCGCTGCAGGCCCTGTGCAGACAGAAACCGTACCAGGTCGACACCGGATACATAATCCGCATCACCCAGACGCACAACGGTTGCACCGCTATCGGTGGCGGCAGCGCTCTGTTGCTGATGATTCTGCCCTGTGGTGATCACCAGCACCTGACGATCGTCGTGCCCGCAGATGCGTTCCCAGGGCAGATCCATACTGCGTGTGAGAATCGCGACGGCAGGCTGTGGACTGAGCCCCTGACTGATGCGCCACTGGCGTAAATCATCGAACTCCGGATCATTTCCCACCGGCAATTCGTCCTGCGCTTTACCGGCCACCAGGTCACGCATGTAACGCCCGCTGGTAATCAGCACGTCCGCCAGAGCCGCCAGTTCCTGATAGAGACGCCAGTCCTGCGGATTGGCAATACTATCGGGCACACGCGTCTCGCCGGTGACCGGATGCGTAATGGCAATACGTCCGTCCAGGCTGGTGACATAATTGCTGTAGACGAAAGGCTGCCCCGTGTTACGTTCCGGGAGCGCACCACTCAGGTAAAGATTCTCGAGTTCGATGCCGGTTTCGAATTGCGGAAAAATTTTCTGTATCATCAGGCGTCTATCGGTCGTGAACAGGTGTTGTCGATCCTCGACAAGCGGGATAGTTCACTATTCTGCAGCATTGCCCACATAACTTCAAAAATCATGCCGATAAATAACACTGGCCTGGATACGGCGATTTGAACCATAATGGTGGCGGGCACGACCCATCAGCAGAATATTCAAGGAGATCCTCATGGCACATCATAGAGCCCGAATGCTGAACAGTCTGGCGCTGGCCGTAGCCACGCTGTGCTCCTTTCCGATGACCGGCCTGGCCGGTGATTCCGGCGGCCCGCTCAACAAACGCGCCGCAAAAGAACGCATCCGCAAAACCGGCAAACGCCTGTCGCCGCGTATTCGCGCCAGCAAGCCCGGGTTGCGCGCCGGTCAACGCATGAACAAAGCCGATCTGCGCGCCAGCAAACCCGGTATTCGCATGAACAAGGCCGGTATTCGTATGAACAAAGCGAAAGCGCCCGGCGGTCGATTCAAACCCGGACTGCGCATGAAACCGGGTATCCGACTGCAACCACGCATTAAACCGAAACAGAATACCGAAGCCGGCCTGCCCGGCGTTCGCATTCACGCACCGGCCAACAACGGCCAGTAATCGTGGCCGTCGGGCGCCGCGTCATCATTCCGGACTACCGGCGCCCGCAGGCCCTGCTCGTTCCTCATTATCACAGCACCATTCTGACGACGCTGGAAGCCATCGCCGAACAGGCGGCGAATTTCAGCGGTGTTATCCTGCTGTCACAGGACACGGCACTGAGCGATGCCTTCGTCGCCGGTTGTTCCAGCTCCGAACTGTTTCACGTCATCAGCGCTCCATTCGATACACCCTGGTTACGCGATCGTTCGCCAATCGCGGTTAAACAGGGTGACCAGGTACACTGGGTATTGCCGCGGCTGGACACCGACGACCGACCGCTGGACGAACAACTGTTCTCGCGCATCGTCCAGAAACCGGTGGAAGACGCGGCCGTCTCCCTGCCCCACGGCAACCTGGTTGCCGGCCCGCAGGGACGCGCCGTAGTGATGCTGCAACAGGCGCATGACGAAACCGAATGGCGTGAGCAATTACAGTCATTGAATCAGTTACTCGGCGTACGCGACTGGATCCTGGCCGGCGGTTTCGAACAGGAAATCACCGGTCATGCGGATGTGCACATGCGTTTCCTGGGCCCGAAACTCGCAGCGGTAGCCTGGAACGAAGACAACCCGGACGATCAGCAATGCTGCATTGCACTGGAGCGTGCCCTGCTCGCATCTTTACCGAATCTCGATATCATTCGCCTGCCCCTGCGCAGCGAAGACGGTCACTATGCCAGTCCCTTGAACTGGCTGCAGTTCGGGAAACAGTTACTGGTTCCCCGTTATCCACTAACACCGGCGGCTGACATTCGTACCATCGAACAACGTCTGCAACAGGCCGGTTTCAAAAGCCGTTTCATTTATTCGCCAACACTGGAATATGCAGGCTCACTGCATTGCCTCACGGCCAGCCTGTATGTGTGAGCACAGCCCTTGTATTCAGTTTGTGAGCGCGTTTAAATAGAACTCCCTCCAAAATAACAAGGAGTACAGCGTATGGACGATTACAGCGCAGATTCAGGTCAGTGCCTGTGTGGCGCGGTTATATTCACGGTGCTCAGACGCAGCAATCACATCGGTGCCTGCCATTGCAGCATGTGTCGACGCTGGGGCGGCGGTCCGCTGATGGCGATCGACTGTGGTACCGATGTGCAATTCGAAGGCGAAAACAACATCACCGTATATGATTCATCAGAGTGGGCCGAACGCGGCTTCTGCAAACACTGCGGCAGTCACCTGTTCTATCGACTCAAAGCCTCTGGTCAGCACATGATGCCGGCAGGATTGTTCGTCCCCAGTGACAACATGCGTTTCGACCACCAGGTCTTTATCGATGACAAACCCGCCTTCTATGAATTTTGCAATGAAACAGAAAACTCGACCGGCGACGAAGTGTTTGCGAAATATGCGCCGGGCGATTAACCCGGCGACTGTTGATCGCTTTTAGAAAAGGAATACGGCGCCGGCCAGTGGTGCAGACACATCACTGTCGTCGCCATTGATACCGGTGGCTGCGCTGGATTCATTACGCGCGCTGATCGCCAGGCTGTTACCGGCATTATCGAGCGCAAGATCGTAACCGAACACATCCTGCAGGTGCGTGTTGGTTGCCTTGAGATAGCTGAGTGGCGACCAGATACCACTGCTGCGACGATACAGATATACCGCACCGGAACCGGACTCGTTGTTATCCGCCTGGTTACCGTTGAATGCAGTGGACTGGCTATCTTCACCGATAGCGCCCACCGCCAGCAAATTACCGTCCGCACTCAGACTCACACCGCCGTTACCGAAATCGCGGCCGCCGAACACATCGCCACCTTCGGTATTGGTGGATTTGATATAAGCCTGCTGTGACCAGACCGAACCGCTGCGCGCATAAACATACACTGCGCCGGACGTGGCCGACAGATTATTATTACCGTCACCGTCGACGCCGGTGGCATTACTGTCTTCCTCACGTGCACCGACTGCCAGGGTATCACCGTCGTGACTCAGGCTGAGCCCGGTACTGAAGCGATCAAGATTACCCGTATTACCGGCTTTTATATAAGCTTCGAAGGACCAGCTGCTACCACTGCGGGTAAACAGGTAAACCGCACCGGCATCGTCGAGGCTATCGTCGTTCTGATCGCCATTGACGCCGCTGGCATTGCTGGCCTCGCCGATGGCACCCACGGCCACCCTGTTGCCGTCACCGTTAATCGCCACGGCTTCGCCGAACAGATCGCCGATATCCGCATTGGGCGCCTTGAGATAAGCCTGCTGACTCCAGTTGCTGCCGCTACGCACAAACACATACGCGGCACCGGCAATCACCGCATCGTTATTGTAAGGCCCGTTGATCGTGGTTGAGGCGCCGCTTTCCCAGGGCGCACCGACGATCAGCGTATTGCCGTCACCGCTGAGTGCAATATCATGACCGAAATTATCGTTGGCGCCGGTATTGCCGGCCTTGAGATAAGCCTGTTGTGACCAGCTGTTAGCGTTGCGCGCAAACACGTACACAGCACCGGAATCGGAGCTCATATTATTCGCCTGATCACCGTTCACACCGGTGGCGTTGCTGCTTTCGTCTTCGGAACCGACCGCCAGGGTATTGCCATCATCACTCAGCGTCACCGACCAGCCGAAGGCATCACCGCTTTGTGCATTCGAAGCCTTGATATACGCTTGCTGCTGCCAGTTACCCGCCACTCGGGCGTACACATACACGGCGCCGCTGGAACCGGCGGAGTCATCGTTCTGATCGCCCCCGATACCACTGGCATTACTGGCTTCGAAGGGTGCGCCCACCGCCAGGGTATTGCCGTCGCCACTCAGATCGACACTGAAACCGAAATTATCACTGGCATCCGTGTTACTGGCTTTGAAATAACCGATGCTGTCGGCAATGCCGTCATTGATCGCCAGCACACTGGAGTCCACACAACCCATGTTGTTACAGGTCTGCAGAATGTACTGGGCATTCAGCTTTGCCCACAGCGGCACACTCAGCGCCAGCATCTGCTCACCCTGAGTGACATCGCCACCCACCTGAGTGAAGCCGGAAACACCGTCTGGATTCTCCAGCAGTCGGTAGTAATTCGCATCACTGACGTCACTCCAGTTGAAGTCGAGTGTCTTGACGTTGCCGTAACTAACCGATAGCGCGGCGGCACTGGCCGGCGGGCTGGAGAAAGTCGGTGTCTGGGTATTGGTCGAAGAGTTGCTGCCGCCGCCTCCGCAGGCACTGATAAGCGTGACCGCCACCAGCAGCGTTATGATGCCAACCGGCGTTCTGGTACGGGTTGTCGATGTGTTCATAGCCCTGTCCCCTGTTCTGTTGCTATACAGGAGTCGGAACACAAGGCCGGCAGGTTCAATTCAGGGGAAAATATTCACAGATGTTAAGTTTCAGCCGGTACAGCTGGAAATGACATGACGGTGGCTGGCGATCCACAGATAGAGCGGTCGTCCCACCGCACGGCTCAACCACGGAATATAAAATAGTGGCACCAGCCACCACAAACCCGGCACGCGCAGCACCACATAACGATAGGCATCGAATCCGGCGAATTTTTCGTCGCGATGATTGACCGCGTACAGCGCCAGATCGGACTCTTCTTTCGATACCAGCGGCGAGGCGCTACGCCGATAATCACGAATGCTGATCTGTTGTAAACCGTCGAAGGCCAGGGTCCAGGCCATGGAGCGCTTACAGAAGCCGCACTCGCCGTCATAAATCATTTCCATACGGCCCATTTTATTCCGCCACCAGTCGAACAAGCGGGTGTACCACTCGCGCCGTACGAAGCTCAGATGACAGAAAATCATCACCAGGGAGAAATAATACAACCCCATCAATATGGCTATGCCCAGATGCAGGGTAATCGCCGCGCCCAGGAACCAGGGCCGGGTACTGCGTTGCCAGATCAGGTAAAAGTAACCCGCTTCAACCAGCAGGGTAAAATAGGTTAGCAGATTGATCAGCCAGTAATGTTCGGCAAAGAATCCCAGCGGTATATTGGTGTATTCGTAATTGTTGAGCGCCACCCAGAGTGCATCACCGGACCACCAGTATTCGCCACGCAGTTTCTCGATACCGGCGAACAGGAAAAAGATCGCCATCTGGATCTGGACCAGACGCCGAAACATGAACAGATAAATGGACTGATAAGCCGGCGGATGCTGATGCAAATCCTGTAATTTAGCGCGTTTCAATTCCGCCCAGCGATCCAGACTCAGGCTGTGCCCGATCGGAGCCAAGCACAGAATGAACAACACGCTGCATAAAATGGAATCGACCCCGTAAGTGATCAGCGGATTACGATAGGCATAGGAAATCTGAAACACCAGCACCAGCCATTTCACATAACGTGTCTTCCAGCCCACTGCAAACAACAGGCAACTGACGAGAAACACCCAGTGGGCGGCCAGTTGATATTGATCCGGCAAATAGAAAAACAATGACTGAAACCAGGGATGATCGCGATACAGGTACACGGCCTGGTCGGATATCCAGCCCTGGTCGCTATACAGTTCCCCGACATAGGGTGTGAGTCCGGCATACGCGAACAACATGCAGAAGCCGAGTCCCATGCGGATGACATCCAGGTTGAAACTGGTTTCCGACTGAAACCACAGGCACTGCCAGCGTTCTGCGATACGGCGCATCAGGGTTGACACGAAATCGGGTCTCCCATTTCGATGATCAGGTTATCCGCGTCGGTTGCCCGTTGTCCGGCCAGAAACTGTTCCGGCGTCAAGACCCGTGCTCGATGAAATTCGAACCGGATGGTTTGCGGTTGTAAGTCGGCATGTCGACGACACAGGTAAAGTCCGGCACTGGCGGTGTATGGCGCGGCTTTCAGCGAAATGTAGTCCTGCATCATGGTATATCGTTGAAATACCGTGGCGCTACGTTGCAAACTGCCGGTGAAATCGAATCGGTGGGTATGACCGTCGCCATCGACAATGTTGTAATGCATGCGCACGCCGGTATGCGGATTGGGAGCGAAAAAGGCCCAGCCGTTATTGATATTGAACAGGGACAAATAAGGTTTGTATACGCTGTAGATCGAATTGATCAGATAAGATTCCGGCGCCGGTGCAATGATCAGTGCACCGGTATGCCAGACTGCAAATAATGACGCGAGTATATACGCAAGCTTCGACTTAACCGTCCTGTTAATCGTCATCATGACATTGAATTGATCAGGTACCGCTTACTGCGGAACAAATCCTCCTCCGCCCTGCCGTTCGATGGCATCGGCAGGCATTTCCGGCATATTCTCTTCCAGTAGCTTGCCTTTTTTGCCGCCCACCTTGGCGCCGACTTTCGATTCGGCTTTACCCATCATCATCTGTTCCTGCAGACCTTCCTGCATCAACATACCTTTCTTGCCGCCGACCTTGGCGCCGACTTTGGAATCGGCCTTGCCCATCATCTGTTGCTGCATCAGCATGCCTTTCTTGCCACCGACTTTAGCGCCGACTTTCGAATCCGCCTTGCCCATCATCATCTGTTCCTGCATCAGCATACCTTTCTTACCGCCGACCTTGGCGCCGACTTTGGAATCCGCCTTGCCCATCATCTGTTGCTGCATCAGCATGCCTTTCTTGCCGCCGACCTTGGCACCGACTTTGGAATCCGCCTTGCCCATCATCATCTGTTCCTGCATCAGCATGCCTTTTTTGCCACCGACCTTGGCGCCGACTTTCGAATCGGCTTTACCCATCATCTGCTCCTGAACAGGCATGCCTTTCTTGCCGCCCATTTTTGAATTCATCAGCAAGGGAGTACTCTCCATCGGGCCACCTTTTTTGCCACCCATTTTTGAATCCATGAGCAGCGGCGTGGTTTCCATCGGACTACCTTTTTTGCCGCCCATCTTACTATTCATCATCGGTGTTCTGCGATCCAGCTGCTGGGCTTCCAGCTGTTTCTGATTGAGTTGCGGAGACATACCCGAGTCGGCCAGATACTGGACTGCAGTGGATCGGGTTGGCGACTCGGCATGCAATTGTGTTGTCAGCGAACAGAGACCGATAAAAACAGGAAGACTGAGGAGGAGTATTTGCTTATCCATGTCGTATACCTTTTCTAGTGTTTTGCCACACGCTGCAAAAATGCGTATTAACAAATTCTGATTAAGGAGCTTATGTCGACGATTATGCGAATTATATTGCCCCGCCAATCCACTTTCTGCAAGCCGAATTTCAAATATTGCGATTCAGCAACACAATGGCAAAAAAACACTATGTCGGCAAAGGTGGGTCAACGGGTTTTGGCAGACCCGCCTAATGCGTTATCATTAGCGGGATTATCACCAACAGACCGATGATTCGCGGAGGCTGCTATTTCATACTCCATCAATATCGACCGTATCGAACACGATCTCTACCGACTGAGTGAATTCGGTTCAAGAGGCTCTGAAAAAGGCATTTATCGCCAGGGTTTCACCGATCCCGACTGGGAATCGCGACAGTGGATCATGGATTATTTCAGGTCTTACGATCTGCATACACATATGGACGGTGCGGGCAATGTCTGTGCACGTTATGGCGACCCGGACAAACCCGCCATCATCATCGGTTCGCATCTCGATTCCGTTCCCGCCGGTGGCATGTTCGACGGCACACTCGGTGTGGTTGCCGGACTGGAATGCATTCGCGTCATTCAGGAGCGCGACATCAAGCTCAAGCATCCGGTGGAAATCATCGCTACCAGTGAGGAAGAAGGTCGTTTCGGCGGCATGCTGGGTGCCCAGGCACTCACCGGCAGCCTGACACTGGACTGGCTGGAAACCGCACGCGACCCGGAAGGTGAATTGCTCAAAGACGCCATGGCTCGCTACGATCTCGATTATCGCCGCGCCCTGCATGCGCGACGCGATCCGAAAAGTATTCGCGCTTTCCTGGAACTGCATATCGAACAGGGCCCGGTACTGGAAGCCAGCGGCAATGCCATCGGTGTTGTGGAAGGCATTTCAGGTGTTTTCAAATGGCTGGTGAAATTTATCGGTAAAGCCGACCATGCCGGCACCGCACCGATGAATCTGCGCAGTGATGCCTTCATGGGGCTGGCGGACTTCGCGCATGAAATCAAACGCATCATCGACGAAAACGGCACCGATAAATCGCGACTCACCATCGGCCGCGTCGATCTAAAACCCGGTTATGCCCATACCGTCCCGGGCGAAGCGGACTTCACCCTGGTCGGCCGCGACATGTCGGAGCCGGTCATGAAAGATATTGCCGACGCCTGCCGCAGAGCGCTGTCAGCCATCGGTCGACGCCATCGCCTGATGTTCGAATACGAGCAAATGAGCTGGCTGGAACCC
>CBDULQ010000162.1:0-8845 GCA_965368115.1 uncultured Gammaproteobacteria bacterium | reverse complement strand
AATGAATGGCGAGGTAACGGGGCGTCCCCGCTCGTTGTTTGAGTGGTGAACGGCTGAACTTAGTCAGACGTTCGTCTTAGACGATAATGATCTGACTATTAGAAGTCAATAAGGTTTTAATACTCTGATAAAAATATTTAGGGCAGGCGCGGAGGAACAGCGGGGTGAGTGAGGCTTAGACGGTGCCGAGTTCGCCGAGCAGGTGCAGGAAAGCCCGCACCGAACTCAGTGCGGCGCTTTCTTCCATGGTGTGATAACCGGTGGTGGGAATCTGCAGGGTTGTGCCCTGCACCAGCCCACCCGAAGCCTGGCTGATGCGGCCCAGTTCGGTACTGCCCAGTGATTGGACCGGCTGGCCGGCGGCCAGCAGTTGTTGATTCTGCTGTTCGATGTACTGGTCCTTGTAACTGTAGCGAATGCCCAGGCGCTCGCAGTGTTGCGCCACCTGTTGTGTGCGTTCCGTGTTGAACTGGCTGTTGGCGTCCCGGTTGCGCAACACCACCTGCTGGCGGTCGCGACTTTCGATATCCGGGTAGGGACTGGTATCCAGCACCAGCAGATTATTGGTGCGGCCACCGAAACGGCGGAACCATTCCAGTAAATAACGCCAGCTTTTGCCGGCTTCTTCCTGGGCGGTAAAGAAGGCGCTGCCCTGGAATCCGCACGCGAACAGATAGACCAGCGCCGCCGCGCTGAACACATTGTCCAGTTGTGCGCTAATGCTGTCGCCGTTGATGTCGAGGCGATCGCGAAACGCCAGCGGCGTACCGGCCACCGCGTGATCCATGCCGTCGACGTCGAAAATCAGGTTGCCCCGGTACTCACAGACCCAGGCACGACTGATGGTGCCGGCACCGCGATACATACCGGACCAGGGTTCGTAGGCCACCACCGGAGTGTTCTGGAAGCGGCCGGCCACTTTCTGGATGAGCTGTTCCGACACCGAATTGCCGAGTAGATCGGATCGATTGCCGGCTACGAAGGCAGCATACTGAAATTCATTGGGACCGGTGCAGATCAGGCCATGGCGATCGATATGTGCCGACAGCATCAACTGATCCGGTTGTGTGCCCTGGGCGACCAGCAGGCCTTCATACCAGGTGACTTTCACGCCCAGCTCTTCAAGTTCCCGCTGCAGTACGCGGAAAAAGGAGTGCTCGGCACCGACCACACTGGGATGTCGAATCAGGTGTTTGAGAATATCCAGGAACAGATCCAGATTCACGTCGCTCATCGTGAACTCCCGTTTTCGATACGCCGTATGAACTCGGTCATCAGGCTGTCGTACAGCGCCGGCCCAAGTATCTTGTCTTCGACGCCGGCATCGATGCTGGGATTGTCGTTCACTTCGATCACCACCGCACGCTCCCCCTGCTGTTTCAGGTCGACCCCGTAGAGACCGTTGCCGATCAGTTTGCTCGCCTGGGTCGCTGCGCGCAACACCCGTGGCGGGACCTGGTCGATGGGCAGGGTATCGAAGCCGCCGGAACTGGTGCGCTTGCTACCGTGTTGATAAATCTGCCAGTGATTGCGCACCATGTAATAGCGACAGGCGTACAGCGGTTTATTATTGAGCACACCGATACGCCAGTCGTAATCGGTATACATGAATTCCTGGGCGATGAGCAGCGCAGACTTGCCCATCAGGTTTTTGACTTCGGTCTTCAGTTCGTCGGCATCTTTTACTTTCACCACGCCACGGGAAAACGAACCGTCGGGTATTTTCAACACCAGTGGAAAACCCAGGGTCCTTGCGCAGGCGTCCAGTTCCTCTGTGCCCTGGCTGGCCAGCAAAACCGTTTTCGGGATCGGCACGCGATTGTTCTGCAACAGGTCAGCCAGGTAAATCTTGTTGGTGCAGCGCATGATCGAGGTCGGATCGTCGATCACCACCATGCCTTCGGCTTCCGCTTTCTTGGCGAAACGATAGGTGTGGTGGTCGATGGCTGTCGTTTCGCGAATGAACAGCGCATCGAACTCGGCCAGTCGATAATAGTCCTGGCGGCTGATGAGTTCCGGGTCCATGCCCAGGTTACGTGCAGCCTGCATCATTTTTTTCAACGCGGTTTTATTACTGGGTGGCAGGGCTTCCTGCTCATTGACCAGAATCGCCAGATCGTAACGATAGCGTTTTTTTGCGCGCGGTTTGCGCCACATGTTGCGGCTGAACTGCTCGAAGGCATCGGCAAACAGGGTCTGCTGACTTTCATCCAGCTGCTTCAGGGGACAGGCTTTGACCTTTTCCAGTTCCCAGGTCTTGCGTTTGACCAGGTCGATTTTCAGGATCGGGCTGGTAAAGCGTTCGAACAGTTTCTTGGCTAATGGATTCAGCGCGGCAATATCGGCCTGGCCGAAATAACAGAAAAAGCGAAATTTGCTGGCGCCGGTTTCAGTCACCTGCTGCATCATGGTCTGCAAATCGGAGTGCACCTGATCAAGTTGCAGGAAATACAGCGACTTGCGCGACAGGTCATTGATGACGCTGACACTGGGAAATACGTGATGACCGCGTGCTTCGGCCAGCAGCGATGTGTAGTAGCCTGTACTCAGATAGCGGTAACTACGGCACAGGTTGACCACCCGGGTGCGCGTGCCTGACGCGCCGGCGCTGAGCTGGCGATACTGGTCAAAAGTGATGACATCTGAGCTGGGATAGAAAGGCGACCAGTCTTTGAGGTCATCGACGACAACATAAAAAGCGGACAAGAAACTGCCCTCGAGAAGATGGAGAAAACAGCGGAATCATTAGGCAAAAAACGCTCGAATACAAGTAATATTTTACTTGTCGGCGCGACTTTTTGAGCGCAATATCCGCCTGCTTTAAAACCCGTCGGACCCGCCTGTTCAGGCGCTTTCGACCCTGTCCGATCGAGTAGTGCCATGGCCGAAATTCACATCCGCAACGCCCACAACGATGACCTGGATCGTCTGGTGACGATCGAGAAAGCCTGCTTTAGTGAAGACCGCCTGTCACGGCGTAGTCTGCGCAGTTTCATTCGCGGCGCACAGAACAGTTTCCTGGTCGCCGAAGTCGATGGCCGGGTTCAGGCTGATGTGCTGGTGCTGTATCGGCGAGGCACGTCGCTGGCACGCATGTATTCGCTGGCGGTGATGCCCGAAGCGCGTGGACTGGGTCTGGCGCGCGAACTGTGCGTGCAGGCGGAGCAGAAGGCGGTGAATCGTGGTTGTGTATTCATGCGCCTGGAAGTGCGCATCGACAATCCACAGGCGATTGCACTCTACGAAAAGCTGGGTTACCAGCGCATTCGACGCATCCGCGAATATTACGAAGACGACATGGATGCCTGGCAGTACGAAAAGAATATTCGCAGTCAGCAGGCGCACACCGCCATCGATGCGGATTACTATGGACAAACCACGGATTTCACCTGCGGTCCGGCCAGCCTGATGATGGCGATGCACAAACTCGAACCGGATTACGTCATGGATCGTTTCGAAGAATTGCGTATCTGGCGCGAAGCCACTACCATTTTTATGACCGCCGGACATGGCGGTTGTGATCCTTTCGGTCTGGCACTGAGTGCCTGGCAACGCGGCTTTAATGTCAGTGTGTACATCAACACGGGTTCGATTCCGTTCATCGACAGTGTGCGCGGCGAGGAAAAAAAAGAAGTGTTACGACTGGTTTACGAAGATTTTCAGCAACGTCTGGCCGAGACGCGTATCCAGGTTCATCGTGCCTCCCTGTCGCCGGAGGATCTGTTGCATCACCTGCGCAATGGCCACAGTGTGGTAAGCCTGATCAGTACCTGGCGTTTTAACCGCAACAAGGCGCCGCACTGGGTATTCGTTGCGGCGGCGGACGAAGACTATGTGTACCTGCATGATCCCGATGTGGATACCGAAGTGGATCACCCTCAAACCGATTACATGGGGGTGCCAGTGCCGCTGGATGCCTTTATCAAGATGGCCTGTTTCGGACGCAGTAAATTGCGCGCCACCCTGGTGCTCACCGGCGTTCGATAAACGGAAATGGTTCTGTCTGACGATCTCAGGCCAGAATGAAGTCGTTGACCAGGAAGATAATGATTTCCACCGCGATCAGCCAGATGATGATCCATTCCAGTTTCGACGAATGTCGATGTTTCTGATCGTCATCGAGTATATCCAGTAGTTCGCTGATGGTGCCCAGTTTAAGCGTCATGACTTCGGTGCGTTGCTGCAGTTCGAAATAATGCGCGGCCATCTGATATAGACCGTCCAGTTGCGGGTATTCCCAGAAAAATTCCGGTTTGTCGAGCAGGTCGTAACGCAGGATGATTTCACTTTTGGCGAGGAACAGTCGGCCGCGTAATTTACCGGTCTCGGTTCGGCTCAAAGTCGTGTGACCCTTGCTGGCCAGCATACGCGGAATGCTGGATGTTTCGGTGATGGTGTTGCTGATCTGGGTTTCGAAAATCGCCAGTTTGATGGACTGGGCAAAAGCATAGGATACCGCCAGCAAACTCAGCGCATCGTCGTTGACCAGTTCGATGTGATCGCGCGCCATGCGATTGGCTTCGTGACCGCTGGTGTAGCTGTACTGTTCCTTTTCCATCTTGCAGCTCTGACCCAGGGCGAATTCGGCGAGCTGTTGCTGCAGGGCGTGTAAAAATTCGTCCTGGGCGTTCCAGAAGATACTGACACCAAAATTGAATACCGCGCAGCAACTGTCACCGTTGTCGATCAACAGAGCGTCGCGATATTCGCTGCAATGATAGTGCTGCGACAAGGCCGCATGCATGCTTTTCAGATCGAAGGTTTCAACCTGGCAGAAAGCCTGGCAGTAACGTTGTGGTGACATGGTGGGATGTCCGGGCAGGAAATTGCGCAGAGTATCGGACTGATCGTCGTCCCATGCAAGAGCCGCAGAATATTTATTTTTAACCGTTCAGGTATCAGCCTGCATCAGTGATCGGTCATCCAGTGCCGGGGCCGGATGTTGCAGCCAGTCGTTGAGTGATGCCTGCCAGTTGACCTGTGGATCATAGCCCAGTTGCTGACGCGCCTGATCGATGTCGATGGTCGGATTGTAGAACAGGCTGTTTAATGTGCCGGTCATGCCGGGACCGGTACTCTCGCGATACAGGCGTGCCGTTAAGCGCGCGTAGTTGCGTCCGACCAGTTCGGGTACGCTGAAGCCGGGCTGGCTCGAAGACGCGTAGCGCGCCAGGTGTTTGAACACATCACCCTGGGTCGGTTGTTCCGGTCCGCAGATGTTGAAGCTGCGGTAATTACCGTCATTCGGTGCCAGCGCGGCGCGAATGAAAGCCTGGCCCAGGTCGCGCGCATCGACGATGGGCATGTACGCATACTGACCGCGGCTGTAAAATGGTAACCGAACGCGTTGCAGCAGCGGCAGCAGTCCGCGTTGCAAACCGCGGCCGCAGTAAATGCCAGCACGCAGATTGATCACCGAGATGCGTTGTGTGCTGTGCGCCTTGAGATAATCTTCGAAGCCGATCATGCAGTTGAGCATGGCCTGGCCGCGTCGCGGTTGACCGTTGCTGTCGTCATGCTGGCGTTGCGCCGTGGCAGCCAGTGCCACGCTGGACAGATTGACGAAACGGGTTACGCGCCATTCCAGTGCTCGATTGAACAGGTCGACGGACGGATCCAGGTAGTGGCTCACCGACAGCCTGGGCTGATTCAGAAAACTGGTCCAGCCGGCGCAATGACAAATGATATCGATGCCCACCAGCAGCCGATCCAGGTATTCGGAATCACGCAGGTCACCGATGCGCATTTCGCCGCGGTAGTCGGCGGGCAGGCGTTGTGGATCGCGACAGGCTGCTACGTAGGATAGCTGGGGATGATCGATGTCCATCAGCGCCTGCAAGAGATGCCGGCCGACGAAACCGCTGGCACCGGTGACGAGTATTTTAGCGATGATTAAGGCTCCTCAGCTTGGTTGTAATTCCGGTGAAAGCCGTGGCAGGGGAAATAAATCAATACAGTCTTCGCACCAGCCTTTAGAATAACCGTTTTTTCATGATTGCAAAGTGGCGTGGATACCCAGTTAACCCTTGCACAGGTTTTTTTACTCGGACTCGGCAGCACCCTGCATTGCCTGGGCATGTGCGGAGGCATCATCGGCGCACTGAGCCTGAGCCTGCCCCCGGCGGTGCGCGAAAGTCGCTGGCGACTGCTGTTGTATGCGGTGCTCTATAATTTGGGGCGGCTGGGAAGCTATGTGCTGGCCGGCCTGCTGGTCGGTGCTTTTGGTGTCGAAGTTCTGCAGGCGCTGGGTCTGGAAGATGCCCACCAGGTACTGCGCTACGCCGCCGTCATCTTCATGCTGGCGATCGGTTTCTACCTGGCCGGCTGGTTTCCCCAGCTGGCCCGGGTCGAACACATGGGACAACCCCTGTGGCGTCGATTGCAGCCCATTGGCCGAAAACTGATGCCGGTCAATACCCCGTGGCGTGCGCTGGTGTACGGTATGGTGTGGGGCTGGTTGCCCTGCGGCATGGTTTATATGGTACTGTTAATGACGGTGACCGCCGGATCCGCCATACAGGGCGGCAGCATGATGCTGGTTTTCGGTCTGGGTACCCTGCCGAGCATGCTGTCCGCCGGATTCATGGCGGGCTGGATCCGGCGACTGGCCGCATCGGTCAATTACCGGCGCGTTATCGGCATCATAATTATTGTAAGTGCATTACTGAGTTTACTGTTCACCGGCGACGGTGGGCACCATCATCATCACCAGGGTTAGTGTTATGCAGGTATTCGAACAGATCATTGGCGAATCGGCTGAAATCCAGAGCGTGTTGCGTTCGGCGGAAATCGTCGCCGCCACCGATGTCACCGTGTTGATCGAAGGGGATACCGGTACCGGCAAGGAATTACTGGCACAGGCCATTCACCAGGCCAGTGGTCGCGCCGACAAACCCTTCATTACCATCAATTGCGCGGCGTTGCCGGAAGCCCTGGTGGAATCGGAACTGTTCGGTCATCGTAAAGGCGCATTTACCGGCGCGGTGGATAACCAGATCGGTTACATCAAGCAGGCCGAAGGCGGCACCCTGTTCCTGGATGAAATCAGCGAACTGCCGCTCAGCGTACAGGCCAAGCTGTTGCGCTTTATCGAGTATGGCGAATGCCAGCGTGTCGGTGAATCCCGGCCGCAAAATGTCGATGTACGGCTGATCGCCGCATCCAACCAGAATCTGCAGCAGCTGGCGGAGCAGGGTGAATTCCGTCGCGATCTGTATTACCGGCTGAAAATCGTACCGCTGGAACTGCCCAGCCTGCGTCAGCGTGATGGCGACATCAAACGGCTGGCAGCATATTTCCTAGGTCGCCTGGCTGACCAGCACGGCCTGTCGGCGCCGCGTCTGGATGCCTCCGCATTGAACCGTTTGCAGCAGTACGGCTGGCCCGGCAATATTCGCGAACTGCGCAATATGTGCGAACGCCTGGTGGTATTGCTGCCGGGGCAGACCATCAGCGCTTCCAATCTGCCGCTGGATGTGCAGGTGACGCAAACGACCGGCGATGTATTCAGCCTGCCCAGTGACGGCGTCAAGCTGGAACACCTGGAACACGATCTGTTACGTCAGGCCTTGCAACGCACCGCCGGTAACAAGAGTCGTGCGGCACGCCTGCTCGGCATCAGTCGTGATGCTTTTCTGTATCGGCTGAAGAAGCATCGCATCATCCCCGATCATTCCGCCTGTTGAGTCAACCTGCATTGAGTGGGTTTAACTTGTCCGTTTCCGATATAAACTAGCGGACATGAAAAACGATTTACAGCGACTCGAGCAGATCATCCGTGAACTGGCGCAACAGGAAATTCTGCCCAGATTCAATCGCGTGACTCACCAGATCAAGGCCGACGGCAGTCTGCTCACCGAAGCCGACACCGCCATGCAGCAGGCGGTGATTCAGCAACTCAAACAGCACTGGCCGGAATATCAGTTACTCGGTGAAGAAATGTCGACCGAGCAGCAACAGGCCCTGCTCGATCATCACGGCGCCGGTCTCTGGGTGCTGGATCCGCTGGACGGTACCAGTAATTTCGCCGCCGGTATTCCGATTTTTTCCATTTCCGTAGCCCTCGTCATGGCAGGCGAAGTGGTGCTGGGGCTGATCCACGACCCACTGCGTGACGAAACCTTCAGTGCCGTAAAAGGCGAGGGCGCCTGGCTGAACGGCGAGCCGCTGTGCCCGCAACTGGATAAGACGCAGCTCAAACAATGTGTCGCCCAGGTCGACCTGAAACGGCTGACGCCGGAACTGGCCGGCCGTCTGGCCGCGACTCATCCCTTCGCATCGCAACGCAACTTCGGTTCCGGTACTCTGGACTGGTGCTGGCTGGCTGCCGGGCGCAGCCAGTTGTATCTGCACGGTGGGCAGAAGTTATGGGATTATCTGGCGGGTCACCTCATTCTGCAGGAAGCCGGCGGCAAGGTGACCACCCTGCAGGGCGAAGCGCTGTTCAATCACAGCCTGCAACCGCGTTCGGTGGTTGCTGCGACCAGCGAGTCCTTGTATGACCTGTGGTATACCGAGTGCGCTGATTGAGCAAGCAACGAACTGTGGCCTATTTCGCTGCAGCGGGTGGCGCAATCGGGTAGAATTCGCCAGCAGTTGATTAAAATAAAAATGATTTTAAAACCTGTCCTTTAATCCAAGAGCAATTCATGGCACCAGTTGTTATCGACGAGGCAAAAAAACGGCACTACCTGATTCTGATGGTCGTCGCCCTGCTGGCCAGTTTCGGGCTCGGCTTCATTGCCGGTTACTCCAGTAATTTCGTACCCGTGCCGCAGAGTTATGATCAGTTGAAGTCCAGCATCATGGGCGAATCAGCGAGTGACGACGAAGCGGCGGCAACAGC
>CBDULQ010000161.1:0-8871 GCA_965368115.1 uncultured Gammaproteobacteria bacterium | reverse complement strand
GGCCTGTACTTTGCCGAACTCAAATCCAGCGTGTATGAGTTCGTCAGCAAAAACTACCTGGTAAAGAAAATCGGCAACCGAAACTTCTTCGACAAGAAACGTGATGCCATCGCCGGTATTTATAAACGCCTGGATCGCGATGTGTGTAAACAATGTACCGCTCGCGTGTTCGAAGAGTGTAACTGGTAAGGGTTCAGCCCTGTCTGTGCGGATTACCCCCCGATTCGTGCAGGCAGGCAACCTTTTTTCACCGGATAGCGTTTAACACAGAATAAAAACAACTTTTCTATCGTTCCATTGAAACAAGGAGAAAACATTGAAAAAAACAATACTCGCTTCCACGTTACTCATCACATCCTTTTCCGCGTTTGCCGGCGGCCATGCCGAATGGGGTTACAGTGGTGACAAGGGCCCGGACAGCTGGGCCAGACTGAGCCCGGACTACACGGCCTGTGCCGGCAGGAACCAGAGCCCGGTCAATCTGGACGGTTTCATCGCTTCCGATCTCAAACCCATCAGCTTCCACTACAAACCGGGCGGTCGCGAAATTCTCAACAATGGCCACACCGTACAGATCAATTACACTGAAGGCAGTCGCATCAGTATCGACGGTAAGGACTTCAAACTGTTGCAGTTCCACTTCCATGCCCCCAGCGAGAATCATATCAAGGGCAAGTCCTACCCACTGGAAGCGCACCTGGTACACGCGGATGACCAGGGCCACCTGGCGGTCATCGCCGTGATGTTCGAAAAAGGTCGTGCCAACCTGGGACTCAAGAATGCCTGGCAGCACATGCCCGAGAAAAGTGGCGACAAACAGGAACTGGCCGCGGCAGTGGACGTCAACAGCCTGCTACCCGCCGATAGAAGCTACTATCGTTTCAACGGCTCGCTGACCACACCGCCTTGTAGTGAAGGCGTACGCTGGCTGGTGATGAAACACCCGATGACCGCATCCGCCGATCAGGTCGAGGCCTTCAAACACGTCATGCATCACGATAACAACCGACCGGTACAACCGCTCAATGCGCGCGTGATTCTGAAATAACTTTCATCCAGCGATGACGCAAATAAAAACGGCGACCCCAGGGTCGCCGTTTTCGTCTTCAGCACGGTGGTTATTCAGGACTGGCGACGGCGGATAAATCCGGCCAGGCCGATCAGGCCTGAACCGAACAGGATAAATGCCGCAGGCACCGGAACCGGCGCCGGGGTTGATCCGGCAAACTGGGCGCTGGTCACGCCGTTGGTCATATCGAAACCGGCCACATGCGCAGCGAAAAACTCATCCGCACCCGGATTCAGCATAGAACCCAACGCATAGGAATCGATGCTGTCACCGTCCACACCGCTAATACTGAACGCCAGCAACTCGGTGCGCGAGGCACCGGTACCGCTCAACTGGAACTCGAAGCGGCCGAACCCGCCACCGGCATTCTGGTCTTCACTGATGCTCCAGGTGGATGGATTGATATTGGCGATATTCGCGGCATCGATGGTAAGACCCAGATCATAGTTGAAGGCGAAAGTCTGCATACCGAAGTTGTCACCGGACACACTGAACGCATCACTCAACACCTGGACACTGAAATCGATATCGCCCGCTATGTTCTCATCACTGATGGTAACCTGGAGGTAATTGACACCATCGGGCAAACTGTTGGACTGATTCAGGTAATAGCTCATGGTCGCGGACTGGGCGGATGCCGACATCAGCAGCGCGCCCGCGACGGCGGAATATTTGAACATTTTGATCCCTACCCTTTTATTATTTTATCTATTATCGATCGAGCCGTATCCACGACACCCCACAACAGGATTGCAGCCCGGATCATGCGCGCAAAGTATGCAAACGCGACATGACCTTTTTATTGATCTTGGATGATGCTTTGATGGCACCTCGTATGTCATCAGCAAATACAATGCCTGCCGAGGATTACTTTTATAAATCAAAATGTTAGTTCACCGTTACCGTGCCTGAGCAAGATTTTTGCATACGGGTGGAAATTTTCTCGACATATTTTGTATAAATTTCGGCAAGAACCGCGTGAATACAGGCGAATAACCGCAGTCTTTATCACAAAACCGAATTATCGATGGCCGATGGGCCTTGATCTGGCGACTTGCCAACTGCAGTATTGGAAAAATTATCGACATTCTGAACCTTCAACAAGAGCGGTTCGACTTAACCGGTAAGCTGACAGAAGGATCGACATCATGATTAAAACACCCTCAATAGCCGCTCGACTTGTCCCGATTCTGGGCCTGCTACTCGCGAGTTCGGCATTTCAGGTCGCGGCACAGAATAGCGGTATCAATGCCCTGACCAAGGTCAGCGAGCTCAAGGCTGAGCAAGCCCAGACTCCGGCCGTGCCGCAGCACAGCGCCCAACAGAAGCTACAGCTGCAACGGGACCGCAATATGCGTAACAAACTGCTCAAGGGCCTGGAACCGGTCAACGAGATCACCCCGGCTATGCAGAAACTGGGTGAACAGCTGCGCGAACTGGGCCAGCTGCAACGCAGCCAGCCGAAGAATAAAAAACAACTGCATCGCCTGGCACGCGCTGCAATTGCCGAGTTGAGCCGTCTGCAAAACTCGGCTCGTAAAGCACAGAAAGGGTTCCAGAGTGCTGAACAGCAGGTACCTGCTGCCGGCGGTGCCGCCGCCGCAGGCAAACTGGTCAAACAGCTCCGCGCCTTACGCCGGGACCTTGAAGCACAGGACAGGATGGGCAACTTTGAAATTCAGCGACTGATGTCCCAGTACAATCAAAGCGAGCAACTGTCATCCAGTGTCCAGAAGAAGAAAGACGACACTAACAATGCAATCATCGGCAAGATCTAGTCGAGCTCGGGACGAGTCCAGGGATGGGACGCGCTAGATACTCAACACCACACCAGGCACGGCGTCGCTCGCGTATTCACCTTCACAGATGATCAAACGCTCGGCGGCGATGCCTTTTTCGATCAGGTAGGCTTTCACGTAACCGGCGCGGTTGTTGGCCAGGCTGGTGATCTGTTCACGCAACTGGTCATCGAATTTCGCCGGATCTTTCAACATCCCTTCACTGACATCCGGCGCTAATGTTTTCACGTCGTCGGCATTGCTGTAACCGCACACGCTCAGATTCACATTCGGCCGTTCGCTCATCAGCTTGACGATCTTGTCCAGGTAATCAGTGGCATTCGCCTGCGGCACGTTCGCACCCACTTCGAACAACACCGGTTCGAAACGTAGCGCCGTCGCCAGGTTGTAAAGGCCTTCGACCACGGTCACCAGACCGAAAGGCGTGTAGTAATTGATGATCGCTGCGGTCATCGCTTTGGATAGCGCCTTGTTGATGGCATCGGAGGGATCGAATTCGGGGTTACTCAGATCGCCGGTCACCGGAATTTTCAGATGGATACTCTTGTCACGATCGCGCAACAGATTCAATGCGGTACTCAACGGTAAACCACTGCCTTCGTCGACCTTTTCCTTTTCTCCCGGCGCCAGTTTCTTTAGCTGAAAATGCACCAGGTCCAGATCCAGCACACTGTCCAGCTGATCCTGATGAGCGACCAGGTTCAGTTTTGCATTGAGCTGCCCGCTCTTGATGCGATGGCCGATACCGGTTTGCACATAAGCACCCACCGGACGCAAATCCAGTCCGGTGATATCACCCTTGATGTCGAAATCGCGTTTGCTGGCGGTAAGCTGGGCGTCACCTTCCAGTTCGATACGACCGCTCTGCTCGGTCGACACTTTCAGGGCCAGATGACTCGACTGCTGTGGCTGGCGGGTATCGACGTCGGACAGTTTGAAGGCCTGTATGGTTGCGCTGATTTCAAACGGCGTTTCCAGGCTCTGGTCGACAAACAGAATCGGCTGGCTATCGATGATTTCGAACCAACCGAGCTTGAACTGCATCGGCTCGGCGTTCTCTTCTGCCGCTTCTTCTGGTTCCGTGGTCTGTGCTTGTGCACTCGGTTGCGGACGCATCAACGGCAGGTATCGATTAAAACCGAAATGCCCCTGCTTATTGCGCTGAATGTCCGCACCCAGTCCGGCCAGCTGAATCTGCCGGATATCCAGCAACTGATCCTTGAGCCCCAGGTCATCGATAAGCAACTGTTTGAACTGCGCCACCGCCTGATCGGTGTCCGCGGTTGGCGCAAAACGAAACTGCCCCATGGCCACCTGTTTGATCGCCAGCGTCATGGGCAGCGTGTAATCCAGTTGTTGCAGTTTCAGTTGCCCGATGTCGAGCAGGGTTTGTTGAGATTGCCCATCCGCCTGCGCAGCGAACTTGAACTGATCCAGTTGTACCGCATTCAGGGTGATCTGTTGTTGCTGATATGCCAGTTGCTGCAGATCCAGTTGTTGCAGCCGCATCGACTGGCTGGCACCGGACTCGCTCTTACCTGGCGCGACAACCAGCTGACTGATATTCAAACCGGCCAGCGCAACATTGTTTACCCCTTGCACCTGCAACTGCTGCACATCGATGCCGCCGATATCGACAGAACGATCGAGCTGTTCCAGTGCCTGCGACAATTGCACATTTTTCAACGTCAGTTCACCCTGCGCAGTCGGCTGCGTCTGCGCATCGGCAGCCAGGTCGTAACCGAGACTACCCTGCCAGTCGAATTGCCCCAGCTTGACACAACTTTCATCGCCACTGTTCTGGACCCGCTGGCAGAACTGAATATCGGCAAACTGAATATTGCCGAGATCGATACGCCAGGTCGGCGCACCAGTGTCCTTCACCTGTTCCGGTTCCGGCTCGGCCGTCCCGCCGCCCAGTGCAATACCGGCAATGGATTGCAGGCCCTGATCATTCTGCTGTGCCGAGAGGGTTAAACCTTCGACGGCCAGTTGTTCGATGACCACCTGCTTGTGGAACAGAGGCATCCACTGCAGGTCGATATAAAATCGCTGCAGCGCAAAACCCTGTTGCTGTGCGTTTTCACCGCGCGCGTCGAGTATCTCCAGAATGCCGTCATTGAAATCGAAATTGATACGATCGATCTGCGCGGTCACACCCTGCTGCTCCAGCCAGCGCACGGCGAACAGATTGACCAGCATCGGGGTGAGCGCAATCAGCAGGGCGAACAACACCAGCAGAGTGGTCAGGGTGATCAGTGTCCACTTCAGGGCTCGGGGCATGGCTTTTCGTTTTGGCGCGGGATCGTTCATGGATTCATCATTTCTGCCGTGATCATCGGGGCTGCGGGCACCGTTTCAGCCTGGTCCGCTCGATAGCGCCCGTCTCGATACACATATTATTGAGTTGATACCTTTATAGATAGAGACCGCCAACGCGGGTTTCAATGGGTGGATAAAAAATTCAGGCCAGCAGGTCTTTAAGGCTGGCCAGATGAGCGCGCCCGCGTTCACGGGATTTTTCTTCATCCACTTCCCGGTTACCGCCGATCCACTCCACTTCCTCTTCCGGCAACTCGGCCAGGAAGCGGCTGGGTTCGCATTCGATGTCTTCACCATAGCGTCGCCGATGGGTGGCATAGGTCAGGGTCAGTTCACGTTGCGCACGGGTAATGCCCACGTAGGCCAGGCGGCGTTCTTCCTCCAGGCTATCTTCCATGATGCTGGTACGATGCGGCAGGGTTTCTTCTTCCACGCCCACCATGTACACATAGGGAAACTCCAGACCTTTGGCGGCGTGGAAGGTCATCAAATACACCGCATCGGCATTTTCTTCTTCGTTGTTGCGTTCCAGGATATCCATCAGCGTCATATGCGCGACCAGTTCGCCCAAAGTCTCACCCTTTTCTTCTTCCGCCAGACGCCCCAGCCAGTCGAGCAGTTCGTGGACGTTTTCCATACGGCGTTCGGCGACTTTCAAATCACTGCACTGATCCTTGAGCCAGTCGTCGTAACCGATCTCCATGACCATGCTACGCGCTACCGCCACCGGGTCGCCGCGCGTCGCATCATCGTTCATTTTGGTAATCCAGTTGGTGAACTGTTGCAGTTTGAAAAAGCTGCGCTGGTTGAGCAACTGCTGCAAACCAAATTCGAAACTGGCATCCATTAAACTGAGGTTACGCTGGGTCGCATAGTCGCCGAGTTTTTCCAGTGTGCTGGCACCGATTTCACGACGTGGCGTGTTGACGATGCGCAGGAATGCGGTGTCGTCATCCGGATTGGCGAGCAGGCGCAGGTAAGCCATGACGTCTTTCACTTCACTGCGCTCGAAAAACGAAGTGCCGCCGCTGACCACATAGGGAATGCGCATTTCGCGCAAATACTTTTCGAAAATGCGCGACTGGGAATTGCCGCGATACAGAATGGCGTAATCGCTGAAATTACTGCGCTTCTGGAATTTGTGTGTGTTCAGTTCGACCACCACCCGCTCCGCTTCGCCGTCGGCACTGTTGCATTCGATGATGCGAATCTGATCCCCGTGACCCAGCTCCGACCACAACTGTTTTTCGAACACATGCGGATTATTGGCGATGAGCGTGTTGGCACATTTCAGAATGCGCCGGCTGGAGCGGTAGTTCTGTTCCAGCTTGATGACCTTGAGCTGCGGATAATCCTGCTGCAACAATGCCAGGTTTTCCGGCCGCGCGCCGCGCCAGGCGTACACCGATTGATCGTCATCACCCACCGCAGTAAGACGCGCGCGATGACCGAGCAGCAATTTGACCAGCTGATACTGGCTGGCGTTGGTATCCTGGTACTCGTCCACCAGCAGGTAATGCATACGCTTCTGCCAGCGTTCCAGCACCTCGTGATTTTCCTGGAACAGGATGACCGGCTGCATGATCAGGTCGTCGAAATCGAAAGCGTTATACGCCTTGAGCTGGCGCTGGTAACGTTCGTAGAGGCGCGCGAAGCGGGCTTCGATGTCGTTCTCCGCCTGCACTATGGCCTGCTCCGGCAACACGAAATCGTTTTTCCAGCGCGATATCTGCCAGCGCGCTTCTTCCGCGTCGTCGACGTTGCTGGCGGAATCCTGGGCGTACAGCCCCTTTAATATAGAGAGTGTATCGGTAGCGTCGAACACGCTGAAGCCGGTTTTGTAACCGAGAATTTTATGATCCTTGCGCAGGATGCGCAGACCCAGGTTGTGAAAGGTGGAGACGATCAGACCACGGGATTCTTTTTTACCCAGAGTCTCCGCCACCCGGCCTTTCATCTCCCGCGCCGCCTTGTTGGTGAAGGTCACCGCGGTAATGTGATTGGCCTTGATGCCGCAGTCACGGATCAGGTAACCGATCTTCTGGGTGATGACCCGGGTTTTGCCGCTGCCGGCCCCGGCCAGTACCAGCAGGGGGCCATCGATGTACTTAACGGCGGCCTGCTGCTGTGGATTAAGGCCGAATACTTCGCCTGATTGTTGCAATGAATTACCCTTTAGAATCGTGTCGGCTGGTCGGTGTGCTGGTTTGCGCACGGCTGCCGGAGGGCTACTCCAGGCGAGCGGCTATTTTATCGCCTGTGCCCGCCGACACAAATAGACCCACTGCGGTATTTACAAATTTATTTGCCGTATTTCCTCGGGGCGCCCGCCGTGCTACGATCTAAGCTCATGAAAATAAACAGAAAAACAGGCCTGCTCGAAGGCGCGGAATATATTCCCTCGCCCAATGCGGACGATCGCCCGGCGGACCAGCCGGTGGAACTGGTGGTGGTGCACAATATCAGCCTGCCGCCGGGAGAATTCGGCGGCCCTTACATCAGCCAGTTGTTTACCAACCGGCTGGATGCCGCGGCACACCCCTATTTCGCCGACATCTGCGAACTGCGAGTGTCTTCCCACACGCTGATCCGGCGCGATGGTAGCATCCTGCAATATGTCCCCTTCCATCAACGCGCCTGGCATGCGGGGCAGTCGAATTACTGCGGCCGTGAACGCTGCAATGATTTTTCCGTCGGTATCGAACTGGAAGGCACCGACGATCTGGCCTACGAAGATGTGCAATATGAACGGCTGGCCGCTATGATAACGGCGCTGCGCGAAGCCTATCCGACTATTGCCAAAGACGCGATAACCGGGCATTGTGACATCGCGCCTGGGCGCAAGACTGATCCCGGCCCGGCCTTCGACTGGGATCACTTACATCGATTACTGACTTGATTAAAAGATAACAATATGGCTCTCATATGCATCGTCATCGCATTAATTATTGACCGCAGCTCCGAGATTCTCGAACAGTGGCGCAACTTCCACTGGTTCGAACGCTACTGCCAGTGGATGGTCAATCACCTGCCCGGACTGATCAATCAGGGCGCGTCGCTGGTGGTGATCCTGTTGCTGCCGCTGGGACTGCTCACGGTGATCATCCAGAACGGTCTGGACGGCGCCTTCTTCAACCTGTTCAGCCTGTTGTTCGCACTGGCGGTGGTCGCTTATTCGCTGGGTCCGGTCGAACTCAACCGGCAGATCGACGCATACCTGGCGGAACGTGAAGCGGGTAACGAGGACGCCGCCGCCGAACTGGCCAGCGACATCATCGGCCGCCCGGCATCAACGGCGCCGGATCAGCAGACCGCCGACGTGATGCACGCCATTCTGTCCGAATCCAACGATCGCATTTTCTGCGTCATTTTCTGGTTCCTGATTCTCGGCCCGCTGGGTGCGCTGATGTTCCGCCTCAACAGCCACATCATGTACACCAGTCAGAACGAAACCCTGCGCGAAGCCGCCAGCCGGCTGCAGGCCATCCTGGCCTGGGCACCGGCTCACCTGGTGGCGGTGGGTTACGCCCTCACCGGTAACTACGAAGGCGCCAGCCAGGGTTATCGTGAAAAAATCAAACAGGACAATCTCAGCGACTGCAATTACCACACCCTGATCACCGCCGGACTCGGCGCACTGAAAGACTGCGAACCCGGCGAAGAAACCGCCTGCATCCGTTC
>CBDULQ010000160.1:0-8938 GCA_965368115.1 uncultured Gammaproteobacteria bacterium | reverse complement strand
GTTACCCCCTGTACGGTCTGGTTTACCTGCCACGAAACGACTTCATTGCCCTGTTGCAACGCATGAACAATGACTGGCAGAAACGTGGTGGTGAACTGCGAGGACTGGCGCAACAGGCTTTCGAACAGACGCGTAGCGAATCCGCCGAACAGGTCGTGATGCCGGATGCCGATGCGCTGCTCGATCGTCTGCTGGCGGCGGTGCGCAATGAAGCCGATGATTTTCTCGGAGGCTTTGGCGAACAGGCGCGTTTCCCGCGCGCACCGTTGTTGTTGAATCTGCTTGAAGCCTATCAGTTGCGTGGCGATCCCTGGCTGGGCGATTTCCTGTTGCTCACCCTGAACCAGATGGCGAGCAAGGGGTTGCACGACGTGATCGGCGGCGGCTTTTTTCGTTACACCACTGACCCCCAGTGGCAGACACCGCATTTCGAGAAAATGCTCTACACCAATGCCGGCCTGGTACTGGTGTACGCCCGGGCCTATGAGATCTTTGACGAACCTCGATTTCTGCAACTGGCCGAACAGACCATGGCCTTCATGTTACGCGACATGCGCAACGAGCAGGGTTTCATCAGTGCGCTGAGCGCGCTGGATGCACAGGGCCGGGAGGGCGGTTACTACCTGTGGACGCATGATCAGTTGCAGGATGCGCTCAAACCGGCGCAATGGCGGCGCATCGAACAGCACTGGCAGCTGGCGTCACTGGAAGGTGGAATGCTGCCCATGGGCTTTACGCCGCAAGCGGAATGGCAGGCGGTTCGCGAGCGCCTGCGTCAGCAGCGGCAACCGCGCGGACTGCCCCGCGACGATAAAATCCTGCCCGCCTGGAATGGTTATGCCCTGTCCGCGCTGGCGAAAGTGACGGCACTGACCGGCCGGAAGGATTTTCTGCAGCAGGGGCGGCGGCTGTATGACCAGTTCAAAGACGTGCTGCAAAAAGATGTGTCACGAGCACAGGCCGGTTTGCAGCGACGTTATTTGCAGGATCAGGTGTTGCTGGTACGGGGGCTGGTCGACTGGATGGAACGGGCGGAAGGCCGGGTAGTCAACGATGAGCGGCTGCGCGCGCGCCTGATCCGGATCGTGGATCGTTTCTGGTCCGCCGATGGCTGGCAACAGACGGATAGCGACGTGATTCCATTACCGGGCCGGGCATTGAACCTGGCCGATGACGAACTGCCGGCGGCGGACGCCTTGCTGATCGGCCTGCTACAGCGCTCGGGCGTTGGTGACTCGAAAGCCCTGCGTGCCGTGCAATCCGCGAGCGCGAGCCGGATCGACGCCCGCCTGCTGGCGGACCCGCTGAGTTACGCCAGTCATATTCTGCGGCAACAGTTGCGGTCTGGCGAGATGGCATCGGAATGAAACGCTCCGGTGACGACAGGCCGTCGGCGGATTCACTTCGAAAGCGTATTAATTGGCAATCCGACAACAAATATGCACTGAATTGGTGTAGAATGAGCGCCGCAAAAATTCGGCTAAACACTTATTTTTATTAGGCAAATCTATGTCTCAAAAGCGCAGCGTTCCACGCAACCCTGCATTGTTAATCATTCTCGATGGATTCGGCGTCAATCCAAGTCGCATCAATAATGCGGTCGCCGAAGCCAATACCCCCCGGTTAGACGAGTATTTCTCCACCCACACTCACACCACACTGGATGCCTGCGGCCTGGCCGTCGGACTGCCGGTCGGCCAGATGGGCAATTCCGAAGTCGGTCACCTGACCCTGGGTTGCGGCAGCATCCAGAAGCAGGACCTGGTGCGCATCGATGACGCTATCAGCAACGGTGAGTTCTTCGAAAACGCGGCCATCGTCGCCGCCATGGACGATGCCGCCGAGAAGCAGCGTCCCATGCATCTGGTTGGCCTGGTCTCCGATGGGGGTGTACACAGTCACATCAATCACCTGCTGGCGCTGATCGAACTGTGCCGACAGAAGAAAGTGCAGCCGTTGGTGCACATGATCACCGACGGACGTGACACCGCGCCGGTGGCCGCCATCGGTTACCTGGCCAAACTGGAAGATGCGCTGGAAGAAGCCGGCGGCTGTATCGCCACCATCTGTGGTCGCTACTATGCCATGGACCGTGACAACCGTTGGGATCGGACCGAAGTGGCCTGGCTGGCGATGGTGGAACTGAAGGGTGAACTGCACGATTCGCCGCGTTACGCGATCGAGGCCGCCTATGCGAAAGACCAGACTGACGAATTCATCAAGCCCTGTATTCTGCCCGGCGCCGAGCCGGTGAAAGACGGCGACAACGTCATCTTCTTCAATTTCCGTAACGACCGTCCACGTCAGCTGGCCGCAGCCCTGAGTCAGGACGATTTCGATGGTTTCAATCGCGGTAGTTTCGAGCCGGTGACGGTCACCTGCCTGACCGAATACGATCCGCAGTTCCTGTTGCCCATCGCGTTTGCGCCGGAGCGTCCCAGCTCGACACTGGCTTCAGTCGTGAGCCGTGCCGGTTACAAGCAGTTCCACTGTGCGGAGACCGAGAAATATGCTCACGTCACCTTCTTTTTCAATGGCGGACGTGAAGAGAAATGGGCGGGTGAAGAACGGGTGATGATTCCTTCGCCCAAGGTCCCCACCTACGATCAGATGCCTGAAATGAGCGCCAGGGAAGTTGCCGATGCGACCATCGAAGCGGTACGTTCCCATGACTACGGTTTCCTGGTCGTCAATTTCGCCAATGGTGACATGGTCGGACACACCGCCGTGCGCGATGCGGTGATTGCGGCAGTTGAAGCCATGGATAAGGAAGTCGGACGTCTGCTGGATGTCGCGGTGGAAGAAGGTTATTCGGTGATGCTCACCGCGGACCATGGTAACTGTGACGAAATGGTCGATCCGGTGACCGGCGAGCCACATACCCAGCACACGGTGTACCCGGTGCCCTGCATGATCATCGATTCCGAAAACTGGCACCTGAGTACCGGCGCCGGTCTAAGCAGCGTGGCGCCGACTCTGCTGCAATTGATGGGCCTGCAACAGCCGCCGGACATGACCGGTACCAGCATTCTGCTCAGTCCTTACAGCCACGCGGTCTAGGCTGCCGCGCGGACCGGTGCCGATGCACTGGTCTGTTTCAGCTGTTTGGCCCTGACCGGGCATAAATCAAATTTTTTTTCTCAATCTCGCCATACAATGCAACCGAAATCCGGTTTCGGGCGTGTTAATACTATGGCAATCCTGAATATGTGGCGCCGCCGCGCCGATGCGCATGCGCAATTCGAGCAGCTGCTGCAGCCGCATCTTTCCCAACTATACCGGCTGGCCTATCGGTTCACCGGTCAGCGCGATGATGCAGAAGATCTGGTACAGGATCTGCTGCTTAAGCTCTATCCGCGCATGGCTGAAATCGAGGCGCTGGACAACCCGGCTCCCTGGCTGGCGCGTGTTCTGTATCACCAGTATATCGACCGCATACGTCGCCAGCAGCGTTCACCGTTACAATTGATGGGTGAAGAAGAGATCGCTTACGAAATTCATCCTGATGACGGTGCGCAACCGAGCCAGGAAATGGAAAATGAAATACGCGGTCGCATGTTGCAACAGGCGCTCAACGAACTGAATGAAGATCAGCGCATGGCGGTTATGTTGCATGATGTGGAAGGCTATAGCCTGCAGGAAATCGAAAATATTCTGGGTGTCACCCAGGGTACGTTAAAATCTCGTTTGAGTCGCGCGCGTGGAAAGCTGCGCGAAAAGTTACAGGAAATGGAACCTGATTCACAGTTTGTCCGTGTTAACGAATAACAGGCCGTATTGATATGAACTGTAAAGACATCGAACAACACATTGACAATTACCTTGACGGGCAACTGGATCAGCACATGAATTCTGTTTTTCAACAACACCTGGTCGAGTGCACTTCCTGTGCACGGAAAGTTCGGCAGATGAAAACATTGCTGACCGATTTACAGGCTTTGCCGGTTGTCCAGCCGAGTGCTGATTTTGAAAAACGGGTATTTGCCGAAGTACGTCGTCATCATCAAGTGCAGGGGCGTGGGCGTTTTGTTGCCGGCTTTGCCACAGCCATGGCGGCCAGCGTGGCCATCTGGGCGGCGACAACCATGCTCGCTCCACAGTCAGTGATGCAACCTGCCGACATTATTTCGGTGGCTGTCAATGAGACGCGTACCGTACGCCTGATGTTCGATGCTCAATCCGATCTGGATCAGGTGAGTTTGACGATTCAGCTACCTGACAATATGCAGCTGGCCGGATATCCCGGACAGCATCAACTGAACTGGCAAACCAGCCTGAAAAAAGGAGCTAATGTACTGGCATTGCCGGTCATGGCAATTGATTCAGGTGAAGGCGAGCTGGTTGCTGAATTGAGTTATGGCGATCGCAAGAAAACATTTCGCGTTGTATTGAAAGCCGGAGCCGATGGCGTGATGCGTTATCAGCTTGAAGATATGCAGTCGGCGTGAGTGTGTGAGCGGGGAGTATGGTATGAAGAAATTATTGATTGTGATGATGTTTGGGTTCGTAGCTTTGCCGATGCTGGCGATAGCTGCTGATGATGACGTGACCATTCGGGTTATGGAGATGGATGAGATGTCTTCCGGTGCCGTAATGGAGCATATCGAACTGCCGACCCCTGAACAGGTGCGTGAGCGTGAGCAGAAGCGCGAAATGCTGCGCTTGAATGAGTCGGAGTCTTCAGAAGAAGCGGAACAGGAGCGATTGCGCGAAATGGAACAACATAGGGAACAGATGCAGGAACATCAGCAGCAACTGGATGATGCCGAATCGCAACAGCAGCAACAACAGAACGGTAATGGACCGGGTGGTCCGAACTAAGCAATAGCATAAGTTTGCGCAGAACAGACCAGGTTCGGACGAATCTGGTCTGTTCGTTTGTCTGAGAGAAAGAATATGCACATGATCCGGGCCATAGGGCTGGCCGTCTTTTTAACCGGGATGATCATTCCGGTGAATGTATGGGCGGATGCCGCAAGCGACTTTGCACGTGGTAGTGAACTGTTCCGTAGCGGCGATTACAGTACCGCGGCGCGATATTTCGAGTCCGCACGCAAGCAGGGTACGAGCAGTGTTGCCCTGTACTACAACCTGGGTAGCAGTTATTTCAAGCTCGGCGAGTACGAGGGGGCACGGCATTATTTTTTGATTGTGGCCCGCGAACCGCGCATGAAAGACCTGGCGGAATTTAACCTGGGTCTGATTGCCCAGAAACAGGGTGATTTTCAACAGGCGGATGATTATTTTCAACGTGTCGTCACGTCGAGTTCCGATGAAAAACTGCGCGCCATGGCAGAGAACAAGCTGGCGGTGTTACAGCGAGGTAAGCGGCCCTGGACCGGGTTTCTGAGCGCCAGTTTCGGCTATGACGATAACATCACTGCAGCACCTGCAGAAGCGACACAGGGTGTCGCCGATCAGTACTATGATGTTTTTGCAATGGCCGACGTGCTGGTGTCCGGGCGCCGTAAACAGGGCTGGCTGGCTGAATTCAGTTTTTTCAATATCGATTTTTTCGATACCGATTCCTACGACGAATACCTGTATGTGATCGGCATGCGACGCGAACAACAGCTTTGGGGCTGGGATACGCGTAGTTCACTTAGCATGAGTAAAAGCAATTATGCCGAGCAGGATTTCCAGACGATTTACAAGCTGGAATTACGGGCGCGGCAAACGCTCGCTTCGGGAACCCGCTTACAATTGCAGTACCGTTATGAAGATATCAACAGCGACAACAGCCTGTACGATTACCTGCAGGGCTGGCGTCAGAAACTGGGTGCGAGCCTGCGTTTTTATGAGCAGGATTACAACTGGCAACTGTATTACGAACTGGAACTGAATGACCGGGAAGATTTGATCCTGTCGGGCTATGAAGCCAGTTACTCGCCGACCCGTCATAACCTGGGTGGAAAATACAGCTATCGCTGGAATGCAAACTGGGACCTGGTGACGGATTTGAGTTATCGCACCAGTGATTATCCGGCCACATTGAGTCAGGATCGCCAGGACGATCGCTGGCGTTTACGTCTGGATGCGGAGTATCGCCTGGACCGTTACAGCAAGTTGCGCGGACGCATTCAGTACATGGACAATGAATCCAGCGTCGATAACTACGACTACGATAAGACCCTGATCAGTATTGCATACAACCGTCTGTTTTGAGTGCGCAACCGGGTTTGCGCAATGGGCAAGGGGCGTTGCGGCTTAATTCTAAAAAATACCGGGCATGTCTGAACGGCTGTTATTGTCTCAGCCGGATGAAAAGGGGACCTCTTCCGGGTATTCAAAAGCCGAATTGATGTCATGCCCACGCAGGCGGTTATCCTCGGTAATTGATGGTTATATGCGTCATCGTCACCGGGTTCCCGCTTACGCGGGAATGACGTGCTGGTCGCTCCTCCGACACTCTGAAGTTGTCCGACATGTAACAAAATATCCGGTCGATGACGGATTAATGTGACGATTCCTACACCCTGAAAAAACTTAAGTCATTGTAATTTATGAATTAATTCTTATGGCATGCGCATTGCAGAGCCAAAAGTGTGTTTTATTGCCTACCGTTATGCAATAAAGTTGCATAACGTGAATCGGGGAGCTCGATCGTGACTGAACAATCCAGATTTATCACCGGCCAGCTGAGTCTGTCCGGCAGTGCCGGTGGTGACATCAGCGGTCGACGTATCGAATTGCTGGAAGCGATTGATCGCAGTGGTTCGATTTCGGCGGCGGCGCGTGAGTTGTCCATCAGTTATCGCTCGGCCTGGGATGCCATCGACGAAATGAACAACATGTGGGATGCGCCGCTGGTCAGCAAGTCTGCCGGCGGTTCTCATGGCGGCGGTACACAGCTGACCGAACAGGGGCGTGAAGTCATCAGCAGTTTCAAACTGATTCAGGAGGAATACCAGCGTTTTCTCGATGGCATGAGCCGTAATCTGGGAGACCTGGATCGTTTTCAACAGGTCATCAGGAGATTGAGTATGCGCACCAGTGCACGCAACCAGTTCCAGGGTCGGGTCGACATGATCAACCTGGGGCCGGTCAACTCGGAGGTGAGTATGGCGATCAACGATCGTGAACGACTGACCGCGGTGATCACCACCGAGAGTGTCGAGCAACTGGGGCTTGCCCTGGGCAGTGAAGTATACGCCCTGATCAAGGCCTCGTTCATCATCCTGGTTCCGGAAGATCAACACTGTATGAGCAGCGCTCGCAATCGTTTGTGCGGCACAGTGCGCGAGTTACGTCACGGTAAGGTGAATAGCGAGGCGGTTATCGAACTGGATGGCGGTAAGACACTGGCGGCGGTGATCACTGAAGACAGTGCCTGCGCCGAAGAATTTCAACCCGGAAAAAAAGTGTGCGCTCTGATCAAGGCCTCACACGTCATTCTCGGGGTGAACTGATTAATGATTTTGCTGAATGGAGAAGTTGTATGAACCGCTTTAGATTTTTATCCGTCATCGTATCGATGTTTATATCGTTAAATATAACACCGCTGTATGCCGATCAGGTCAAGGTGGCGGTGGCGGCTAATTTCACCGATGTGGCTCGAGAACTGCAGCCGCTATTCAAAAAAGCCACCGGTCATGAGGCGGTGATCAGTTTTGGTTCTACTGGAAAACTGTATTCGCAGATCGAAAACGGTGCGCCATTTGAAGTGTTCCTCGCGGCGGATACCAGGCGCCCGATGAAAGCAGAAAAAGAAGGCCTGGCCGTGCCCGGTTCGCGTTTTACGTATGCGCTTGGCAAACTGGTGTTGTGGAGTGCGACACCTGATCTGTTCGACGACGCGAAGACTTATCTGGCGGCTGCAAAATTCAGTCGGCTGGCGATGGCCAACCCGAAGACTGCACCCTATGGGCTGGCGGCAGAACAGGTGCTCAAACACATGGGGGTATATCCTCAGGTTGCGCCCAAACTGGTACGTGGTGATTCCATTGCCCAGGCTTTTCAGTTTGTTGCGACCGGCAACGCACAGCTGGGTTTTGTGGCCTATTCGCAGGTCAGGGCCTGGAAAGACAAACAGGGTACGGAATGGGTGGTACCGGATGATCACTACGCACCGATTGCCCAGGCTGCCGTATTGCTGAAGAAAGGTGAAGCGAATCCCGCAGCACAGGCGTTCATGGCATTTTTGCGCAGCGATACAGCGCACAAAGTTATTCTTGATTACGGTTACGGGCTGGAATAAAGCCTCGCCTCTTAACAGAATGTTCCGGAGACATCTTTTATCATGATTGACTGGCAACCGGTATGGCTGACACTCAAACTGGCCGCACTGACTACGCTGATTCTACTGGTGCTGGGTACACCCATCGCCTGGTGGCTGGCGCGTAGTCAGGCCTGGTATAAACAGATGCTGGCCGCCGTGGTTGCGCTGCCGCTGGTGTTGCCACCGACCGTGCTCGGCTTTTATCTGTTGCTGATGCTGGGGCCAAAAGGTCCGATCGGTGAGTTCACCCAGGCCATAGGGCTGGGGACTTTACCCTTTACCTTTGCCGGACTGGTGATCGCTTCGGTGCTCTATTCATTGCCTTTCGTCGTGCAGCCTTTGCAGAATACATTCGAGTCGCTGGGGCAACGGCCGATGGAAGTTGCCGCCACCTTGAGAGCGTCACCCTGGGATCGTTTCGTGTCGGTGATTCTGCCTCTGTCGCGCAGTGGTTTTCTAACCGCGGCCGTGTTGTGTTTTGCGCATACCATTGGTGAGTTTGGTGTGGTGCTGATGATTGGTGGCAATATTCCCGGTGAGACCAAGGTGCTGTCGGTGGCTATCTACGATCATGTGGAAACCCTGGAATATGACCAGGCGCATATTCTCGCGGCCGGTATGCTGGTGTTCTCCTTTGTGGTGCTGATGATTCTCTATCTGTTGAACGGGCGGCTGAATCGGGGGCATCAGTCATGAGCGGAATCGAAGTACGTATTCGCC
>CBDULQ010000159.1:0-8982 GCA_965368115.1 uncultured Gammaproteobacteria bacterium | reverse complement strand
CGGCCGCCCAGGCTTTTTTCTTTTTCACCAGTTTCACCGCGGCATCCACCGAGGCATAGTCAGGAACGCGGGTATCCAGCAACTGGTAGAGCGCCAGCAACAGACCGATGCGCACATCGCTGTCTTTGGCCTTGAAGGGTTTCTTGAGGAGTTGATCGAGCAGAATCTGCAGGCGCGGATACCAGCGACACACCCCGTACACCAGCATTTGCACGAAAGCCCGGTTCTGCGTATCGAGGGCCTGGGTATGTTCCGGCAATGCCTGGCTCAGGGACTCACCACGATCCAGCACCGCCTGCAGTACCTGCACCGCAACGCGACGCGCGTCTGTCGAAGCCGCCATGGGTTCAGGTCACGCCCAGTTGCAGGCCGCTGAGATCGTGGGCATTGACGAAATCCTGCACCGCCATCGGCTTGCCGCCGGGCAGCTGTACCCGAGTCAGGCAGAGCACACCATCGCCAGTGGCGACGCGGATACCGGTTTTATCACAACTCAACACGTGCCCGGGTTCGGCACCGGTGGCCGCATCCTCGACGAACGCATTCCAGATGCGTAACACCTGCTGTTCGCCGTTGCGATCCAGGGTGGTTTGCGCCACCGGCCAGGCATTGAAGGCACGCACCTGGTTGGCGATCTGTTGCGCCGATGCTGACCAGTCGATGCGGCTTTCCGCCTTGTTCAGCTTGGCCGCGTAATTCGCCAGTGCATCGTCCTGCACTTCACCCTGCGCAGTACCTGCAGCAACCGCCGGCAGAATATCCATCAGCGCCTCGGCACCCAGCAGAGACAGGCGGTCATGCAGACTGGAACCGGTATCCTCGGCTGCGATGGGACAGGCTTTTTTATACAGCATGTCGCCGGTATCCAGGCCCACGTCCATCTGCATGATGGTGATACCGGTTTCCGAATCACCGGCCAGAATGGCGCGCTGAATCGGTGCAGCACCGCGCCAGCGTGGCAGCAGCGAAGCATGAATGTTGATACAGCCCAGACGCGGCGCGTCGAGTACGGCTTTCGGCAGCAGCAGACCGTAGGCCACCACCACCATCAGGTCCGCATCGAGGTCAGCGAACACTTGTTGCTCGTCTTCCGACTTCAGGGACGGGGGCTGGTAGACCGGGATATCGTGCTGCATGGCCAGTTGCTTGACCGGGCTGGGGGTCAGCTTGCGGCCACGACCGGCGGGGCGATCAGGCTGGGTGTAAACGGCAATCACCTGGTGTTCGGAATCGATCAGCGCCTGCAGCGGCGGCACCGAAAAATCCGGCGTGCCGGCAAAAATAATACGTAAGGGGCTGGTCACTAGAGCACCGCGGCTTTCTTGCTTTTTTCGAGCTTTTTCTTGATGCGCTGCCGTTTCAGCGAGGACAGGTAATCCACGAACAGCTTGCCGTCCAGATGATCGATTTCATGCTGGATACAGACCGCCAGCAATTCGCCGGTTTCCAGCTCGAATTCCTGGCCGTCTCGATCCAGTGCCTTCACTTTGATATGGTCTGCGCGCTGCACGGTTTCGTACACACCGGGCACCGACAGGCAGCCTTCTTCACGTTCTTCGACACCGTCTTTTTCGATGATTTGTGGATTAATCAACACCAGTGGTTGATTTCTTTCCTGCGAGACGTCTATAACAATGATACGTTTATGCACGTTGATCTGGGTGGCGGCCAGACCAATACCGGGCGCGTCATACATGGTCTCGAACATGTCATCCACCAGTTGACGGACCTCGTCGTTCACGTCCTCCACCGGAGTGGCTTGGGTACGCAGACGCTCATCCGGAAAATGTAGAATTTCGAGTAACGCCATAAAAAACCTATTTAATGCTCAATTTCGAAGCGGGATAGTCGACAAACTTACTTCATTAATTCAAGTTTATCAGCTAAACTCTTGAAAACCACGGATAAATAATGGGGAAAACACCTTGGAAATCAGAGCTATCGGGACCCTAGTCAAGCTCCCCGTGCTGATCTTAGGCACGACAATCATAACATCCGCCTGCTCCTTAATGCCCTGGTCATCTTCCGACAGCGATGCCGAGAATCAGACTGCCTCCTCTCCGTGGGCCGATTCATCAACCGCTCAACCGGCCGAGACCGCTGCCCCTGCACCTGCCGCCGCCATGGAAGCGGAACCTGTGCCGGTGGAAAACATTCGTATCAAGGCCGATTATCCGCGACAGTATATCGTGAAAAAAGGCGATACGCTCTGGGACATCGCAGCCATGTTCCTGCACGATCCCTGGTACTGGCCGGAGATCTGGTACCGTAATCCCCAGGTACAGAATCCGCACCTGATTTATCCCGGCGACGTCCTGACTCTTATATATGTGGACGGTCGCCCGCAAATCCAACTCAGCCGCGCCGCCGATGGTTCCGAAGTCGTGCGCATCGAAACCCCGGATAAAACCGCGGACGGATTGAAGATCACCAAACTGATCCCGCAGGCCCGACGTACCTCGCTGCAGGCTCAGATTCCCACCATTCCCAGCGATGCCATTCGCCAGTTCCTGTCGCGACCGAATGTCGTGACCAAGGAACAGATCGACGAGGCCCCTTATATTGTATCCAGCGACGAAGCACACCTGATCCTGGGTGCCGACAACCGCATCTACATCCGCGGAGAACTGAACAAGGACCGGGTACGCTATGGCATCTATCGTCGCGGAGAAGCATTCCGCGACCCCGAGACCGGCGAAGTACTGGGTTACGAAGTGATTTATGCCGGTGAAGCTCGCATCGATCGTTACGGCAACCCGGCCACCGCCACCATCACCGACAGCAACCGTGAAGTGCTGGTGGGTGACATGCTGATGGATACCGATGCCTCGGAAATCAATTATCTGTTCTATCCCAAACTGCCCCGAGAGGAAGTTCAAGGCCAGATCATTTCCCTGTTCGATGCCATTTCCAGCGTCGCCAGTTATCAGATCGTGGTCATCAATCGGGGCAGCGAAGACGGTATTGATGTCGGCCATGTACTGGCCACCTACTACAAGGGCGGCGAAGCCCGCGACCGCTACCTGGCGCGCAAGCAGCTACCCCGCGGTGAAGCGGAAAAACTGATGGTCACCCTGCCTAATGAGCGTAGCGGCCTGATGATCATCTTCAAGGTCTTCGACCGTGTCAGCTACGGCCTGATCGTCGAGTCCACCCGTGTCATCAGAAGGAATGACTTAGTTGAAAATCCGCGCTAAGCTCGCGGCATGGATGATCTGCCCGACCGGCTAGCCTTACATCGTAGCAATCTAAACCCGACCACCCTGTACCCACTGCTGAATCATTACGGTTCGGCGGCTGCGGTACGGGCTGCGCCGCGTGCCGAACTGGCCGAGTTCGAACTCGGCGACGAGGCCATTCAACGTATCCGCGACAATCACGACAGCGGCGTCGAGCGCGACCTGGCCTGGCTCGACCGCCCGCGCCACTTCATCATTGGCCATGACCAGCCCGGCTATCCGCATCTGTTGAACAACATTGCCGATCCACCTTATCTGCTGTACGGCATCGGTGATCCGGACTATCTGCTGCAGCCGCAACTGGCCATGGTCGGCAGCCGTACCCCGACCGCGGTGGGTCGGCGGAATGCGGAAGAGTTTGCCGAGCACCTGTCCGCCGCCGGGCTCACCATCACCAGCGGCCTGGCTCGGGGTCTGGACAGCGCCTGCCACCAGGGTGCCTTACGCGGCATCGCCGGCACCGTTGCGGTGGTCGCCAACGGGCTGAACAAGATTTATCCCTCCAGCAATACCGCACTGGCGCAGAGCATCGCCGAACAGGGCTGCATCGTCAGCGAGTCGCCGATCGGCACCGAACCACACAAGGGGCTGTTCCCGCGCCGCAATCGCATCATCAGCGGCCTGAGTATCGGCACCCTGGTGGTGGAAGCGGCCACCAGCAGCGGCTCGCTGATCACGGCCCGCCACGCCATGGAACAGGGTCGCGAGGTATTCGCCATCCCCGGCTCCATACACAACCCGCTGGCACGCGGCTGCCATGCACTGATTCGCCAGGGCGCCAAGCTGGTGGAAACCGCCGGCGATATCCTGGAAGAACTGTTACCTCTGGTAAATCTGTCTTCTTCAAGCCATACTAGCGCCCAGAATTCAGCGAGCGAGGTCGAAACCGACCTTGATCCCGCTTATATAACCCTGCTGGATTGCATGGAATATGAGCCAGTCAGCATCGACGAACTGGCCAGTCGCAGTAAACTATCCGCTGCCGAAATTGCCTCCATGTTACTCATTCTGGAATTGCAGGGGCACGTCGTATCACAGAAAGGACTTTATAGTCGCAGCCGATCCAGCGCCTGAGAGAGAGCGAATGAAACAAAACGTTGTAGATGTATTGATGTACCTGTTTGAAAACATCATTGGCGAAGAACCTAATATCGACCCCGAGCGCGACATCATCGTAAACCGACTTGAAGAACTGGGTTTCCCGCAGCATGAAATTCTGCGTGCATTTGACTGGCTGGAAGACCTGGCCGATATTCAACTGGAAACGAATGTACGCGATCAGCGCAGCGATTCGGTGCGCATATACAGCGACCTGGAGCAGATGATCCTGGACAAGGAGTGCCGCGGCTTCCTGATTTATCTGGAAGAATCCGGCATCCTGACGCCAACCACTCGCGAACTGATCCTGGACAGCATTCTGGCGCTCGATGTAGAACTGGATATCGAACAGCTGAAATGGGTCGCCATGATCGTGCTGTATAGCCATCCCGGTGAAGAAAACGCTTACGCCTGGATGGAAAGTTTGGTATTTGATCAATTAGTAAGCTATATGCATTAAAAAGAAAAAACCAATACACCTGGTCTATGAGTACAAACCTTGTCATTGTAGAGTCACCCGCCAAATCCAAAACCATTAAAAAATATCTGGGTAAGGATTACGAAGTCATGGCCTCTTATGGTCATGTCCGCGATCTGGTGCCCAAAGAAGGCGCGGTGGACACCGATGGCGACTTCTCGATGAAATACCAGCTCATCGAAAAAAACGAAAAACACGTCGATGCTATCCGCAAGGCATTGAAAAAAGCCGACACCCTCTATCTCGCGACTGACCTTGACCGCGAAGGAGAAGCCATTTCCTGGCACCTCTACGAGCTGCTGAAAGACGAAGGCGACCTGGAGGGCAAGGACGTGAAACGGGTGGTGTTCAACGAAATCACCAAACGCGCCATTCAGGAAGCCATCGAACATCCGCGCCAGCTCTCCATGGACATGATCAATGCGCAACAGGCGCGGCGAGCGCTGGATTACCTGGTCGGTTTCAACCTGTCGCCATTACTGTGGAAGAAAGTCCAGCGCGGACTGTCCGCCGGTCGCGTACAAAGTCCCGCATTGCGCATGATCGTCGAGCGCGAAGAAGAGATCGAAAACTTCGAAGCCCAGGAATACTGGACCATCGAAGCGGAAGCGGAAAAAGACAGCAAAGCCATCAACGCCAAGCTTCGCCTGTACAGGAACGAAAAGGTCGAACAGTTCAGCTTCACCAATGAAGAAACTGCGACCGAAGTACAACAGACACTGAACTCCGCGGCCAACGGCATCCTCACCGTTGCCAACATCGAGAAGAAACAACGCAAACGCAACCCGGCAGCACCGTTTACCACCTCCACCATGCAACAGGAAGCCTCGCGCAAATTACGCTTCTCGGCGCAACGCACCATGCGCACCGCGCAACAGTTGTATGAAGGCATCGACATCGGTGGCGAAACCGTCGGCCTGATCACCTACATGCGTACCGACTCGCTGACCCTGGCACAGGATGCCCTGGCGGAAATTCGCGAATTGATCGAACAGCGCTACGGCAAGGACAACCTGCCGGAAGAGATTCGCGTTTTCAAAACCAAATCCAAGAATGCCCAGGAAGCACACGAAGCGATTCGTCCTACCTCGGTGACGCATACGCCGGAACAGATCAAAAGTCATCTATCGCCGGATCAGTTCAAACTTTATGAACTGATCTGGAAGCGCACCGTGGCCTGCCAGATGATCCATGCCACTCTGGATACGGTCGCCGTGGACCTGCAATGCGGTGACGGCAATCAGTTCCGTGCCAACGGCTCGACCATTAAACACCCCGGTTTCATGGCCGTTTACATGGAAGGCAAGGACGATACTGAAGATAGTGACGAAGAAAAAGAAAACATCCTGCCGCCGATGGAAGAAGGCGAACAGATCAAGCTCAACGAAATTCACTGCGACCAGCACTTCACCGAACCGCCACCGCGTTACACTGAAGCCAGCCTGGTCAAGGCACTGGAAGAATACGGTATCGGTCGCCCATCGACTTACGCCAGCATTATTTCCACACTGCAGAATCGCGGTTATGTGGAACTGGAAAATCGTCGTTTCACACCGACCGATATCGGTCGCATCGTCAACATGTTCCTGACCCAGCATTTCACCCAGTATGTGGATTATGATTTCACTGCGAAAATGGAAGACGAACTGGACTCCATTTCCCGTGGCGAAGAAGACTGGGTGCCGTTGATGCGTTCGTTCTGGAAACCGTTCAAGGAACTGGTCGACGACAAGGACGAAAACGTCAGCCGCGCCGACGTAGCACAATCCCGCTTTATCGGCACCGATCCGGAATCCGGTAAACCGATTACCGTACGCATGGGACCCTGGGGCGCCTTTGCACAGATCGGCGACAAGGACGACGATGAAAAACCCCGTTTCGCCAGTTTGAAACCCGGCCAGAAAATGGCCGAAATCAACATGGACAACGTGTTCGAGCTGTTCGTGTTGCCGCGCCATCTGGGCTACACCCCGGAAGGCGAGGAAGTCACCACCAATACCGGACGCTTCGGCCCCTACGTCAAATACGACAACACCTTCGTATCGATTCGCAAGGAATACCAGGACCGCGGCGTCGACCCCTACAACATCGACTTCGACACCGCCATGGAACTGGTGCGCGAGAAAAAAGAATTCGAAGCCAACAAGTACATCAAGTCTTTCGAAGAACATGACATCGAAGTACTGAACGGTCGTTACGGCCCTTACGTCACCGACGGCAACAAGAACGCCAAGATTCCCAAGGACAAGGACCCCAAACAACTGACGCTGGAAGAGTGTCAACAGTTACTGGCAGCCGCGCCGGAACGCAAAGGCAAGAAAAAGAAAGTCGCCAGGAAAAAAGCGGCTGCGCCCAAGAAGAAAGCTGCCGCCAAGAAAAAGACCGCGAAGAAGAAAACCGCTAAAAAGAAATCCGCTGCGAAAAAGAAAACGGCGAAGAAAAAAGCCGCCAGCAAGAAAAAGTGACCACACCCTTTCAACTGCGCCAGGCCAGTTCGGTTTTTTACCAGGGCGGCATCATCGCCTATCCTACCGAAGCCGTATTCGGCCTTGGCTGCGATCCCCTCGACCCGATAGCAGTACAGCGTCTGCTCGACATCAAACAACGCCCGGTACACAAGGGCCTGATTTTACTGGCCAGCAATGTTCAACAGTTAATGCCGTTCACACAGCTTGGTGAACAGCACATCGATACCATTCGAAATACTCCGGAACCGACCACCTGGCTGGTGCCCAGATCATCGTTGACACCGGCCTGGATCAGCGGCAATCATGACCGGGTTGCGGTACGTGTGACCCGCCATCCACCGGCCCGACAACTGTGCGAAGTGATCGACCGTCCGATCGTATCCACCAGCGCCAACCCCGCCGGACTCCCCCCCGCGCGCAGCCACCTGATGCTGCATCGCTATTTCGACGACGAGATAGATTTTGAATTAGCGGGGAATGTAGGCGCACTCGACAAACCGACTCGCATCATCGACATCGACAGCGGCCGTGTGATGCGCTGATTCGATCAGGATTTGACTTCGCAGATACTGTCCAGCGGCACGGAAATATAATTACCCTGCACGCGATCGACACCGCAAATTTTCAGCAAGCGGACGATCTCCGGACTCTCCACATACTCGGCAACCGTGTAACGTCCCAGTGAATGAGCCACATCGTTCATGGCGGTTACGATAGCCCGGTCGATGGAACCTCGCGCCATGCCTTTGACGAACTGGCCGTCGATCTTGACGAAATCAGCCGGCAGACATTTAAGCTGCGAGAAGGAACAGAAACCGGAACCGAAATCATCCAGCGAAAAGCGACAACCCAGCGCCTTCATGGCTTCGATAAACACCGTTGCCGATGCGAAATTTGCAATGGCGTACGACTCGGTGATTTCAAAAATCAATGATGTGGGATCCACATCGTGTTCCCTGATCAAACCACTGATTTTCTGCAGGCTGTCCGGCATGTTGATGGTATGGCCGGACAGATTGATGGAGAAATGCACATTCGGATGATGCACACTGATCTCGGACATCTTGGCCAGCGCCGCATTGAGCACCCACATATCCACATCATGCATCAAATTGAATCGCTCCGCGGTGGGAATAAACGACTCAGGATAAATCAGTTCCCCATTTTCATCATGCATGCGTAACAACAGTTCGAAATGCATCGGGTTGTCTTTATTGAGAATATACTTGCGCCATACCGATCCGTCTTCCGGCGGCAAATTATTCAGATCGATATAATTCATGTCCAGAATAGGCTGATAATGCAGCACGAAATGATTGTTGAGCATGGCGTCGCGCAGGCGTTTCGACCAACCTAGCTCGGTACCCATGATATTCTTTTCATCACTACTGGCCTCGTAAAGATGCGTCTGGTTACGACCACTGCGCTTCGCGATATGACAAGCGATATCCGCATTGGCCAGCACATCGCCGGAGGTCATATTGTCGATATCCATCATCGCGATACCCAGACTGCCATGCACCGAATAACTCTGCCCCTTGTAACGGAAGTTACATTCATCCAGGCCAGCGCGAATATTTTCCGCGATCTGCAAAGTTTCCGGTTGTTCCACGTCACGCAGTAGTATGGCGAACTCGTCTCCGCCAAGTCGCGCCAGCGTATCCTTGTCACGAATACCTTCTGTAAGCACCCGTGACAC
>CBDULQ010000158.1:0-9026 GCA_965368115.1 uncultured Gammaproteobacteria bacterium | reverse complement strand
CCCCTTCGCCACCCCAGCGCTGATAAGCGGCGCCCCCAACCCAGCCGCCGGCGAAGGCGCCCAGGAACTGGCTGCTGGAGTACACCCCCATGGCGGTACCCTTGCGGTCGGCCGGGGCCATCTTGGCGATCAATGATGGCAGGCTGGCCTCCAGCAGGTTGAAGGCGGTGAAGAACACCACCAGCACCGCCGCCACATACCAGGCGGAGTCGGCGCGTTCGTACAATGCCAGCTCAGCCAGCATCAGTGCGGCAATGGCGCCGACGAAGACCTGCTTCATGCGTCGTTTTTTCTCGGCGCGGATGATGAACGGCACCATCATCGCCACCGCCAGCAGGAACACGGGCAGGTAAATCCACCAGTGATGATCCACCGGCAGGCCGGCTTTCTGTTCCAGCATCAGCGGCAGCGCGACAAACGTCGCCATGAGCACCGAATGCAAAACGAAGATGCCATAGTCCAGGCGTAGCAGCTGGCTGTCCGCCAGCACATAACGCAGTTCGGTGGGTGCCGCCTGGGTATCGCGATGGAATACACTGGCGCCGGGATTGGGCACCTTGAGATAGAGAATCAGGATCGCCAGTAAAGCCAGCAGCGCAGTGAAGGTGAACAGACCGGACATGCCGATATAGCGATTCAGCATCGGCCCCAGCACCATGGCGATGGCAAAGGCAAAACCGATACTGACACCGATGAAGCCCATCATCTTGAGCCGGTGCTCTTCCCGGGACAGATCCGCCGCCAGCGCCATCAGGGCTGCTGCGATGGCACCGCTACCCTGCAGGGCACGGCCGAGGATAATGCCGTAAATACTGTCGGACATGGCGGCGATCAGGCTACCGACGGCAAAAATCAGCAACCCGACGGTGATCACCGGCTTACGGCCGAAACGATCGGACAGCATACCGAAGGGAATCTGCAGCAGACCCTGGGTGAGGCCGTAGATACCCAGCGCGATGCCCGCCAGCATGGGCGTGGAATCACCAAGGGTCTCGGCGTAGACGGTGAACACCGGCAGAATCATGAACAGGCCCAGCATGCGTACCGCATAGATCAGCGCCAGCCCATGGCCGGCCTGTTTTTCCTGTTCGCTCCAGCGTTCGTCGACGGGCATTGAGTCACTCACAGTCAAATCGGGGCATTCTACCTGAATCCAGGCCCTGCATTAAGCCGGGATAAATTTAGCGCCCCGCTTTGCCGCGCTTTTTTGGTCCTTAAAATGCGCGACCAGTTCCCATCGAATTAAATGCGGATAGCCAACCCGGACTGCATTGGTTATGCTTTATCGTTTCTCCCACAGCGCAGTATTCATTCCGCCATGATGCATGAAATCCAGATCCGCGGCGCCCGCACCCATAATCTGAAGAACATCAATATCGACATGCCCCGTGACAAGCTGATTGTCATCACCGGGCTATCCGGTTCCGGCAAGTCCTCGCTCGCCTTCGATACCATATTCGCCGAAGGCCAGCGCCGCTATGTCGAATCCCTGTCCGCCTATGCGCGCCAGTTCCTGTCGATGATGGAGAAGCCGGACATCGACCATATCGAAGGCCTGTCGCCGGCCATTTCCATCGAACAGAAAACCACCTCCCACAATCCACGTTCTACCGTGGGCACGGTGACCGAGATTTACGACTACCTGCGTCTGCTGTTTGCTCGCGCCGGCACGCCGCGCTGTCCTGACCACGACATCCCGCTGGAGGCACAAACCATCTCGCAGATGGTGGACCATGTGCTGGCTCTGCCGGAGGGCACCAAGCTGATGCTGCTGGCGCCGGTGATCCAGGACCGCAAGGGTGAGTACGAAAGCCTGCTCGACGACCTGAAGCGCCAGGGCTTTCTGCGCGCGCGCATCGACGGCAAGGTGTACGAGCTGGACGAAGCGCCGCAACTGGAAAAGAACTACAAGCACACCATCGAAGTGATCGTGGATCGCTTCAAGGTGCGCGATGACCTGGGCCTGCGCCTGGCGGAGTCGTTCGAAACGGCCATCAACATGACCGACGGGGTTGCCCGGGTGGCTTATATCGACGATGCGGATAAAGAGGAACTGATTTTCTCATCGCGTTTCGCCTGCCCTACCTGCGGCTACAGCCTCAACGAGCTGGAACCGCGTCTGTTCTCGTTCAACAACCCGGCGGGGGCCTGCCCGGAATGCGACGGCCTGGGCCAGATCCAGTTCATCGATCCGCTGCGAGTGGTCAGCAATCCCAGCCTGAGCCTGCCCGGCGGCGCTGTACGCGGCTGGGACCGGCGCAATGCCTGGTATTACGGCATGCTGCAATGCCTGGCCAAGCACTACAAGTTCGACCTGGACACACCGTTCATGGAACTGCCCGACGACATCCAGCAGGTCATCCTGTTCGGTAGCGGCGACGAAGAAATCGATTTCAAATACCCGAGCAGCCGCGGCCAGTACAAGACCCGGGTGCATCCTTTCGAAGGCATCATTCCCAACATGCAGCGCCGCTTCCGGGAAACCGAATCCAGCGCAGTGCGCGAGGAAATGACCAAGTATTTCGCCAGCCAGCATTGCCCCAGTTGCGAGGGCACACGACTCAATCGGGGCGCCCGCCACGTGTTTGTGGCGGATAAGGCCCTGCCGGACATCGTCGCCCTGCCCATCTCCGGCTGCTACCAATTCTTCGACAACCTGAAACTGACCGGTAAAAAAGGCGAGATCGCCGACAAGATCGTCAAGGAAATCTCCGCCCGCCTGCAATTCCTGGTCAATGTGGGCCTCAACTACCTGTCGCTGGAGCGCAGTTCCGATACCCTGTCAGGCGGTGAAGCCCAGCGTATCCGCCTGGCCAGCCAGATCGGCGCCGGCCTGGTCGGGGTCATGTACATCCTCGACGAGCCCTCCATCGGCCTGCATCAGCGTGACAACGACCGGCTCATCGACACCCTGACTCACCTGCGCGACATCGGCAATACGGTGATCGTGGTGGAGCACGACGAGGACGCCATCCTCAGTGCCGACCACATCATTGATATCGGCCCAGGGGCCGGCGTACACGGTGGTGAAGTGGTGGCCCAGGGCACCCCTGCGCAGATCATGAAAAACCGCCAGTCGCTCACCGGCCGTTACCTGTCCGGCGCCCTGGAGATTGCCGTTCCTGCGGAACGCACACCGCATCCGGGGGAAGTGTTCAAGGTACTGGGTGCCACGGGCAACAACCTGAAACAGGTGGATGCGGCATTCCCGGTGGGACTGTTCACCTGTGTGACCGGTGTATCCGGCTCGGGCAAGTCGACACTGGTCAACGATACCCTGTACCGCCTGCTGGCGCGGGAAATCAACGGCAGTTCCGAATCGGCCGCACCGCATACCGGTCACGAGGGACTGGCGCATTTCGACAAGGTCGTGGACATCGACCAGGCCCCCATCGGCCGTACACCGCGTTCCAATCCCGCCACCTACACGGGTCTGTTCACGCCGATTCGCGAGCTCTTTTCCGGTACCCAGGAGGCGCGTTCCCGCGGCTATAAACCGGGGCGCTTCAGTTTCAACGTCAAGGGCGGCCGCTGTGAGGCCTGCCAGGGCGATGGCGTGATCAAGGTGGAGATGCACTTCCTGCCCGACATCTACGTCCCCTGCGACGTCTGTAAGGGCAAGCGCTACAATCGGGAAACACTGGATATCCAGTACAAGGGCAAGAATATCCATGAGGTACTGGAAATGACCATCGAGGAAGCCACGGACTTCTTCAGCGCCATTCCGGTGGTCAGTAAAAAACTTCAGACACTGATGGATGTAGGCCTGTCCTACATCACCCTGGGCCAGCGCGCCACGACCCTATCCGGCGGCGAAGCACAGCGTATCAAGCTGGCTCGGGAGCTCTCGAAACGCGATACCGGACGCACCATCTACATCCTTGACGAGCCCACCACCGGCCTGCATTTCCACGACGTGGAGCAGTTGCTCCAGGTGCTGCTGCGATTGCGCGATAACGGCAATACCATCGTGGTGATCGGGCGCAATCTGGATATCATCGAAACCGCAGGCTGGATTATCGATCTGGGTCCTGAAGGTGGCGCCGGTGGCGGCGAGATCATCGCCGAGGGCACGCCGGAACAGGTGGCGGCCAGCAAAAAATCTTTCACTGGCCAGTATCTGAAAAAGATTCTCGACAAACACCGCAAGCCACGCAAGAAGGCGGGATAAAAGCACATTCCTGATGGCGGGGTAAAACCCGCTGTGACTGTAGCGGTCAAAGTGTCGATGAAAACCCCAAAATGGAGTTTCGGAATGAAAACCCTCGCCCTGTTAGCCCCGATACTGCTGCTGAGCGCCTGCGCCCAGCCTGAGATCCACAAATACGATTCGCCCTACTACAAGATCCCGGTGGGTTCTTCATTGATACTCAATCAGGACATTACCATTCCTGCCGGACAGGCTCGTGCGCTGATCCAGTACGGCAAAATGGTGACTGAGCGAAACCAGATCGACCAGTACTACCCCTGGTGTGAATTCGAAGTGCGCACGCTTAAGGATGAAGAGCGGGTCATCCAGCCGGATCATTTCCACATCACCAAGCTCTCCAAGGAATTTCGCTTTTCTTCACGCTCGGTGATGTACGCCAGCCTGGTGAGCAATGACTACGCCCGCCTGATCGGTTACGCGACGGTCATGTATCTGCAGTCGGAAAAACAGCCGGATGTGTACCGGATGACCTGCCTCTACTGGACCGATGACAATATGGACGAACACCTGAGCAAGAATCAGATCAGCGATACCATGGGCCAGGTGTTCAGCCTGGAGATCACCCAATAGGCTCGGCCCAATGTATGTTGGTCGACTACTGGTAATCCTGCTCAGCCTGCCGCTGACAGCGCAGGCTGAATTTTCGCAACAGGCGCTGGACTGGCTCAACGACGATAGTGAGCAACCGGACGCACGCCAGGTCAACGAGGGCCAGCTCACTTTTCTGCAACCGATCAGCGATCGTCGGGTGCTGCATTCCAACAGTGAGCTGTTCATTTCCCCGGCCAGCCTCAACAACGGCTGGGTGGAACTGCGCCAGTGCTATCGTCAGCTTGATCCCGTGGGGCGTACTACAGTGGTGTATTCCTACCGGAAACTGAGAAACCTGACCGTCACCCGCACCGCACATATCGGCAGCGCCCATGTCGACCGCCAGACCGTCAACCTGGAAGATGTAGGTGAGCATGCGGAACTGTGTATTCGCGCTGAAGTGGCCAACCTCAAATCACTGGGCAACGGGCGCTACCGTATTTCCACCGGCCCCTATCATCGAAAATTCCTCGACGGTTACTATCCGTTCCGAATCAGCCTGCAGATTCATTATCCTCCACAGCTTCTCAGGGTGGACCACATTTCGCCCCGGACCCAGCCCGGCTTCGAACCGAGAATTCAGGATAACCGTCTCGATATCGATACCTGGTTCGAAGGCCGCTTGCTGATCGATATCGACTTACAGACTCGAAGCCAATAAAAAAGCCGGCATTAAGCCGGCTTTTTCAGTGTTTCTTTGTGAGCTCGATTTATTCGGCGTCAACAGCTTCGCTGCTGGGCTCCGGACGATCGACCAGTTCCACATAAGCCATGGGCGCAGCATCACCGGCACGGAAACCGCACTTCATGATACGCAGGTAGCCGCCAGGACGGTTCTTGTAACGCGGCCCCAGTTCGGCAAACAGCTTACCGACCATTTCCTTGTCGCGCAGGCGGGCGAATGCCAGACGACGCTTGGAAACGCTGTCTTCCTTGGCCAGGGTGATCAGCGGTTCAGCAACACGACGCAGCTCCTTGGCCTTGGGCAAGGTGGTCTTGATGACTTCGTGACGGAACAGTGAATTGGCCATGTTCTGGAACATTGCCTGACGATGGCTACTGTTGCGATTTAACTGACGGCCTGATTTACGATGACGCATGTTCGTTTACCTTAATTAACGCAGCACTCGGCTACGATGCGATTAACTTGCTTCTTTGTCCCGGATCGATGCGGGCGGCCAGTTTTCCAGGCGTACACCCAGTGACAGGCCATGGGAGGCCAGCACGTCCTTGATCTCGGTCAGAGACTTCTTACCCAGGTTTGGTGTTTTCAGCAGCTCGACTTCGGTGCGCTGAATCAGATCACCAATATAATAAATGTTTTCCGCTTTCAGACAGTTGGCTGAACGTACGGTCAGCTCCAGATCGTCCACCGGACGCAGCAGAATCGGATCGATTTCCGCTTCTTCGGATTCCGCTTCGGCTTCTTCGATGCTCTGCAGGTTGACGAAAGCAGACAACTGCTGCTGCAGAATGGTCGCCGCGGTACGGATAGTTTCTTCCGGATCGACGGTACCGTTGGTTTCGATGTCCAGGATCAGCTTGTCCAGGTTAGTGCGCTGTTCTACGCGAGCACTTTCTACGTTATAAGCAACACGACGGATCGGGCTGAAAGAAGCATCGATGCTCAGGCCACCGATGTTGGCGCTGTCAGCCTCCGACTTACGCACTGAAGCTGGCTGATAACCACGACCCTTGGCTACTTTCAGGCTCATGTTCAGTTCGACATTGCCGGTAATATGGGCAATAACGTGATCCGGATTAACAATTTCCACATCGTGGTCGACACTGATATCGCCGGCGGTTACCGGTCCCGGACCTTTCTTCTTCAGGCTCAGGGTGGCGTCATCCCGACTGGTCATCTGAATGGCAACGCCCTTCAGGTTAAGCAGGATTTCCAGAACATCTTCCTGTACACCTTCGATTGAGCTGTATTCGTGCAGTACGCCTTCGATCTCAGCTTCTACGATGGCTGCACCCTCGATGGATGACAGCAGGATTCGACGCAGCGCATTACCCAGTGTGTGGCCAAAACCACGCTCAAGAGGCTCCAGAGTAACCTTGGCATGATTGGCGGTATACGCGTGTACGTCGATATTGCGGGGTGTAAGTAATTCGTCTGATGTGCCTGACATTCGCAAAGGTATCCTTTACTTAGAGTACAATTCTACAACCAGTGATTCGTTGATATCTGCTGGCAGATCACTACGCTCCGGTATAGATTTAAAAGTGGCTTCCATCTTGCCTTCATCCAGACTGATCCAGTCAGCAATACCGCGCTGTTTAGCCAGATTCATTGAATCGGCGATACGGGTCTGCTTCTTCGCTTTTTCGCGAATCGAAATCTTGTCTTCCGGGCTGACCAGGAATGACGGGATGTTAACAACCTGATCATTCACCAGGATCGCCTTGTGGCTAACCAGCTGACGTGCTTCGGCACGGGTAGAGCCAAAGCCACTGCGATAAACCACGTTATCCAGACGACGTTCCAGCAGCTGCAGCAGGTTCTCACCTGTAGAGCCTTTGGTGCCGGCGGCCTGTTTGTAATAGTTACTGAACTGACGCTCCAGCACGCCGTAGATACGACGCAGTTTCTGCTTTTCACGCAGCTGCAGACCGTAATCACTCAGACGACCGCGACGAGCGCCGTGCTGGCCAGGTGCAGTTTCCAGCTTGCACTTGGTATCCAGGGCACGCAGGCCGGATTTCAGCTCAAGATCGACGCCTTCGCGACGACTTAATTTGCATTTTGGACCAATATATCGAGCCACAATAATACTCCGGTATTACACGCGGCGTCGCTTGGGAGGGCGACAACCGTTATGTGGAATAGGGGTTACATCACTGATGTTGGTGATCTTGAAACCTGCGTTATTTAATGCGCGAACCGCAGACTCACGACCGGGACCTGGACCCTTAACCATTACTTCCAGGTTTTTCACACCATAATCTTTGGCACGGGTGCCTGCGCGCTCTGCCGCAACCTGGGCTGCAAACGGCGTGCTCTTACGGGAACCGCGAAAACCTGAACCACCGGCAGTCGCCCATGACAGGGTGTTGCCCTGGCGATCCGAAATGGTCACGATGGTGTTGTTGAACGATGCATAGATATGCGCAACGCCGTCGGTTACCGAACGTTTAACTTTCTTCTTAGAAGATGCTGCTGGTTTAGCCATAACTCAATTTATCCTGAGAAATCGTCTTAATACGACCGTCTATTTACGGTCGATTATTTACGTATCGGGCGACGCGGGCCCTTACGTGTACGCGCGTTTGTGCGGGTACGTTGTCCGCGCAGAGGCAGACTACGACGATGGCGGATACCACGGTAGCAACCCAGATCCATCAAACGCTTGATACTCATGGACACTTCACGACGCAGGTCACCTTCAACGGTGAACTTGCCGACTTCAGTACGTAAAGTCTCCAGTTGTTCTTCACTTAACTCGCGGATCTTGGTAGTGGGCTCGATACCTGCTGCGGCACAAATACCTTGTGCCCGGGTACGGCCGATACCGTAGATATAGGTCAGACCTATAACGGCATGCTTCTGATCCGGTACGTTAATACCTGCAATACGGGCCATTCAATCTGTCTCCAGAATCGCGCAAAGCGCGGCATTTTAACGATTTAACGCTGTCAAATCAACCTTGACGCTGCTTATGGCGGGGATCGGTACAGATCACCCGGACAACGCCGTTTCTCTTGATAATCTTACAGTTTCTGCAGATTTTCTTTACTGATGCACGAACTTTCATGACTGCTCTCGCTTAAAAATATCCGAATCCGGGCCTATTTCTTGCCCAGACCCTTGAAATTCGCCTTTTTCATCAAGCCCTCGTACTGCTGGGACATCATATGCGACTGCATCTGGGCCATGAAATCCATCACCACAACCACAATAATCAGCAATGACGTGCCACCGAAGTAAAAAGGCACATTCCAGTACAGAATCAGGAATTCGGGCAGCAGGCAGACCGCAGTGATATACAGTGCGCCAACCAGGGTCAACCGGGTCATCACACCGTCAATATACTTGGCAGTTTGCTCGCCTGGGCGAATTCCGGGGATAAATGCACCGGATTTCTTCAGGTTATCTGCAGTCTCCCGGGAGTTGAACACCAACGCCGTGTAGAAGAAGCAGAAAAATATAATGGCTGACGCATACAGTATCACATACACCGGCTGGCCAGGTGACAATGTGGTCGAGATGTCCTGCAACCAT
>CBDULQ010000157.1:0-9051 GCA_965368115.1 uncultured Gammaproteobacteria bacterium | reverse complement strand
ACGATGTGTATGCGGACGGCATGCCGACCATGGACGAAATGGGTATTTTCATCGTTCGCGAAACGCATAAATTCGACCCGGGTACCGCGTGGAGCCTGGAGCTGCTGGTGAAACGCCAGACCGGACCGCTGAAAAGTGTATTTACCAGTTTCGCGTCCAGTTATGAGATACCCGATGCCTATGTTGAACGCTTCGAAGCCCCCATTGTGAGCGAGGCAAAAGAGGGCGAGCCTATCTGGGTTTCGGTATGGCAAGAACGCAAATTCCAGATCGCCGTGCTGGTACTCGGTCTGGGCCTGCTGACCTTCATCATGATGTTCCAGGATTACCTGGTGCGCATTCCGAAGCTGATGACCTACCTGCGTACCGGCTTTTTACTCTACACCCTGTTCTTTATCGGCTGGTATTTACTCGGTCAGTTGTCAGTAGTCAACGTGCTGACCTTTACCAATTCGGTGATGCGTGACTTTAGCTGGGAAACGTTCCTCATCGATCCGACCATGTTCATTCTCTGGGTATTCGTTGCCGCTTCGTTACTACTGTGGGGGCGCGGCGTGTATTGCGGCTGGTTATGCCCGTTCGGCGCCCTGCAAAAACTCATTGGTCAACTGGCGCATAAATACAATGTGCCCCAGTTCAATTTGCCGCAGATCGTGCATGATCGCTTATGGGGCATCAAGTACATCATCCTGCTGGTGCTGTTCGGTATATCCCTGCAATCACTGGCGGAAGCGGAACGTTATGCGGAAATCGAGCCGTTCAAAACCGCCATTACCTTGCGCTTCGATCGGGAATGGCCGTTTCTGCTGTATGCCGGCGGCCTGCTGGTGATTTCCATCTTCAATACCAAGTTCTATTGCAAATACCTGTGTCCACTGGGTGCAGCACTGGCGGTGCCCGGCAAGTTTCGTCTGACCAACTGGTTGCGGCGTCATCGTGAATGCGGTCGGCCCTGCCAGATATGCGCCAATGAGTGCGAAATTCAGGCGATTTACCACACCGGCGAAATCAATCTGGATGAATGTCATTTCTGCATGGATTGCCAGGTGACCTACTGGGATGACCACAAGTGTCCACCCCTGATCAAGAAGCGCAAGAAATATGAACAGGCCGTTGCCATTAGCAGCAATAGCCGGCAAACGGAAGACGGTTCGGCAAGCGGCTTGTCTTCCATTCCCGTGGTACCGGGTGAATTAAACACTCGGCCCGATAAACAATAAAACCCGTATTCATTCCGTGAGGAAATCGGGTGTCCATAAAAACCAGAAATGGAGGATGTAACCATGAGTGAGAGAGAAAAAAATACCGACGAGTCAAGGCGCAGCTTTTTAAGTCATGCCGCGTTCGCCAGTGCGGCGAGTATGACCGTGGGCACAGGACTGACCGCCATGAGCAGTCCTGCATACGCGGCATCGAAAGATAAAGGTGCCAGTCCCCATGTGGGCCCCGGCGAACTGGATGAATATTACGGTTTCTGGAGCGGCGGCCAGTCCGGCGAAGTACGTATACTCGGCGTGCCCTCCATGCGCGAGCTGATGCGTATTCCGGTATTCAATTATTGCGGCGCCACCGGACACGGGCTGACGAATGAATCGAAACGCGTCCTCGGTGAAAACGCACCGCTCAATGGCGATACCCACCATCCGCATATGAGCTTCACCAACGGCACCTATGACGGTAAATACGTGTTTATCAACGACAAGGCCAACACGCGTGTGGCACGTATTCGCTGCGACGTCATGAAGACCGACAAGATCGTGGAAATTCCCAACGTACAGGCGATACACGGCTTGCGCCCGCAGAAAATGCCACGCACGAAATATGTGTTCTGCAATGCGGAATTTCGTATGCCTCATCCCAATGACGGCAGCGACATGGACAATAACGAAAAGTATTACACCATGTTCAATGCCATCGATGCGGATACCATGGAAGTGGCCTGGCAGGTCATTGTCGACGGTAACCTGGATAATACCGACGCCGATTATACCGGCAAGTACGCCGCTTCCACCTGTTACAACAGCGAAGAAGGCTTCCTGGCCTCCGATACCATGCGTAACGAACGTGACTGGGTGGTCGTATTCAACATCCCGCGGATTGAAGCGGCGGTCAAACAGGGTAAGTTCAAAACCCTGGGCGACTCCAAAGTACCGGTAGTGGACGGTCGTCACGGCTCCAAACTCACCGCGTATATTCCTACGCCGAAAAGCCCCCATGGCATCAACATGGCGCCGAACGGCAAATACTTCGTGGCCAACGGCAAGTTGTCGCCCACCTGCACGGTGATTTCCATCAGTAAACTGGATGACTGGTTCGGCGGCAAGTTGAAAGAAGAACGTGATGTGGTGATCGCGGAACCGGAACTGGGCCTCGGCCCCTTGCATACCGCGTTCGACAACCGCGGCAACGCCTATACCACCCTGTTCATCGACAGCCAGATCGCCAAGTGGAATATCGACGACGCCATCAAGGCCTACCAGGGCAAGAAGGTGAATTACCTGCGCCAGAAACTGGATGTGCATTACCAGCCCGGTCACAACCACAGCAGCATGGGCGAAACCAGCGAAGCCGACGGCAAATGGCTGGTGTCTTTGTGTAAATTTTCCAAAGACCGCTTCCTGCCGGTAGGCCCGTTACGCGCCGAGAACGACCAGCTGATCGATATTTCAGGCGACGAAATGAAACTGGTGCATGACGGCCCCGCATTCGCCGAGCCACACGATTGTATACTGGTGCACCGAAGTAAAATACGCACCAAGAAAATCTGGGATCGGGATGACCCGTATTTTGCCGAAACCGTCGCCATGGCGAAAAAGGATGGCGTCAACCCCGAGGGCGACCTCAAGGTCATTCGTGACGGTAACAAGGTCAGGGTTTACATGTGGTCGGTGGCGCCGAACTTCGGCATGACCGAGTTCAAGGTCAAGAAAGGTGACGAGGTGACCGTGGTGGTGACCAACCTCGACCAGATCGAAGACCTGACCCATGGCTTTACCCTGATCAATCACGGCATCTCCATGGAAATCGGTCCGCAGCAAACGTCTTCGGTGACCTTCATCGCCGACAAACCCGGCGTTCATTGGTATTACTGCCAGTGGTTCTGTCATGCGTTGCATATGGAAATGCGCGGTCGCATGCTGGTGGAGGCCTGAGGCGATAAGCACACCCGGGTTGTACCAATGGGTATAGCCCGGGCGCTGTATCGCGGATACGAACAGAATGAACGGTGTAGAGCGGAAACAGGCTGAATCACTGATGAGTCGCCACGAACGCGTATCGGCATGGACTCGGTTTAGCCATCAGGTGTTCATTGTACTGATGATATTCGGCGTCTGTGGCGATGGCCTTGCGATCGCCGAGACCTTAACCCTGCAACAACGTATCGACAATGCCTCACCCGGCAGCGTGCTACACCTGCCTGCAGGTGTGTATCGGGAAAATATCGTTATCGATAAGCCTGTCAGTCTGGTGGCTGACCATGATGCAATTATCGATGCCGGGGATAAAGGCGACGTAATCCGCGTGCGTGCACCGGATGTCACGATAAGAGGCCTGGTGATTAAAAATTCGGGCAAGAACCTGACCGACATGAATGCGGGTATTTTCGCCGAGAAAAATGCAAAAAACCTGCACCTGGAAAACAACCGGTTCGATCATAATGGTTTTGGCATCTGGCTGGATGCCTGCTACGGCGCCCGAGTGATCGACAATACAATATACGGTACCCCGGAAATCCGCTCACAGGATCGCGGCAACGGTATTCATCTCTATGCCGTGCAACAGACCCTGGTAAAAGGCAATGAAATTACCCGGACACGCGACGGTATCTATATCGACAGTAGTAACCATAACCGGCTGCAGGGTAACCTGATGTACGACCTGCGTTACGGTATTCATTATATGTATGCCTACCACAACGAAGTCATCGATAATGTCACGCGCAATACCCGCACCGGCTATGCGCTGATGCAATCGAAATACCTGACCGTCATCGGTAATCGTTCCGAAGCAGATCGCAATTACGGCATTTTAATGAACTATATCGTCCACAGCGAGATTGCCGGCAACCAGGTTATCGAAACCGAAAAGGGGCGAGCTTTCGTGACCGGCGGCGATGACGTCGTCGGCGCCGATGGTAAAGGCTTGTTTGTGTACAACGCCCAGTTCAACCGCATTCATCACAACAGTTTCGAAAATGCCGACATCGGCATTCATCTTACGGCCGGCTCGGAAAACAACGCAATCTATAACAACGCGTTTATCGGTAATCGCGTGCAGGTGAAATACGTGGCGACCCGCGAACAGGAATGGTCATGGGAAGGTCAGGGTAATTTCTGGAGCGATTACCTGGGCTGGGACGTTAACGCGGACGGTATCGGCGACAAACCTTACGAACCCAACGATGCCGTGGACAAATTATTATGGAAGTACCCTGTGGCGCGGATCTTGATGAGTAGCCCAAGTATCGAAACCCTGCGCTGGGTGCAGACCCAGTTTCCGGTATTCAAACCGCAAGGAGTGAAAGACAGTTATCCCCTGATGCTGAAACCGGACACCAGCAATCTTCCGTTGTCCCTGAAGGAGCTGAGTGAACGATGAGCGCCGGTCTGGAGTTTTCCTGCGTCAACAAAACCTTCGGCACGGTCCGTGCCGTTGACGACGCCTCGTTCAATGTGGCCGCCGGGGAGGTGGTGGGCATACTGGGCCATAACGGTGCCGGCAAAACCACCAGTATGAAACTGGCGCTGGGACTCATCGCACCGGACCAGGGTCGCATTCGAGTAATGGGTGAAGACCCCTGTGGTCGTAATAGTAACCGCTTGCGACAAAGTCTCGGTTACCTGCCTGAAAACGTCAGTTTTTATCAGCAGCTTTCGGGTCGCGAAGTGTTACGTTATTTCGCCCGTCTCAAGCATGTGGACATCAACTCGATCGACCGGTTGCTGGAGCAGGTGGGCTTGAGTCACGCCGCCGACCGACGCATCAAAACCTATTCCAAAGGCATGCGTCAACGTATCGGTCTCGCCCAGGCGTTGCTCGGGCATCCGCGCCTGTTGTTACTGGATGAACCCACTGCCGGTCTCGATCCCCAGGCGACGGCCGAGTTTTACGGTTTACTCGATGAGCTGCGTTCGGATGGTGTATCCATCCTGATTTCATCCCATGTATTACCCGGTGTCGAAGCGCACATCGATCGCGCTATCATCATGGCCCGTGGTCGCATTTGCGCCCAGGGTAGCCTGCAGGCACTGCGCGAACGTGCACAGCTACCGCTGGTGATTCGAGTTCAGGGCGAGCATTTGCAAACCGAGACATTCCCCGTCGAAGGTCTCGACCGGCTCGGTTATTCGGTGAGAAACCCGAACGGTCATCACCTTGAACTGCATGGTCCGCTGGAAAATAAACTCGACGCCATTCGTCTGCTGGTTAATGTGCCGGGCGTCGATAACCTGGATGTCGAACAGCCGAGCCTTGAAGGTTTGTACGCCTACTTCAACCGGCCCTCGAATCAGCAGGAGATGACCTGATGAATACCATCATAACCGTGGCGATCAAGGAATATCGCGACGGCCTGCGTAATCGCTGGATACTCGCGACCACCCTGTTGCTGGCGCTGTTCTCACTGGGGCTGGCGTATTTCGGCACCGCAGCCTCCGGTGAAGTGGGCGTCGCTTCCTTATCCACCACCATTGTCAGTCTGGCGAGCCTGGCGATTTTTATCATTCCGTTGATTGCCCTGATGCTGGCCTACGACACCCTGGTGGGCGAAGACGAACAGGGCACACTGTTGCTCTTACTGACCTATCCGATTACCCGTAGCCAGATCCTGCTCGGCAAATTTCTGGGGCATGCGGCCATCATGGCAACGGCGACCCTGCTTGGTTTTCTGGTGACTGCCGTACTGGTTGCCGCGCAAACCGGGGAATGGCGCGACCATGAATTGTGGCTTGCGTTTGGTTTTTTCATCTTATCGTCGTTGTTGCTGGGCTGCGTGTTCCTGGCCATCGCCCAGCTGATCAGTGCCTGGGTAACGGAAAAATCCACCGCTGCCGGTATGGCGCTGATCATCTGGTTCTGGTTCGTGTTGATATTCGATCTGTTGCTGCTGGGCCTGCTGGTGATGATGCAGGGTCATGAAGGGGACTGGTTGTCGGTACTGTTGCTGCTTAACCCAACCGATGTGTTCAGGCTAGCCAACCTGGCCGGGTTCGAAGCCGCACGCGCCTATACCGGCCTGAATTACCTGGCCGTTGGCCCCATGTTCCAGCCACTGGCCCTGTTGCTGGTATTGCTGGTCTGGATTGTCGTGCCCCTGTTACTGGCACAGTGGCGTTTTCATCGAAGGACGGTGTAACTGGAGGAACCCTATGCGGTTTGTGTTTAAAACGATTTTTATTTCAATGTACCTGGGCCTGTTGCTGACGGCCTGCGATCAGAATCAGCCCCAACAGCGGGAGCGATCACCGGTTGCGATCGAGTCTGGTGACGAATGTCATTTATGCGGCATGGTCATTAGCCGCTTCCCGGGACCCAAAGGCGAAGCCTTTACCCGACATCAGGAAAAAGCCCGCATGTTCTGCTCGACAGTTGATCTGTTCAGCTGGGTGCTGCAACCGGATGTCGCGAGCCAGGTAGAAGCGGTGTATGTGCATGACATGGGACGGACCCGCTGGGAACACCCGGAGGACGACGCTTTTATCGATGCACGCAAAGCCTGGTATGTGGCCGGCAGCGACCGTCGCGGCGCCATGGGACCGGCACTGGCATCGTTTGCCGAGCGCCAGGCCGCCGATGAGTTTGCCCGCAAGCACGGTGGCAAGGTGATCACTTATTCGGATATCGATCTGCATTTACTGCAGTCGCTCTGAAGTATCATGTCGCCCATAGTCGATAGTTAGACACATGATGGCTTTTTATAATACATCGGCCATTGATATTACTGGTGCTGTTTACGTCTAAACCTGATGATAAGCATAGCCACAAGAACAAAACCAATTCCAATAACATTGACTATCGGAGTAAGAAAAAATGTTATCACTGCAACTTTTGGTGAAATAAATATAGAATCTTTACCAACAAATAATACAAAAAAACCAAGTACGGGTGTTGTGGATAGAATTATCGAAGCCCAGCACCAGTTTCTAAATCCCATTCTTCTTTGTAAGATCGCCAGAATACACCAGATAACAGGAAGAACAATGCATCCGAAAGCAGCAAGGACGAGAAATGTTGCAACCGGTTCAGCTGATGCCAAAATCTTGCTCCTCTCAAAGTGCCAACACCATCAAATCCCGACAAACAGTCGGTCATTGTATAAGTTCGAAGTAGACTCAATAAGTTTTATTTTGTCGACGTCCCGAATCTGCGGATTAATGACTGCAATCTTTTCCAGTCCCTGGGGTACTGCAGCACTGGGCACTAATAACACCAGGGCTTTAGCTTTCTCAAGCCAATCACCTCCGAGCATCTGTGTTGAATCCGGGTAGGGGTATTTGGCCCAGTCTTCCGGCAGAATATGCTCATCGACCGTTTCAAGTTGAACATCATCGGGTAGTTCATAAATACCCAGCCGGTAGTCTTGGGGCGTCAGTTTTGGGGAAGGTAAATAATGACCCATCTCCAGAAGCGCCGTGGCGGGTGAAAGCGCAAAGTACAAAACCGGTTGTCCCGGGCGATTCCACCTGGCGCCATCCTTATAACTCGCCCCAAGACCCTGGTAGTTTTCCAGGTGACGCTCGGGTGCGATGCGGTACAGCCGCATTAAACAAACTCACCGTATTCAATTTTTCGCAGCGTTTGCATCACCCATTCCCGACCCTTGAAGGTGTCAAACAAAGCCTCCGGTGCTTCACCTGCCAGAGCGGGTAAGGGGGTCTTTATCCAGGTTTTAGCTAATTCAAGATCGCCAAAAACACGCAAGGCTTCGCCGTATATATGTATCGTGTCGAGTAACTCTTCGCTCGTATTGGCATCCATGGTTTTACGACGATAGAACCGATTTAAATTGCCGGATGTTGTACCCAGCACCCGTATCAGCACCTCCCTGTTATCCAGCGTCCTGGCGACGCGTCTTACCACCTCGCCGGACAGGCCTTTACGCGTCAATTGTATAAATCGAGCCTTGTCGTTCATTGTCTCTTCAGACAGTCCCAGAGACTCATACAATTCCTGATGTGTTGTCACGATGAACCCACTCTACAAATCATCTAATTGATTAAATAGTAGCATCAATTAGATGATAATTCTATTGGATGAGAGGGCCCTTAAACCGGGGCAGAGCAATACAGTTATTTATTAAGAAAGAATTGTAAGATATTGATTATTATCGATATTTACCAATATCTATAGTGGCGAACAGGCTACTTTTTAAGCTGGGTGTCCTTAAAAATAGACATATCAAACCCTGTCAACCAGATTGGATACATGCAAAACATCAAAATCAGTTCAAAGGTCGATGAGGACGCCTGGATGGAGCTAAAAGCGCTGGCCCGGGAATCCCATCAGAGCGTATCCGGAGTATTGACCGAGGCAATTCGGGAATATGTAAGGCGCCGCCGGGTTCGTCCGGAAGTTCAGATACACCTGAAAGATTCCATGAACGAAAACGACGAGTTAGGTCATTTACTTACCAAATAATCGCAGCGTTTTATTTTTATCGACCGACGAAGTTTTAGAAATACACACGGCACTGATCAAGCGTTTTGGCGGGAAATCCGGCATTCGCGATCCGGGCTTACTGGAAAGTGCCTTATTCAGACCCAGGACTAGGTACTACAACGACCTGGTAGAAATGGCCTCGGCTCTGTTCGAGTCATTGATAATGAACCATCCCTTCATCGACGGTAACAAACGCGTTGCCTTTTTCACCACCGATATTTTCCTGCGCCTCAATGGCTTCAAGCTCAAAGTAGAGGGCAGAGAGGCTCATCGCTTTTAAATTGGACTGCTAGAGTCACATCAGTGCAGCTACGAGAACCTCGCGCCATGGATTCGTGCTTCAATCGTTGAAGTTTAGTGACTGTAAAATCTAAATACTATCGAGCTGGACAC
>CBDULQ010000156.1:0-9063 GCA_965368115.1 uncultured Gammaproteobacteria bacterium | reverse complement strand
AACTAAACCAAATCGGCGGGCGGGTAAAATGTTAATTGGCTGAATCACCTTCCTGCGCCTGTCCTCCTCGCACCTGTTGTAAATACTCGCACAGCTGGCGAGCACCCTTAAGAACACGTGGTGTATGGCGGGTAATCAGGTCCGGATCGATGGCATAAAGATGCCCGCCGGCAACCGCAGGCAGGTCGACCCACTGCCGCCATTGCGGCAGCCAGTGTGTACGTCCCTCATCGATACCCGCGACAATGACCTGCGGTCGCCGCGCAATCACCGCTTCGATATCCACCCGCGGCGATTTCACCGGCAGTTCGGCGAAAATATTCACGCCACCGCACAAACGAATCACATCGGAGATCAGGTGTTTACCGTTAATCGTCATCAACGGCTGATCCCAGACCTCATAGAACACACGCAACGGCGAGGCCTGCCCATAAGTTGCGCGCAGTGTCTGCAACTCGCTTTCAAAATGCCGGGCACTGTATTCCGCTGCCTCGCCATGTCCGGTCAGCACACCAAACCGACGCAAACTCAGGGCAATGTCATCCAGCCTCGACGGTTCATTGAAAAACACCGGGATACCCAGTTGTTCGATACCAGCCACCTGCTGCGTCGGATTGCCGGAATACCAGGCGATGACCAGATCCGGTTTAAGCGCCGCAATGGCTTCGAAATCAAAACGTGCAAAACTGCCGATACGTGGGATGGTTTTCGCCGCCGCCGGGTAATCGCTATAGTCCACAGTACCCACCACCCGATCACCGGCTCCGATCGCGAATAGCAATTCGGTGATGTGTGGCGCCAGACTGACGATACGCTGTGCCGGGGCGTCCAGTGTCAGCGTGTGTTGTCGATCATCCTGCACACGAATCGATTGCGCATGAAGCGGCGTCACACAGATCGAACAAACGAGCAGTAACAGCACTGATGAGTACAGACGATGCATCACAACAGCTTCTGCCAGAACAGAGCCTGCCCCATGGCCGGGTCCAGTTCATAAGGCCCGAAACCGCAGGCACGATAGGCGGCCTGTGCAACCTGGTTACCCTGTAAAACTTCCAGCGTCAACTTGCAGCAGCCGCGTTGCCTGGCCAGTTGCTCCACATGGGCCAGCATCCGGCGGGATAGCCCACGTCCCCGATAGTCCGCATGCACCACCACATCATGAATATTCAGCAACGGCCGTGCCTTAAAAGTGGAAAAGCCTTCGAAACTGTTCACCAGACCGATGCCACGCGGACCATCGAAAGCCAGCACGATCAACGCATCCTGGCGCTGTTGCAGACGCGGGATGAGCTGCTGCACCACATCATCCGCCAGGGCTTCGCCTCCGCCCATGGGATCAAGTGCATAATGCTGCAATAACGCCAGCACTGCTGCTGCATGCTGAGCATTGTTGAGATCGGCCTGATGAATGTCGTACATGATGAGATAAAAAATAAGCGGGATTAACGGTTGATGTATTCGATGACCGGATAGTATTCCTTGCCATCATACGCGATGCGCACCCGACTGACACCACCCTGGGTAATATTGATCCGGTTGGCGTTACGCAGAGAGGCATCCATCAGCCAGATCAGAATGCTGCGAATCGGTCCGACATGGGTCACCATCAATAAATGTCTGTTTTCGAAACGATTGAGCAGATCGACGAAGCTGGCCATCACGCGTGCATGAAACGTCACGATGCTCTCGCCACCGGTGGGTGGATTTTCGATCGGGTCCTGCCAGAACGCCAGCAATGCCTGTTGATCATTCTCCCAGACTTTTTCACTGCTCAGACCTTCCCATTCACCGAAATCCATCTCGCGCAGATTGTCTTCGATCACCAGTGGAATATCATGCTTAATGGAAAACGCGCGAGCAAAATCCGCACAGCGTTTCAGCGGCGAACTGATGACCGCGTCATAACCGTAATTTTCAGGAATCGCATTCTGCATCTGTGCCCAGCCGGTTTTGGTCAGGGAAACGTCGGTAATGCCGACAAAACTCGCACCGGCGGTGGTCTCGCCGTGGCGAAGGATATCGATGCTGATGGACTTGTTTTCCATTGAACTACTAACTCTGCGACCCGGCCCGGCCTGATCTGTTTCATCATTTTTGAATAATATCGGATTTTTCAACCGGCAACCGCGGCCTCAGCTTCAGAGTGCCACAGGGCCGACACGGGCACAAGTCAGCGGATCACAGTACAAAAAGCGTGTTTGCACAAAACTTCACCAGCCGATCGTGGTCTTTGCTAACACCCGTGCTGCTCGAGCCCTTGGCCTGCCGATTCCAGCGCCCTAGAATAGAGTCCCAAAAACGAAGAGGTAAGAGTTTGACCAGTCAACATGCCATCCAGCAACTGAGAGACTATGTATCGCAGCAGATCATCGGCCAGCAGGTCCTGGTCGATCGCCTGCTAATCGCACTGCTCGCCGACGGCCACCTGCTGGTGGAAGGTGCGCCCGGTCTTGCCAAGACGCGCGCCATCAAGGTGCTCAGCGAAGCCATCGAAGGCGATTTTCAACGCGTTCAGTTCACTCCGGACCTGTTGCCCGCCGATCTCACCGGCACCGAAATTTACCGCCCCCAGGACGGCTCCTTCGTGTTTCAACGCGGACCGCTGTTCCATAACCTGATCCTCGCCGACGAAATCAACCGCGCACCGGCCAAGGTTCAATCGGCCCTGCTGGAAGCCATGGCGGAACGGCAGATCAGTGTCGGCTCGCAAACCTATCCGCTGCCGCCCCTGTTCCTGGTGATGGCAACACAAAACCCGATCGAGCAGGAAGGCACCTATCCCTTACCGGAAGCACAACTGGATCGTTTCCTGCTGCATGTCTTCATCGACTACCCGGATGCGCAGGCGGAAAAACAGATCCTGCAGCTCACCCGGGGTGAAGCCCGCGAAGGTTTGCGCGAACCGCCGCGGCCGGATCACGAAATGGCCCAGCAGACCGTGTTCGATGCGCGTCGCGAAATTCTTGAGCTGCACCTGGCCGAACCGCTGGAAGATTATCTGCTGCAACTGGTACTGGCCACGCGCAACCCCGGCGCCTACGGGGACGACCTGGCGAACTGGATTCAGTACGGCGCCAGTCCGCGCGCCAGTATCGCCCTGGACCGCTGTGCACGCGCACACGCCTGGCTACGTGGACACGATTATGTTGCCCCGGAAGACATCCAGAGCATGGCCCATGACGTGCTGCGCCATCGCATCATCCTCAGCTTCGAGGCGGAAGCCGAAGGCATCAGCAAGGATCGCTTCATCAACGAACTAATTAGTCGCATCGCCGTACCCTGATGAGCGCAGTCAAGTTTCCCGCGGCCGATGACGTCACCCGGGTCGATGTCACGACGCTGATCGACCTGCATCGTCACGCCCGCACCCTGTCACTGAAGTCGAGTCGTATTCGTGCACGCATGAGCGGCCAGTATGTGTCCGCCTTCCGCGGTCGCGGTATGGAATTCGACGAGGCACGTCCTTACCAGCCCGGCGACGACATTCGCAGCATCGACTGGCGCGTCACTGCACGCACCGGTCGCACCCATACCAAACTGTTTCGCGAAGAGCGCGAACGCCCGGTGCTGCTGTGGGTGGATTTTCGCCGCAACATGTTTTTCGGTACGCGTAATTATTTCAAATCCGTACTCGCCGCCCGCATCGCCGGATTACTGGCCTGGGCCACGGCCCAACAGAGTGATCGACTGGGCGGGCTGATTTTTTCCGACCAGGTGCATCACGAACTGCGTCCACAACGGGGCCAGTCCGCCACACTGCATTTTCTGCAACAGCTGGCCGAACATCCGGCCTGGACACAGGGCGTGCAACAACAGGCAGACCCGGGCAGTGGCATGCGTGCACTGTTACGTCTGCGTCGAGTAGCGCGCCCCGGCAGCCTGATTTTTCTGCTCAGCGATTTCCGCGACATGCACGACGACATGCAGTCTCACCTGGCGCAACTGAAACGCCATAACGACGTGGTGATGCTGTTCATCAACGATCCGCTGGAACGGGAACTGCCACCGGCAGGCCTGTATCGCGTCAGTGACGGCAAACGGGAACTCGACATCAACAGCCGCGACAAACAACATCGACAGCGTTATCAACAGCGCTTCGCACAACATCGCCAGACACTGCAGCAGCAGTGCCAGAAACTGGGCGTGTATTTCATCGACATCAGCACCGAAGATGACATGTTGTACAAACTGCAAAGTGAACTGGGACGGGTAAGCGGCTGATGAACCCGGCAGCCGACAACCTGCAATTGCGTGATATTCATCTACCGGACGCGGTATCCTGGTGGCCGCCGGCGCCGGGCTGGTGGCTGTTATTCGGCGGCCTGTTGCTGGTGTTGCTGTTCATGCTGGTGATTCGACCCTGGTGGCGCAAACGACAGCGTTGCCGCTCGCTGCCGCAACTGGCACGCCGCGAACTGGATCGCATCATCGACACCCATCGCCAACAGGCGGATGCACTTCAACTGGTGCAAAGCATTTCAATGTTGTTGCGCCGTGTCGCCATCAGTTACCTGCCCCGCGAACAGGCCGCCGCCAGCACCGGCGACGCCTGGCTCGAACAACTCAACCAACTGGTCCCGCAACAACACTTCGACACCGAACTGGCGCAGTTACTGTTGTATGCACCCTACCAGCGTCAGGCCGATGTCGATACGCAACGGCTGATCCAGGCAACTCGAAGCTGGATCGATCAACTGCCTGCGAGGACCGAATCATGATGCATCTGGAATGGCCCTGGGCACTGGCCCTGCTTCCCCTGCCGTTATTGCTGCGTTACACATTGAAACCCGCCGGCCGTTTACGCGATGCGGCTCTGCGCGTACCCATGCTGGACGATTTTGCCGACAGCGTCGAACAGGGTCATGCCTTCAATGCGCGACGCGGCCTGTTACTACTCGCCGCACTGGCCTGGATCGCTCTGGTGGTCGCGGCCAGCCGACCGCAATGGGAAGGCGAACGTATCGACATTCCGGTCAGTGGTCGCGACCTGATGCTGGCGGTGGATCTGTCCGGCAGCATGCAGATGGACGATTTCAACATTCAGGGGCATAAGGTGAACCGACTCAGTGCGGCGAAATATGTCGCCGAACAGTTCATTGCGCAACGCAAGGGCGACCGGATCGGTCTTATCCTGTTCGGTTCTCAGGCTTATATGCAAACGCCGCTGACTTTCGATCTGCACACGGTAAATCTGTTATTGCAGGAAGCCGCCATCGGCCTGGCCGGCAAGGAAACCGCTATCGGCGATGCCATCGGTCTGGCCGTCAAACGCCTGAAAGATCAGGACCAGGCCAGTCGCGTATTAATTTTGATGACCGACGGCGCCAATACCGCCGGTGAAGTAGAGCCCTTGCAGGCGGCGCAGGTCGCCGCAGAACAGGGCCTGAAAATTTACACCATCGGCATCGGCGCCGATGAAATGGTGCGCTATTCCATCTTCGGTGCACAACGCATCAACCCGTCCACCGACCTGGATGAAAAAACCCTGACCGCCATCGCCGAAACCACCGGCGGTCGTTATTTCCGTGCCCGCGACACGGAAGAACTGCGCAAGATTTATCAGCTACTCGATGAACTGGAACCGGTGGAACAGGACACGCAAAGTTTTCGGCCTGTCACCGCGCTGTTCTACTGGCCGTTATCGATCGCATTGTTGCTCGCCATGCTGATCACCGTGCTGCGCCTGGCGGGGTGGTCACGATGAACGCATTGAGCAGCTTTCATTTTATTCGTCCCGGCTGGCTACTGGCCCTGCTGCCGTTGCTGTTGCTGCTGTTCTGGATGTGGCGGCAACGGTTATTCAGTCGTAGCTGGCAGGCGGTAATCGATACACAATTATTACCCCATCTATTGATCGGCGATGCCGGTGGCCAGCAACGCTGGCCGCTGCTGGTGTTCGCCCTGTGCGGTGTGCTCACCATTATCGCACTGGCCGGTCCGAGCTGGCAGAAACTGCCGCAACCGGTCTACAAAAAACAGTCGGCCCTGATTATTGCACTGGACCTGTCACGCTCCATGGATGCCGCCGATATCAAACCCAGCCGGCTGGCCCGCGCTCGCTTCAAGATTGCCGACCTGCTGAAACTGCGCCGCGAAGGCCAGACCGGTCTCATTGTCTATGCCGCGGATGCGTTTACAGTGACACCGCTCACCGACGATGCCGCCACTATAGCCAGCCTGGTACCGACCCTGGATACCCGCATGATGCCGGCCCAGGGGAGTCGTCCGGACCGCGCTCTGGCGCTGGCGCGCGAACTGTTTACCCATGCGGGCATTCGTGACGGCAATGTGCTGCTCATCACCGATGCTGTGGACCAACGATACCTGGCCGCATTGACCGATTCGGCCCGGGCCGGCTACCCGGTATCGATTCTCGGTATCGGTAGCCGCGACGGCGCGCCCGTACCCGCGGCAAACGGCGGTTTCATCAAGGACAGCTCCGGCGCCATCGTCATTGCGAAACAGAATCCCCAACAATTGCGTCAGGCCGCGTTGAACGGTGGCGGTGTGTACCGCGCCATGACCATCGACGATCAGGATATCCGCGGCATTGCGGCACGAGTCGATGGCCACGATCTGGACGACACACTGAAACAGACCGAACTCAAATCCGATGTCTGGCGCGAACAGGGACCCTGGCTACTGTTGCTGGTCATCCCGCTGGCGGCACTGGCGTTTCGACGTGGTTACCTGGTGTTGCTGGCATTCATCTGCATGCCCTACGCACCACGCGCACAGGCCTTCGACTGGAATGCCCTGTGGCAGAACGACAATCAACGCGCCGCGCAGAAACTGCAACAGCAACAACCGGAACAGGCCGCCGAACTGTTCGACGATCCGCAATGGAAATCCGCGGCACACTATCGCGCCGGCGACTACCAGCAATCGATCGATGCACTCAAGGGCATGGACTCGGTGGATGCGGATTACAACCGCGGCAATGCACTGGCGAAAATGGGTCAATATGAACAGGCGCTGCAGGCTTACGACAGGGCACTCGACAAAGACCCGAATAATGAAGACGCGCGCTTCAACAAACAACAGATCGAACAATGGCTGCAGCAACAGCAGGAACAACAACAATCGCAGCAGAATCAACCGCAAGATCAGCAGCAACAATCGTCCGGCTCTTCCACAAATTCCGAACAACAGAACGCGCAGCAAAACAATCAACAGAACCCACAGTCGAATGAGCAGGCTCAGAATCCACAGTCGTCGTCACAACAGCAGGGCGAACAACAGGATCAGCAACCATCACCGGCCGATGCCGATCAACAAAGCCAGAATCAGTCGGCGCAACAAAACCAACAGCAGCAGGATGACCAGCAGGGCGATGCAGAACAACAGGCCGCCGCGCAACAGCCTGAATCGGGCGCCGATGATCAGGATACAGACCAACAGAACCGCGGCATCGATAGCGAGCAGCAACAGTCGGTGTCCCAGCAGAAAGTGGAACAATGGCTACGCAAGATTCCCGATGACCCATCCGGTCTGTTGCGTCGCAAGTTCGAATATCAATACAAACGTCGTGCGCAACAGGACCATGAAAATGAAGCATGGTAATCCACGGGAGGCGTTATGCGCTATCTGATTTTTTGTTTATTTCTGTTCAGTGGCAGTTTGTATGCGGCCGACATCAGTGTGCATGCGGACCGCGATACCCTTCAACTTAACGAATCCCTGCAGCTGTTATACGAAGCAAAAGGCAGCGTCGACGGCGCCCCGGACTTCAGCGTGCTCGAACAGGATTTCGATATCCTGTCGCAAAGTCGCAGCAGCAATTTCAGCGTGATCAACGGCGACTTTCAACGCAGTGTCACCTGGTCGCTCACGGTGATGCCGAAACAGGCCGGTATCATTACCATTCCTGCAGTGCCTTTCGGCAAGGACCAGAGTCCGAGCCTGCGCCTTACCATCAAACCGGCCGGCAACAACAACGGCGCGCGTCCTGCGGACCAGTCCATCGAAGTCGACATCGAACCGAAATCGGTTTACGTGAATCAACAACTGATCGTCACCGTGCGCATGTTCAGCAACAGCAACATTCTGCAATACGGCATGGGTGATCTTGAAGTCGATGGCGTCGATGCGGACATCGAAAAACTCGGTGACGATCGCCAGTATCGTTCACAACGCAACGGCACCACCTTTCTGGTGCTGGAGCGTAGCTATGCGGTCTTTCCACAACAGGCCGGCGAGTTGCGCATCAAATCGCTGCTCGGCGAAATGCAGCTGAAAGGCGGCACGGGCGGCAATCAGTTCTTCGATCCGTTTCGCCAGCGCGGTGAAGTCAAACGGGTACGTTCTTCTGCTCAACAGGTGCAGGTCAAAGCCATTCCGGCCCCCTTTAATGCCAGCAACTGGCTGCCCGCCCGTGAACTGCAACTGGTGGAAGAATGGCCCGACGCCAAAGGCGGCCAGCCCGTTTTCAAGGTCGGCGAACCGGTCACCCGCCGCCTCAGCCTGCTGGCCGATGGCATCCCGGCGGCTCGCCTGCCCGAGCTGAACAGCACGGCAAGCGCCGGCCTCAAGCAATATCCGGAGCCGCCGCGGCTGCATGACGAGAAAAAATCCAGCGGCGTGATCGGCATCCGGGAACAGAGTGTCGCACTGATTCCCACTCAACCGGGACACTACACATTGCCCGCCATCGAGATTCCCTGGTGGAATGTGCAAACCGGCCAACGGGAAATCCTGCGCCTGGCGGCACGGGACATCCAGATCGGCGGCAGCGCTACCACAGCATCACCTGCGGCGACGGCACCGCAATCCGCCCACCCTGAAACGGCCGAAACCACGACTTCGAAGCCACTGCCCGCCGCCGAGAACGCCCCGACCCGTGGCGCCGGCAACGGATTGTGGCCATTGCTCACAGCACTGTTTGCCCTGGCCTGGTTACTCACCCTGCTGGCCTGGTGGTGGACTCATCGGCGGCGTTCAGGCCTACAACCGAACACAGAAGCGCTCCGCCACAGTGGTGATCCTGCACGGTCACTGAAAGCTTTACGCCAGGCCTGTCAGAGCGGTTCCGCCGCCGATTGCCAGCGTGCCCTGCTGGAC
>CBDULQ010000155.1:0-9114 GCA_965368115.1 uncultured Gammaproteobacteria bacterium | reverse complement strand
CTGTTATGTCGGTTCATACATCGTTTCGAACAATCCTCTTCACATCGGCACTGATGTCGGTCACCCTGTCCGTCCAGGCGGCGACCATCAATTTCAGCGGTTCGATCAGTTATATCTACACCAACAGCGGTGGCCTGTTTACGGCGGCGGGTATCGGTGACAATGTCAGCATCGACACCGGCTACGGTGATAATGCCGGAGACGCGAGTTTTATCGATGTGCAGACCAACCAGACCTGGTGGGATTTTTCGCCGGGTAGCGGTATTGGCGGAACACTGACGGTCGACAACAGCGGCAGTTTCTCCATGGCATCCAGCGGTATTTCAGTCCGCAACGACTACGCTTTCTCGGACAGTAATTTTCTCGACAATCTACTCAATCAGACCTACAGCCCGACCATTGCCAACGGCACCCCGGTCGACGCCTGGCAGGTTACCGGCGAAAGCGCGGACGGCACTCTCGGTTTTGGCCTGTTCCTCACCTCGCTGGACAGCTCGCTCTATTCGAACATGGATTACGCGGTCAATCCACCATCCTGGTCCGATATCGATTATGCCAGCTTTGCGATTCGCGAAGTCGATTCAGGCGGCAACCTGATCTACATGGCCTTCGGCACCGTGGATAACATCAACGGTGTTGCACCGGTGCCGGTGCCGGGTGCTATCTGGTTGCTGGGTTCGGGACTGGTCGGATTGATGGGTATTGCGGCTCGTCGTCGAGTCGCATGACTTTCCAGTTAAAAGTGCAGCATGACAATTCACACACCCGGGTGGCTTTATTTAACACGCCAATGAGCATCCGGGAGACGGCCCGTTGACTTCATACACCTGAACTGTCGAGGTCGCTACTGAACCACATAGCCATTGATCATACCTGTGCGGACCAGTAGCGACCTGCTACTACTGACAGGTGAATCAGGGTACGAGCTGAACCTTGACCGTATTCGACAGAGCACCGATAACATCACCATTCACCGCTTTAACCGCGACGTACAATTCACTGCCGGAGGCATAACTCGTGGCTCGACTCCAGGCGGATGCGGTATCGCCATTCTGTATCAGCGCATTGGTGGCGTTCGACATATCGGGACTATTCGACAGGTACAGCAGATAACTGGAAGCACCATTCGACAAGGTGACGGTGATCGGTGTACTCAGGCTAAGCACATCGCCTTCTGCCGGTGCAAGCAGCAAGGTGGAAGGCCCCTGTGTCGCCGTCACGTCTCGCACAAGATCAGCCATGAGCTGCTCGGTCGCGACAATTCGGTCACTCATTTCACCGATCTTATCCGCCATAATCAGAATATTATCCGCCATCAGCAGGATACGATCGGCCATTACACCGATGTCATCGGAAAGCGCGAGCATGGTGTCCAGCATGGACTGCATCATACTCTCGACTACATTCTCGAAAGGATCCAGAAAGAATGCCTGCGATGGACGTGTGGTCGCAACAAAGACAAGAGAAGACGCCAGCAGAGCCAGGGCAACAACCCTGATGCGTGATTTTTTTAACATGGTAACCTCGTTGAAAATAGAATGATAAACATAAGAATATTATTATTTTCTTATTTATATTCCCAGCTCACTACCATGAATTCCGACGAGCGTTGAGCATGAAACCAGGCAGGTGATTAATTAACGTGTGCCTGAAACGAATCAATAAAAATAACAGACTGGATTTTTATGTTTGCAAGCAACCGGTTTTTTAAAACACATCACCCCGTTCTCCGTCCCGAACCCATACCAAACTCACTTACATGTTCGAATCACCACTTTCATATAAATCATTACATTCATCTTTTTCGATTAAGCAAATCGTGACCAGACGGTCTCTTCTTCATTACTACGCAGGCAGGATCCCATGCCGTAACACACGAAACTTTGACAAAAAATAAAACCGTCTACACAGGATGATAGGACTACCATTTTTCCTAGGTCGCCCAATTACAACATCTTGCACACACGCTATGGATAAATCCGCTACGGTCTGGCGGGCCGTAGAGAATAGCACCAGAACCGTTAACTGCATCGCACTGATAGTGGTCCTGAGCAATACACATCACCTGAGCATTCAACCCTGCATGAAATATCAACATCTTAACAATTGAATAAAAACAGGGCTGGTGTTAGCATCATCACAAAATTAGACGATTGACTGATTTTAGATAACGGCCGGGTAACTGACTTCAGTGACGGTCATCAATTTGTAATATGGGAGACAAAATATGGGCAGCGAACGCCTGTTACGTGGTGCTTTGTGCATCGGCGGTCTGTTTACGGCATTGATTGGGATCGGTCATATATTCATGCCGACCCTGGGTTACGATAACGCGGTCGCAGCGGCCATGACACAAGATGTACGTGATCATTTCTATTATATGGGCACTTACGCCATCTGCGTATTTTTGTTGTCGTTCGCGTTTCTGTCCCTGTATTTTTCCAGCCTGCGGTATCCCTTTGCATCACTCGTTGTCTGCTCCGTACTGGCGGTGTTCTGGATATCCAGGGCGGTTTTCGAATTTCTCTATCCTGTCGAGCTGCGTATTTTTTTCCTCGAACAACCGCACAATGTGCTCATGCCGGTGACGCTTTTCATCGCACTGCTATATTCCGTCTCCGCACTCAGGGGGTGGGTAGTTTCACCGGACCCCACCGCAGGGGACACAGGTATTCCGCGATAAGTTTTTTAAAATAATTCTGTTATCTTTTACCCTGCTGTTTTGACGCATGCGGACGTACACTAATGAAAACCTATTTAATACTGGATTTTTCCATCAAGGATCTGCCTGCTTTCATGGAATACGTGGAGAAAATACCTGCGTACCTTGAGAAACATTCTGCCCGGTATCTGGTTGAGGGTGTCATACCTGAAGTACTGGAAGGCGACTGGAAACCCGAACGGATTGTCATCCTTGAGTTTGAATCAGCGCAAGATAGCGATAACTTTCTCAACGACCCCGACGTCAAGCAGCTGTTCAGTATTCGTCGAAAGCACACCACAAGCAATCTGATCAAGGTGCACGGCGGGTCATGGCGATCGTAACCGAGTAAGAATTCTGCTAGATATTAAAAAAACTCGTCAACACGGCCTTTTCATCTTTTGAGAAACAGGTGTCATTGATTTCGATATCGTGATCGTCGTCGTCACTTATTTTGACGATTTTCCTCACCAGGTAGGCTAGGCGACCGGTTTCCGGAGGCTTGATACTTCCCGACCGTTTCGCGCCGATGAATTGATTGTAGGCATACTGCAGGTAACGGTCGGACAGGTAGACCAGTATCCCATCCAGCCGGGCCGCGGTGTTTTGCGGATCGGTTCCTACGAAGCCCTGATAATCGGTGTCGCTGTAATTGGCCAGGTAATCCGTCGACACATAGCCCTCGTAACTGAGCACCTGGACAAGGGACGAAATACCCAGCCAGAGAAAATCGACATCCGGGTCCTGGGTATTGTCGACTGCGTAATAATTCCTGAGATCGTCAATGACTTCACGGGTGATTACATGCTCATTGATGACCATGCACATGTTTTGAGTGGCTTTGGGTTCGTAACCGGCTAGTTTATACCGATAATAATCCGTTCTGATCTCGGTATCCGCTTTACCTTCAAGACGCTGGTACAAACTCCTGGCGATCGCGAGCTTGCCCAGTTTTTCATTGGCAAAGGCCAGAAAATGCTCGAACACCGGATCATCCTCGTACACCAGCAAGGCCTCCTGGGCACTGCGTTTCATATCGTCCCAGCGTTTACCCCTGCTCAGCTTGCCGATATCCGAGACGCGACCAATATAAAAGTTTGGATACACATCGCTGTAATCGCTGACCTCATCCAGCAAATCCATCAGCGTCAGGACTTTTTCAACCGCAAACACCACCACCGGATCGATCGACTTATCACTGGCCTGGCTGAATACCCGTGCAAGATACTGTTTTATGTATTTTGCCTTCGATTCGTATTCCGTGCCTTCAAGCCTTAACAGTGCCAGCAAATCCAGCATATCGCCGACGAATTTCTCTTTTTCCTCGTCCGACATGACGTCGGATATGAAGGGCGATACCATCTCGGTCATTACCCCGAGATAATCTTTCTCGGCAAGCAGCTCCTGAACCCTGAAATGGTCGACGTTGTAATCAAAATTACTACGCAGCTTCTTGAGATAATCGCCAATCCGGGTGATCTGATCCGGCGACAGGTTTAAGTCCGCATCCTCGATATCCTCCGTCTTGTCGATCTCGACCAGAAATTCGAGTACGAAATCCAGCTCACCGGAAACCAGCTGTTGTAATGCATCCTCAATAATCGAATCCAGGTCGCCCGGGCACCCGATGGAATTGATCACCTGCTCCGATTTGGCGAGGATTTTTGCGGCCAGGTCTTTAATGGGTCCGATACCGTCTTTTTCCAGATCCAGGCTGGATCTTCCGAACTGTCGCTGCGCATCGAACAACAGTGTGTATTCAAGCGTTTCGCTGCAATATTCCTTGACGTCGCCACCGATGTTGCCAATGTAGCCGACATGTGAAGGTATCAGACCCGCATATCTGTAAACGGAAAAGGTTCCCGTATCCATGTAGGACACGTAGTAGACAAGACCATCGATGAAATCATGATTGTTTCGATAGGCGTCTCCCATTTCGGAAGTGCCTTTGGCAAGGCAGGCGAGCTTCGTCTCATAACGAGCCACATCCAGGTTACCGTTTGCGGTGATATAATTCTCTTCCCATAATCCACCACAGTTCGTAATCACCTTGATGAACTCGATACTGTCGGCAAAAAAAGCCTGTTCCTTTTCCAGTACAGGTCGTAGTTTGCCCAGCTCTTCCAGGTTAATCGAGGAGAGCTTTTGATCAATGACCCATTTTACGTTTTCTCTGTATTTGTCAGAGACGCTCAGATATAGCGGGACAAGATCATCGTACCTGGAATCGCTGATGTAACAGGACGCCAGTTTTTCGATATATTCCGGCGGCAACTTATTGAAGTTGAATGCCTCACCGCCGAGCAGATCGACACTTCGCAACACGTATTCACAGTATTTATCGCCGTAACCGATGAAATCCAGGTAAGCCCCGCCGGCCAGGTAAGACACGATATTCAGGTTCTCTTCCAGTTCGCCGTCGGACCCGCCCAGTATCGAAAGCCGGTAGCTGTTCAGGTTTTCTTTTTTATTATGCAGGCTCGATGAGGTTTCATTGAAACCGGGGCTCATATCGACACTGCCGCCGTCAATCTGAAAATTGAATCGGGCGACATCGAAACCGCCACCGATCGATACATGCTGATTACCACGCTGAACCGAGCGATGCATTTTCTTTTCATAATGACTGAATGCGATATCGGTATCCAGTTCGTAGATCTTGAACCTGAAATACTGTTCCACCAGGGGAATTCTGGACATGACATCCAGTTGATCGCCGTTCTGATGGATATACACCAGCGCTTTGATGAACCCGTTTTTGAAAGCCGCATTTTCGATGTAGGTATCGGTAACGCTTTCTTTCCTGACGTCCAGCTCGACGGCAAATTCGGCGCCGCCGATTCGGATCACGGCATCGAGATTCTTCGATACCTTATTTTCGAGACCCTCGTCTACAACGATGAGCAGGGTTGGGCTGTCGATATATGCATACAGGTTGTCGACTTTCGAGGTGATCCAGAAAAACGCCAGCGCCGAGGTAATCACGAGGTATTCGAGCAAAAGCAGGGTTGCGCCATAGCCCACGGATTGTCTTGTTTTGCCATAGGCGTGAAGAAAAACCGCTCCGACGACGATTGCGATGGAAAGATCGAGATAACTGATGGCGCCCAGATGCAGCCAGTTATAATAATCATTGAGCAACTTGGCCGTCAGCGGCGCCACCGCCACAACCACCAGTTTGATAAATGCGTCTCGGATATCATCCAGGGAAAACAATTGGAAGGGCATAAATATCCTTTTTATATCCAGCAGGCCAGCCATTAAAATTCAAATAACGATCCGGCGGATAGATGACCTGCTCGTTGTCGCCTTCCCGCCCGGTTATTCTTATCTGTCGGGTGTTATTTTTCGCCAGGATGCCTGTGATACATCCTTTTTTCACGTTCCAATTATAGGACTACCGGCCGATATTGTCCCCATCATATCGGATCGAATCATCATAAATTACGCACTTAATCCCGGTTTCACCGGGGGAGCAGATCGCGGGCGTCGAATCTGTGGCGACGGGCAGCACGTAAAACCGGGCGCCATGGCTCCGTCCTAGCCGATACCAAGCAACACTCCGGCCATGAGCTGCACGGCAATCAGAATCCATGACAAGCGCTGAGCAAACGCACCACGCCCCCTGATCAGCGCGTGCCACAACATCAACAGCATCACCAGAGTGGCGATGGGTCCCAGCCAGTACAGCGCGAATACCAGGTACACGGTTGGCGGGGGATCGGCCTGATTAGCGAATAACAGGAAACTGAATACGCAGATCATCACCCAGAACGGCGCTGCAATGAGCACCGCCAGGTGGGCCAGTATGGGCCAGGTTTTTTTACAGGGTTTAGCGGTCGAATCCATATTGAAATTTCTCGTCATCCGATTCACTGACTGTAGCTGAACTTTTTCAACAGATAAATTCCGATCTGCAACGACTTTTGCGCGGAACCGGCCGCCGTGTCGCGGCCCGTTGCCACCTAAAACGGTATTTTAACCAGACCAACCGCCACAAAAGCCAGGGCGGCCAGGATACGGGTCAGGTTCATGGGTATTCTTTGCATCAGGTAATCGCCGGCGAAAACAACGGGCACGTTAGCAATGAGCATACCGAGTGTCGTCCCGGCAGTGACCAGCAAAACCGATTCGAACTGGGCGCCCAGCAAAACGGTTGCGATCTGGGTTTTGTCGCCGATCTCGGCCAGGAAGAAAAGTACGGCTGAAGCGGCGAAGGCGCCGTATTGATGCAGCGATGATTCTTCGCCGTTATCTTTGTCCGGTATCAGCAACCACAAACCCAGTGCGATAAAACTGCATCCGATCACCCATCCGCCAGTCCGGCTTTGCATGTATTGAGCGACCCATTCACCCAGCCAGGCGGACGCCGCGTGATTAAGCAGGGTCGCGACCAGTATGCCAAGAATGATGGCCCATTTATTACGAAACTTTGTCGTCAGAAACAGGGACAGGAGCTGGGTTTTATCGCCGATTTCGGCCAGGGCGACTGTGATGGTCGAGACGAGGAATGCGTCCATTATATAACTCCGGTGGGATTGATCATGACATAAGGCAAAAGCCAGCCTCCCACCTGAGGGACTGTCGATTGCCTTAGGTCTTGCCAATACCGACTTGCGGTACGAACCTGCCATAAACCATTGAGGGCTTAAGTATGTTGACAGGCTCTCTCACCAGGAGAAGACTACTCCCCTAAGGAAGCCCAGATTATATAGGCTGAAACCTGAATTTCAACTCTGTCGATAAATCGAAGCCCGGCCGGGAACCCAGATTCCACGCCTGCTCGCTTATCGCTCTATCGACTGATATGATCGAACAATCAGACAAGACAGGCTCGCCGTCCCCGGGCCTTGCCCATAACAACTAGAACAAACCGGTATACAATATGCTCGCAACTCATCGATCTTACGCCCAACATATCGCACCTGCCCTGCTCGTCGCTGCCTTATCCCTGCTCTCGGGTTGCGCCACCATCAGCAGTTTTCTGGGCCTGAATTACAGCAGCCAGCAACGTACCGTCAGTAGCGCAGTGGAATACCTGTATCCCAATCAGCGTGGCACGGTCAACATCAAGACGCGCATTCCCCAGCTTGTGGTACCCCTTAACGTGGGTATCGCCTTCGTGCCCGACTCCTGCGATTCGTTTCGGCGCCACGACCTTAACGAAGAATTAAAACGGGAATTGATGGACAGGGTTGTTAAACGTTTCGAAGAACGGGATATCATCAACAAGGTGGTTGCCATCCCCTCACACATGATGAAGCGTAAGGGCAGTTTCACCAACCTGCGACAGATTCGTAAGGAGCTGGGTATCGATATCGTGGTATTGCTGTCCTATGACCAGGTGCAGTACACCGAGCGCAATTTCATTTCCGCTGCGTACAACTGGACGGTGGTGGGCCGTTACGTATTCCAGGGCGACGAAAACGATACGGTCACCATGATGGATGCGGCGGTGTACGATATTCCCAGTGAAGAACTGCTGTTCCGCTCCCAGGGCAGCAGCAATGTTCAGGGTGCCGCCGCCAGTGCATTCGTAGCCGAAGAACTGCGCGAACGATCACAACAGGGCTTCGGCCTGGCCATCGACGATCTGATCAAGAACCTGGACTGGGACCTTTACCAGTTCAAACAGAAAGTCAAAAAAGACGAAGTAAAGGTCACGATTGTTCATCGTAGCGGTAGTGGTGGAGGATCGATGAACGGATTCGGTTTACTCATTCTGATGGCCGGCCTTGTCCTGCTACGCGCGAGAACAACTGCACCTCGACGATGAAGCTAACCGGGATTTCGATGCCGGGCGATATACTCCAGCTTGCTCCGGTAAATGGCCATACCGTGACTCTTTACCGGCTCTTTCAGGCTTTTGCGGATATGCTGCCACATCCACCAGATGCGATCGACGGCGGGAGGATTACTCAGCAAATGCACCGTATCGAAACGCCCTGATTTAACGTCGGTCAGGTATCGTTGATCACCGTGATGCCGATAACCGTTGAGCTGATCGACCTTGACCTCGAGCCAGTCGAGTATTTTCGACAGCCCTGGGATGAACTGGGTCAACCATTTTGATCCCTGCACCAGTTTCAGAACCATACCCATAATTGCTCCGGGCGGCACTCGCGGTACGATATCGGACGAATTCACAACACGATAAACCGGCGTCTTGATATTGCGAAAATATTCATAGCTCGCAACACGAGGCGCGCCGAAAGTGTAACAGGCACCGATAACATCAGTCGGTGCGAGTTCGCATGTTGCAATCAACGCCAACGCGCCACCCAGTGAATGCCCGGTAAAATAACACGGCAGGGGCTCGCTGCCGTTTTTCGCATCGCTGCTGTCCAGAATAGCCTTCACTTCCTCCAGCACATTCTTGCCCCCGGGCTTTGCTTTTTTATTCAGTGCGTCCC
>CBDULQ010000154.1:0-9146 GCA_965368115.1 uncultured Gammaproteobacteria bacterium | reverse complement strand
GTCCCCGGCGAAGCGGATTTCACCCTGGTCGGTCGCGACATGTCGGAACAGGTGATGAAAGATATAGCCGACGCCTGTCGCAGAGCACTGTCAGCCATTGGTCGACGCCATCGCCTGATGTTCGAATACGAGCAAATGAGCTGGCTGGAACCCAAAGACTGTCACCGTGACATCGTCGACCTGTTCGAAAAACACACCCGGCAACTGGGTTACAGCTATGAAATCATGCCCAGCGGCGCCGGCCATGATGCGCAGTTCTTTACCGACATCACCCCCACCGGCATGATTTTTATTCCCAGTGTCGGCGGCATCAGTCACGCACCGGATGAATGGTCGCACTGGTCGGATATCGAAAAAGGTACCAATGTGTTACTCAACGCACTACTGGAGCTGGCCTGTTCAGACTGAACGGCCACCTGCAGTCGGCGGCGCAAAATAAAATGATAGTTATTTGTCAGTCCGGCAGGCTGTAGTATATTGCGGACTCCGTATGCAACGACGCATCGCTGAAAAAGAAGTTAATCCATGCAGCTGCACGAACAACTGCTGATCGCGCTACGCCAGGTCATCAGGGCGATTGACCTGCACTCGAAAAAACTCAACCGGGACGCGGGACTGACCGCACCGCAACTGATCATTCTTCGCTGTATCAAAGCGGAACCCGGCATCTCACCCAAGCAGGTCGCCATCCAGGTTAATCTCAGCCAGGGCACCATCACCACCATTCTGGATCGCCTGCAATCACGCGAACTCATTATCAGAAAACGCAGCGAGCTGGACCGCCGCAGCTGGCAACTCAATATTACGCGTAAGGGCAAGACGCTGCTGGATCAGGCGCCCACTCCCCTGCAGCAGGATTTCATCGAACGATTTAATGCATTGCAGACGTGGGAACAGCAACAGATCCTGACATCGGTACAACGCATCGCAAGCATGATGAACGCCGAGTCCATCGATGCCGCCCCGCTACTTGAACTCGGCACTATCAACCGCAGCGCCGCCGACAACCCTCGCGCCGACTAAGGTGGCGCCGTTCAGGCGCTCCAGCCAAGTTCCTGCGCGCGTTGCGCGGCCAGTGCAGGCACGTCCTGGGCAACGAAGTGTTGATGCATCAACTGCACACCCATCACGTGATTGATCACCGCATCGAGCTGTACCTTGGTCTCGCGATCCATATTCGGATCTTCATGACTATTGATCATGGTTTGAATCGCCTGGTAATCCAGCAAGCCGGCATCTTTTACCCGGTCTTCACTGGCGAACTCGTTCATCAGATCCATCATTGAGTTCCATTTCTTCTTGTCGGTATGAGCCGGCGGTGCCATGAAAGCAAACTTCTGTCGTTTGTAAAGTGTTTCCGGCAACAGGCCCTTCATTGCTTCACGCAGCACATATTTTTCGGTGGCGCCCTTGATGCGCAACTGCGGTGGCACCTGGGTGGCGAATGCCGCCAGATGATGATCGAGGAATGCAGGGCGTGCCTCCATGGAATTGGCCATATCGACGCGATCACCGCCCCATGTCAGGATCTGGCCTTCCAGCATGGTTTTTATCCACACATACTGCGCCTTATCCAGCGGATGTCGACCTTCCAGTTGACCGCTGTCAAAAGTACTCGCAATGGCTGCACCGGCATCATAATCAGCCAACTCTTCACGCCATTCCGGATTGACCAGCTGCATGGCAAAATTATGGCAGTGCAACCAGTTCTGTAAACAGCTCGGCGTAAAGCCGACCACACTGTTCATCGCCGGTGAATTGAAATCTTCACGCGGCAACATGGCGCCTCGGAACAGCTTGTTACTTTCTTCCAGGCTGGCCTGCCACTCGCTGCGCAATGAAGCCGGCAGATCATCTAGACCGTACAGGAACATATCTTTTCGGAATGCAGGATAACCGGCAAACAGTTCGTCGGAGCCCTCGCCGGTCAATACGACCTTGTATTTGTTGTCACGTACCGCTTCGCTCATCAACAGCTTGGCCACCGCCAGCGTGTTGTAAATGGTACGTTCCGCATGCCAGATGGTGCGCGAGAAATTAGCATAAAGTTCATCCGCGGACAGACTCAACACCAGTTGATCGGCGCCGGTCATATCGGCCATTTCACGGGCGATCGGGGTTTCGTCATAGTCGCTACTGTCGAAACCGATGGTGAAAGCTTTTACCGGGTCCTGGCGTACAGCGGCACTCAAACCCAGTATCGAACAGGAATCGATACCGCCGGACAGATAACAACCGACCGACACGTCCGCCTGCAGTCGATGATGAACCGCTTCGAGTAATTTTTCGCGTACACCTTCGATGTAATAGCTTTCGTCGTGTTGATTGACATATTCGCCGGCTACCGGGAAATTGATGTCCCAGTATTTTTCCTGGATGATCTTCAATTCACCGTTCTTGCGACGAATCTTTACCATATGACCCGGCGGCACCTGGTGAATACCATCGAACGCCGTAGTACCCGGCACCATCACCTGAATCAGCTGATGATAAACACCCTGCGCAGACAGGCGGCGCTTGACCCCCGGATGCGCAAACAGCACTTTCAGTTCCGAACCGTAAACGATGCCGTCGGGTGTTTCGGTCCAGTACAGGGGTTTGATACCGAAGCGATCGCGCACCAGGTACAGGCTGTCTTCGTCTTTATCGAATACCGCAAATGCAAATTCACCACGCAGGTATTCCAGTGTTTTTTCCATACCGTAGCGTGGATACAGGTGCAGGATGGTTTCCGAATCACTCTTTGTAGAAAACCGCGCACCGGTTGCTACCATGCGTGCTCGAATGCGTTGAAAATCGTAGAACTCGCCGTTGTGTACCATCCAGTATTTCTGGTCCGGTGATACCAGCGGCTGACGACCGCGCTCTTCGTTCAGATCGATAATGGACAGACGTGCATGAGCCATACCCATGCCCAGCCCTTGCGGATTCGCATAACCGAAGTTATCCGGTCCACGGTGATACTGGATAGCTGCCATATTCACCAGCAGCTGTGAATCGATAGGTTTTTGAGGGTCGCGGTGAAAAACACCTGCAATACCGCACATAAATGTCTCCTGTAAACATGAATGATCTATAACAGTGCAGGATCATTCGAAATTAAACGCTTTAAACCTGTTTGAACTCCGATGCAGGAATCAGACCACGTCCATAACGCGGCCGGTGCGCTCGGTCAGACAGGTAAGCAGGGCCATGCGCAAAAACACTGCGCCACGCGCCTGCGAGAAATACCAGTTGTGATGCGTATCATCCAGCTCGGTGGCCAGCTCGTCGCCACGCGCCAGCGGATGCAGAATAATGGCGTTTTCTTTCAGCGGTGAATCCTTGTCCAGCACGAAACGCTTGCCATAGGATTCGAAGCTGTTGCCGACCCAGGCAATGGCATTAATATACACCACATCGAGTTCCGGCAGATTCTCTTCCAGATCATGACTGGTTCGAATCGTCAGACCGGCCTCTTCCAGTTGCTCGAGCTGACCTTCGTCAAAAATATTGTCCGCTTTCTTTTCATGAATGATCACCAGTTCCTCAAATATTTCGGGAAACTTGGAAAACATTTTCAGCAAACTGCGTACCGTACGCATCTTGTTGGGAATACCGACGACGCCGATTTTGATGGCATGCTTCCTGGCATTTTTTTTCAACAGATCGGGCTTCCATTTAAAAATGGTATACAGATCCGCAAGCGCCTGCGTTGGATGCTCATCGAGACCGTTACCGGCATTGATGATAGGAATACGCAGTGTATTCATCATCTCGCGCACCGAAGCCTCATGGGTATCACGCAACACTACACAATCGCCGTAGTTATTGAACATTTCACCCACGTCGGCCAGTGATTCACCTTTCGCAATACCCGTGGTGGAGCGATCGGTAATCGACATGATGTCACCACCCAGTCGATGCCAGGCGCTTTCGAAAGACAGACGGGTTCGCGTGCTGGGTTCGTAGAAAGCACTGATCAGAATCTTACCCTGCAGGGGTGAACTGAAACGATCCGGGTTGGATTCGTATTTCGCCGCCAGCCGGAACAGTTGTAACAATTCATCGCGACCGAACTGGTCGGCTGAAATAATGTGCTGGGACGACAGTTTCTTCAGATGATCGCCGTCTTCCTGAATCGCCCGCAACAGGGCCTTGGGATGCGCATCCCCGTAAACATCCGGCGTTTCACGGTCAAAGCGCACCGTTTCTTCATCGAACTTTTCTACCATAAATCACCTTTTTTCCAATCCTTAATCAGCAGCACGATCAGAATCGTCGGTGCCAGGCAGGTCACCAACAGGGCTGCTGTTATCAACATACTAAATATCGACAGACTAATACTCATCCGCGTTCTCCGGGTTTTGTAATTTCTGCCAGTCAAACTCCGCGTCTTTCAACAACAAACCGATACTGCATACGATTAATGACACCAGACAGGACGTCAACGCTGCCACATAAAAACCCACCACAAAATAAGCGGTCAATCCAACAGTTGTGCCCAACGCCATGGCCGCCGCTGCATAACCGCCATGCAAACGACGTCGATACAGACCAAAAACAATCGGCCAGATGGTACTGGCGACAAATGCACCGGTACCATTCAACAGTTCACCCAACGTTGTAATCCGCGGCAGACACAGCAACCACGTCACTATACCCAGACCGGATATGATGTACTTACTGACCTTATACAGATGTTCCTTACTGGACTCAGGTCGGAACAGCCCACGATAGACATCCTGGGTGAGCAGATCGCTGGTCGCCGCCAGCAGTGAATCGAGACTGGACGCCAGCGCGGAGAACACCACGATGAATACAAACACGGCACCGACACTGCCAAGCAGCTTCGCCGCCACCAGCGGACCGACCATATCCGGGCTGGGTGGATAGATGTTCAGGGCCGGCGCCGCCAACGCAATGAAACCGGTTACGATGGGAATCGGCAACCACAACATACCGGCCATCAGGTAAGCGCGTTTGCCGATGCCTTCTCGGAAAGCAAACGCCCGTGACCACCAGACATTGGAGTGAAAAATTTCACCGATCCCGAAGAAGATGTTATTGAACAGGAACATGATTGCCGCCGGGAACAGCAGATTCAGCAACTGGGGTTGCTCCTGGCTCACCGACTCATAAATTTGCGTCAGTCCCACATCGCGCCAGGCCACATAACCGATGAACAACACGCCGCAGAGAATCACCAGGGTCTGGATATAGTCGGTACCGATCACCGCGCGCAAACCGCCGAGCAGCGTGTAGGCTACGCAGATGAACAGGATCACCGTCATGCCCAGGTGATAATCCAGTCCGCTCAGGGCATGCAGTAAAATGCCGCCGGCCATACCCAGGCTGACTAGCCAGCCCATGGCATAGCAGAAGGAGACGATGAGAAAAATAAACCAGGCCGGACGACCGTAACGCACCCGAATGAAATCACCGCAGGTATAGGCCGAAGGCATCAATGCCTTGATGCGTTTCGCCATGGGTGCAAACAGCAACAGGCCCAACGCCGCCATGGAATAACCGACCATGCCCCAGATACCGAACTGATAGGTCAGCTGCGGCGCCACCAGGGTAGTATTACTGGTGATCCAGGTTGCCATGGCGGTGGCGGAAGCCAGTGCCAGGCCGACGTTGCGGCCGGCCAGCATGTAATCGTCGATGGTGCGATTGCTACGCCCCAGCCACCAGCCGAAAGCGACCCAGACCAGACCGAACAGGATCAGGATAATCAGTGCGAGAGAAGTTGGAATCTGACTGGCTATCATAGTCGACGTATCAGCCGGGCCGATGAGAAAAACGCAACACCAGGGTAATCAGTAACAGGAACAGCGCAAATCCCAGTGAAAACAGGGCCAGCGCCACACCCAGATCGCGATGCTGTACGGTAAAACTGACCGGTTCGCCGATCGCCTGTTGCCCGGAACTATACAACTGCGCACTGTAACGCCCGTCTACAAAGCCACTGAGATGGACCTGGGTCTGTTCACGCAGGGTCATATCACGCAGCGGTGAGTCGGGTTGTCGGGTATCGAAGATCTGCAGGCGGACAGGGGTGACGGATTCGCCCAGCGGGTTCCACAGCAGGGTAATGAAACCTTCCGAAGCCAGGTCGGTACTGGCGCGTAGCATGGGTTCCCCGTTGCCGTAACAAGAAAATGGTAAAATCAGCGCTGTTATTATCGGTAGTATTTTGTAGAGGTGCATCTTGCCGGTATTGAAGACGCCAGTGCCATTGGCAAAGTGAAAGCCTAACAAAACTTCGACATCAAAGCAATTTTGCCCCCCAAATGGGTGAATTCCTTAATATTTCCGTCATTTTTCCCGATGTTCCCCTCACTTTCTTACTGTGACCCGGTCTACGAAACGATCGATCAATACCCTGCCCCGGCATCGTTCACCACCTGTGAAGGCATAACAGAACGTAAAAATAGGCTATATTTAATTGAGCCAGCATCGAATAGAAACGCATGTCGAGTAATAACAGTCGTCCAGTATTTAATATTTCGAAGTCGATTCTGGATGCCACCTACCTTGCGCTCGCGCAGGACTGGTCACTCTGGGAAAACAACCTCGATATCGCCCTTCAACGCATTACCGAAGCGTTGTGCAGTACTCTGCATGTTGCCCGCACTGGAATCTGGATTCTAGATCCGACTCAGGAATCTTTTCTGCTACTCGATCTTTATGATCAACGCAAACAGGCGCATTCCCACACCGGACATCTCGACGTCGACAAATATCCGGCCTATCTCGAAGCCCTCAATGAGCACCGTGTCATCGACGCGGTCGATGCACACACTGATTACCGTACCATTGAATTATCCGCCTCCTATCTCGCCAAAGAAGGCATCGGTTCCCTGCTCGACGCCACCCTGCGTAAAACAGGCCAGCTTTACGGCGTGCTCTGCATCGAACATACCGGCGGTCAGCGTATCTGGAACGAACACGAAAAACGTTTCGCCATTTCCGTTGCCGATTTACTCGCGCAACGACTCACTTACGAAGACATTCGCAGCAACGAAAATTACTATCGCGAACTCAGTGTTCTGCAACAGGCGCTACACGAGGAAGAAACCCGCTATCGCTTACTGTTCGAAAGTGCGGGCGACAGCATCTTTGTGATGAAAGGCAACACGTTTGTCGATTGCAATCCGGCCACCCTGAAAATGTTCGGCTGCGAACGCGAGCAGATCGTCAACGAAACGCCGTATCGTTTTTCCCCCGAGTATCAACCCGACGGCGAAAAATCGATGGACAAGGCGATTCGCAAAATTAATGCGGCTTTCGACGGCACAACACAATTCTTCGAATGGCGACACCTCAAATACGACGGCACGGCATTCGATGCGGAAGTCACACTCAACGCCTTCGAAGTACATGGCGAACCTCATCTGCTCGCCACGGTACGTAACATCAGCGAACGCAAACATGCGGAACGTGAACTGGAAAACTCACGCCGTCAGCTCATGCACCGCAATGAAAACCTGGCCCTGATCAATGAACTGTCCAACCGTTTACACGGCAGCTTGTCGGTCGACAATATCCTGGACGAAACCCTGCATGCATTGATCGGCCTCAGCCACACACCCCACGTCGCCATTTACCTGGCCGATGAAACAAAACCGGAGCTGAACATGGTGAGCAGCCACGGCTTCGATCCGGTCAGCATTCGTGAACTCAACCACCTGCCCCTGAACGACAGCCTCAACGGACTCGCATTGCTCGGCGGCCAGGTACTGGTGAGCAAGGATTTCAAGACCGATCAACGCCTGCATAAACGGTTCCGTTCGACCCTGCTCAACAACACCATGCAGTCCGGCGTATTCATTCCACTGGTGTACCAGGAACAGACCATGGGCACCATCAACCTGATGTATAGAGACAAGAAAATATTCTCTGATACCGAGCTGGAAACCTATGCCGCCATCGGCAAGACCGTATCCCTGGCACTGGTCAATAGCCAGCACATGCGCAAACTGGAATCCCTGGCCCTGCACGATTCGCTGACCAACCTGGCGAATCGGTCACTGCTGCACAAGCATTTTTATGATCACATGCATCTGCAGGAACATCGGCCAGTTGCATTGATGTTGCTCGACCTGGACCGATTCAAGGAAATCAACGATACCCTGGGCCATCATATCGGCGATCGTCTGTTGCAGAAGGTAGGTCCGCGACTGGAACCGATCATGAACCAGCACAACACCTTATTGTGTCGGCTGGGCGGCGATGAATTCACCATTCTCATTTACGATGAAAAAGACGAAGCGGCGTTGATGGACTTTGGTCGCCAGGTTCTGGAAGAGCTGCGCAAACCCTTCACCATCGATTCGATGATTCTGGAAATCGACGTCAGTATCGGCATCGCCGTGCACCCCGCCGACGGCAAGGACAGCCACGCCCTGCTCCGTTCCGCGGATGTCGCAATGTACGAAGCCAAGCGACGCGGCGGCGGCGTGGTGCGTTACGATCGCGCCGAAGACCAGCACACCCCGGAACGTCTGGCGCTGATCGCCGAACTGGGCACCGCAATTCGCGAAGGTCAGTTGTTGCTACATTACCAGCCCAAACTGGATCTGGGGTCGGATCAGTTTACCGGCTTCGAAGCGCTGGTGCGCTGGCAACATCCGCAGATGGGCCTGCTGTTTCCCGACAAGTTCATGCACCTGGCGGAAGTCAGCGACGCCATTCATTACCTCAGCCAGGAGGTTCTGCAACAGGCCCTGCAACAACAACAGCAATGGCTGACGCAAGGTTATCGATTCAGCGTGGCGGTCCATCTTTCAGCGCGCAACCTGATCGACGACCGGCTGATCGGCTTTATCGAACAACAACTGAAACACTATCAGACACCGCACGGCGTGCTGGAGCTAGAAATTACCGAGACCGCACTGATGCAGGACCCACTGGGCGCCACCGATTTGCTGAATCGACTGTCGTCACTCGGTATCAAGGTTTCCATCGACGACTTCGGCACCGGCTATTCTTCACTCTCCTATCTGCGCAACCTGCCCATCGATGCACTGAAGATCGACCGTGAATTTGTTAACGATATGCTGCGCAACGAAGCCGATGAGATTATCGTGCGCTCGACCATCGCGCTGGCACACAACCTGGGACTCAAAGTCATCGCCGAAGGCGTGGAAGATACCGACACC
>CBDULQ010000153.1:0-9178 GCA_965368115.1 uncultured Gammaproteobacteria bacterium | reverse complement strand
GCAGAATGCGGCCAAGAAGAAACAGGCCATCTCCTCATATCTATCGGAGAACAAACTGGTATCGGCTACCAAGATAGCGGCCACCGGAGCTCATGAATTTGGCCTGCCGGTCATGGATCTGGACGCCATGGATCCGGACAGCATACCCAGAGAACTTGTCGACGAGAAACTGATCAAAAAACACCAGGCCATCCCGCTGTTCAAGCGAGGCAACCGACTTTATGTGGCCCTGGCTGAACCCACCAACCTGGCCGCTATCGACGAGATCAAATTCCATACCGGCGTCAATACCGAGGCTATTCTGGTCGAGGCCGATAAGCTCAGCAAATTCATCGAAAAGCTACTGAACGCGTCGGAAGACGAGTCCATGTCGGATATGCTCAGTGAAGACCTGGATGATCTGGACTTTGAAAATGCCGAGAAAGAGGAAGGAAAAGACGATGGCGCTGATGCCGATGTGGACGATACCCCTGTGGTACGTTTCGTCAACAAAGTGCTGCTGGATGCCATCAAACGAGGTGCTTCGGACATTCATTTCGAGCCCTATGAAAAACGTTATCGGGTACGCCTACGTATCGACGGCGTGCTGCGCGAGATCGCGTCACCTCCGGTAGGCATGAGCGGGCGCCTTTCTGCACGTATTAAGGTCATGTCGCGTATGGATACCGCTGAACGCCGTGTTCCTCAGGACGGACGCATCAAAATGCGCATCTCGAAGAACAAGGCTATCGACTTTCGCGTAAACACCTGCCCTACCCTGTTCGGCGAGAAGATTGTATTGCGGATACTCGATCCGTCCAGTGCCAAACTGGGTATCGACATGCTTGGTTATGAACCGGAACAGAAACAATTGTACCTGGATAACCTGGCCAAGCCCTACGGCATGATCCTGGTCACCGGACCGACCGGTAGCGGTAAAACCGTATCATTGTATACCGGCCTGAATATTCTCAATAAAGAAGACACCAACATTTCCACTGCGGAAGACCCGGCTGAAATCAACCTGGAAGGCATAAACCAGGTGAACGTAAATGCCAAGGTGGGACTGGATTTCGCCTCTGCGCTCCGCGCCTTCCTGCGTCAGGATCCTGATATTATTATGGTGGGTGAGATTCGAGACCTTGAAACCGCGGAAATTGCCATCAAGGCTGCACAAACCGGCCACATGGTTATGTCGACGCTACATACCAACGACGCACCACAAACGCTGGCCCGTCTGGTCAACATGGGCGTCCCACCATTCAATATTGCTTCCGCAGTCAACCTGATCATTGCACAACGACTGGCACGCCGCCTGTGCGAAAACTGCAAGACCGAAGACGATATTCCAAAAGAAGCCCTTATCGAAGAAGGCTTCCCTGAAGAACAAATTGCAGCGGGCATCAAAATCTACAAAGCGGTAGGTTGCGAGCAGTGTGACAAAGGATACAAGGGACGAGTAGGCATATACCAGGTCATGCCCATATCAGAAGAAATGGGTCGTATTATTATGCGTGAAGGAAACGCACAGGATCTGGCGGACCAGGCAAGAAAAGAAGGCATTCCCGATTTACGCAAGTCCGGCCTGAAGAAAGTGATGGATGGCGTAACGAGCCTCGAAGAAGTTAATCGAGTGACCAAGGATTAATCATGGCGAAACAGAAAATCATTAAGAAGCACAGCTTTATCTGGGAAGGCACCAATAAAGACGGAAAAACCGTCAAGGGTGAGACCACTTCACAAAACATGGATATGGTAAAAGCCAACCTTCGCCGCCAGGGTGTTATCCCGAAACGAGTTAAGAAAAAAGCCGAACCACTGTTTGGAAGCGGCCAGAAAAAAATTGTCACCGGCGATATCGCCGTTTTTAGTCGCCAGTTAGCAACCATGATGCGAGCAGGTGTCCCCCTGGTACAGTCATTCGAGATTACTGGCCAGGGTCATAGCAATCCGGCAATGCGGGACCTGATTCTCACTATTAAAGCGGATGTAGAAGCTGGCGGCACTTTCGCTTCGGCAATTCGTAAACACCCACTGTATTTCGACGATCTTTTTTGCAATCTGGTTGAAGCTGGTGAACAATCCGGCGCACTGGAAACGCTGCTAGACAAAATCGCCACATACAAGGAAAAAACCGAAGCTTTAAAAGTCAAAATCAAGAAAGCCCTGACTTATCCAATTGCTGTTATGGTGGTGGCTTTTATCGTAACTGCGATACTGCTTATTTTCGTAGTGCCTATTTTTGCGGACATGTTCAAGGACTTTGGCGCGGACTTGCCTGCATTTACCAAGTTTGTAGTATCGATTTCCGACGCATTTGTTGACACCTGGTATCTGATATTTGGCGGTATCGCTCTTTTCATAACCACATTTATCAATGCAAAAAAACGCTCGCCCAAATTCAGACGCTGGCTGGATAAATTTGCACTTAAATTACCGGTTATTTCTGAACTGGTGTCCAAATCATCAATAGCACGATTCGCACGTACCTTATCGACTATGTTCTCTGCCGGCGTCCCGCTGGTAGAGGCCATGGACTCTGTCGCCGGCGCTTCCGGCAACATTCTCTACAAAGAAGCAATAATTCAGTTACGCGATGATATTGCCGGCGGTGGCCAGTTACAGTCATCCCTGGCACAGCACCCTGAGCTGTTCCCGAATATGGTTGTACAAATGGTAGCTATCGGCGAAGAATCCGGTGCACTCGATTCCATGCTGGCCAAAGTTGCAGATTATTATGAAGAACAGGTAGATGCAGCCGTCGATTCACTCACATCCTTGATGGAACCCTTTATTATGGTGTTCCTGGCAATCGTTGTCGGCGGTCTGGTTATTGCGATGTATCTCCCGATATTCAAAATGGGCGAAGTTGTGTAAACAACCAGACATGAACTCATATGGAATTTATAACGCTACTCGAACAAAATCCATGGCTCTTCTATAGTCTGGTGGCAGTGCTCTCGCTCGCCCTGGGCAGCTTTCTAAATGTCGTAATCTATCGATTACCACTAATGATGGAAAGAGAATGGCGACAACAGTGCCATGAATTCCTGGAGCTGAATACTGAAGCTACGACAGCCGAACCACTAAACCTGTCTACTCCCGCATCCAGTTGCCCAAATTGCGGACACAAAATTCGATTCTGGGAAAACATTCCGTTAATAAGTTATATTCTCCTCAGGGGAAAGTGCTCTGGCTGTAAGCAATCGATTTCAATTGAATATCCGCTGATCGAGTCTGTGACCGCCATATTGTCAGTAATGATCGCTTATCATTTTGGAGTTAGCTGGCAAACCATGTTAGGTCTTGCTCTGACCTGGACATTGATTGCCTTAAGCATGATTGATTTTCACAAGCAATTGTTACCCGACAGCATGACGTTGCCGCTAATGTGGCTAGGTATAATCGCTGCACTGTTTAATGTCTATGTGGATCTGGAAACCGCAGTTATCGGAGCAATTGCCGGTTATGGCGTTTTATGGACGGTATATCAGTTATTCAAGTTACTAACAGGAAAGGAAGGTATGGGATTTGGCGATTTTAAGTTACTCGCTGCGCTCGGTACCTGGATGGGCTGGAAAATGCTACCGCTTATTATCATACTGTCTTCAGTCGTCGGCGCTGTCATCGGGATCGCTATGATAGTTTTAACTAAACACGACAAGCGAGTACCAATTCCCTTTGGCCCTTATCTGGCCATTGCCGGATGGATTGCATTTATCTGGGGTGAAGAAATTACCAGAAGCTGGCTAGGCCCGTTCTGACCATGCTGGTCGTTGGCCTAACTGGTGGCATCGGCAGCGGCAAATCAAAGGCGGCGGATTTATTTGCCGAACTTGGTGTCCCAATCATTGACACTGATCTCATAGCACGAGAGCTTGTCGCTCCAGGTCAGCCTGCGTTAAAACAGATTACTGAACATTTTGGCCCGTCGGTTCTGCTAGATGATGGCACTCTTAACCGAAAACGAGTGGCAGAAATCTGTTTTGCCAATCCCGACAGACGCCTTCAACTCGAAGCTATATTACATCCGCTGATTCGACAAGATGTTCAAGAACAACTCAGACACCTGAATACCGAATATGCAATTGTAGTCGTACCTCTTTTAATCGAGACACAGCAGAATGACCTGTATGATCGTATATTGGTCGTCGACTGTGAGGAACAGATACAGATGCAACGTATTCATCGGCGCGATAACAGATCAGGCCAGCAGATACAGCAAATCATGCAGGCTCAAGCGAGCCGAGAACAGCGACTGGACGCTGCCGATGATATTATTACGAACACTGGGTCTATCGAGGACCTACAACGACAAATCGCACAACTGGATCACAAGTACCTGAAGCTGGCCAGGGCCTGACCTCGCGTAATTCTTGTTTTCGAGTCAATATATGCAACAATAGTGGGCTACATCGTCGTAGCAAGGGTTAGTACACCGTGTCTGAGCAGAATATTTTCGAACAGCCGCTGAATGAGCGTATTCGCACGTTCCTGCGTCTCGAATACCTGTTCAGCCAGTTCGACCAGCACCTGCAACATGACTCAGCCTGGGACACTCACAGTGCGGTTAAAGCCATACTGGATATTCAGAGCATGGTAAACCGCGGTGATATAAAACGAGAGACGATAAAAGAACTCGAACGCCAGAACACAAACCTTCAGGCCTTTATCGAAATCCCCGGTATTAACCATGGTCGCTTAACACTGCTCATCGACGAGCAAAAGAAATGCATCAATGAGTTACACGCAATCAACGGTAATATCGGGCAATCACTGCAACACAATGAGCTTCTAAATGCTGTTCGCCAGCGCATCACGGTCCCGGGCGGACTTTGCGACTTTGACCTGCCTGTTTATGCACACTGGCTTAATCAGTCAGTAGAACACCGCAATCAGATTCTGAGTCAGTGGTTCGAACCATTCCAGACTCTGAAAGAGGCGGTGAAACTCATCTTACAGGTCATAAGGGACAGTACTGACTCAATCGACGTAACCGCCGAAAGCGGGTTCTATCAGAAAAACATCGACAGCAGTCAGTCCTGCCTGCTGATTCGCGTCATTCTTCCCGGTGACGCCAATATATTCCCCGAAATCAGCGCCGGTAAACATCGCTTCTCGATTCGTTTTCTAAAAACACAAAATCCTGCACAGCGGCCAGAGCAGGAGAAACTCGATGTTAACTTCAAACTGGCCTGCTGCGTGGTTTAGGTTTAATTACCTGCCTGTGCGAAATTGTAATGTGCGGTCCACAAGGCATTTTCATAAACAACCCTGAGTTCGACAGTCCAGTCATTACGTCCCAGGCTACAGACAGGCAGGATCATCTCACCTTGCCACTGTCCATCAGACTGTTGTTGCATACCAAACCGATTAATACCCATATCCATACCCTGCATAGTAAAGTCGAGCTCAACTGAGCTAATCGGCAAATTAGTTTCAAGTAGCACCCTGAATGGACGCAATGCCGATGGGCGCTCGGCAAAACTTAAGGTGACCGGAAGCTCTGCAATAAAACCTGAACATGGGCCAATTACAGGATCGCATGGTTCAAAGCGCATACTGCGCATTTCACTAAATGTCTGATTCTCTGGCTGGATAAGCCACTGTCCAGCCAGGTAGGCCAGGACAAATAATACGGGTATCAATAACAGTGGTAGTTTATTATTCATGATTCCAGAATGCTGAAATAGCCGCTACTCCCTGCCCGCCATAACGAATGGCTGTATCAACATCACTACGCGTCATTCCCCCCAATGCGTAAACAGGCCGATCCACATCCTGTACCAGTTGACCAAACTCCGCCCACCCCATTCCCGGAATACCGGGATGACTTTGAGTTTCCCGCACCGGCGACAACAGCAATGTGTCGGCATCCAGCTTCATTGCACGCTCCAGTTCTGTAGCATTATGACAGGAAGCGGATAACAGTACTTCTCTGGGAACCGGTCGTTGCTGGGATTGCATCAGTTCTCGGCTGCTAAGATGCAGTCCATGAGCGTGTTCTGGATTAAATGTCTCAATTGTTGTATTGACCAACAGTCTGGCACCCACAGACTGACACATTGAAAATGCCTGCTCCTGGAGATTCTGGCACAATTCTGTATCCAGCCCGGATTTTAAACGTAACTGGATCAGCTGTTCGCCCGCATTCAATACCTCATCGAGTCGATTGATAAAATCCTGCTCCCCATCGAAAGAGCCGGTAATGACATAATGTTCGGGCATGGTGAGCGCCTGAATGATGCCTCGATTAGCAGCGGGAAATTCAGACTCATCAAGCTTATCTACAGATTGCCATCGCAACGGCTGCCCTTCCATACCCTGAGGTTGTCCCGCGAAACTATCGACTCGATGAACATCCAGTAGAACGGATTTATCGGGATAGTCGTGACGAATCTGAATGAGCGGACGACTACTAAGGACATCAATACCCAGCTCTTCGGAAATTTCACGCCGCAAAGCGTCGACCACCTGTTCGCCAGCTTCAACCTTGCCTCCGGGGAACTCCCAGAAACCACCTTGGTGTGTATCCTCGGGACGCAGCGCAATCAGGACTTCATGCTGATCATTAACGATCGCGGCGACCGCAACGTGAACAAGAGACATATCGACTCAACTTCGATATTCGGCATTGATTTTGACGTAATCGTAAGACAGGTCAGAGGTCCAGATGCGCGCAGATTCGGCACCGCTTTGCAGATCAACACGAATGTTAATTTCATCACCAGACATGACCTTCTGTCCCATCTGCTCAGTATATCCAGCATCTCTACCACCCTGGCTTACGATACAGACGTCATTCAGGTAAATTTTGATCGCATCGAGATCGAGCTCGACGCCTGAACGTCCCACCGCTGCCAGAATGCGTCCCCAGTTTGGATCACTGGCAAACAGCGCCGTCTTTACCAGGGGAGAATGCGCTATGGTATAGGCTACTTGTCGGGCATCAGCCTGACTCCGCACATTGAACACATCGATGGTGATAAATTTGGTTGCGCCTTCGCCATCGCGAATAATCGCCTGAGCCAGAAATTCACAGACTTCATTCAATGCTGAACAAAATTTCCGATAATCAGAGTCAGTCGCTGCAATTTCGGTATTACCTGCCAGGCCAGTAGCCATCAACACACAGGCATCGTTAGTCGAGGTATCGCCATCCACGGTAATTGCGTTAAACGAACCATCCACTGCGGCCTGCAATGCTTGCTGCAACAAGCCCTGCTCAATACAGGCATCGGTTGCAATAAACGCCAGCATCGTAGCCATATCGGGACGGATCATTCCCGAGCCCTTCGATATGCCGGTAATGGTAATGGTTTTTTCATTGATCTCGATCTGGCGCGATACTCCTTTCATCAGGGTATCGGTTGTCATGATGCCGCGGCCGGCTAAAATCCAGCCATCTTCCTGCAGCTGATCAAACGCCAGCGGTATACCGGTCTGAAACTTTTCCATTGGAAGGTTCTCACCGATGACACCGGTCGAGAAAGGCAACACTTGTTCTGCCTGGCAACCTGTCTGGCGGGCAACTATATCGCAAGTTGCCAGAGCATCCTGCATGCCGCGTTCGCCAGTGCCGGCATTTGCATTTCCGGAATTTATTACAAGATAGCGAACGGGAAATTCCCCGACATGCTTCCTGGCTACGTGAACGGGAGCTGCGCAGAACTGGTTGCGGGTAAACACAGCGGCGCAGCGGCTGCCTTCACTTAATTGAAACAACACCAGATCATTGGATTTCTTTTTCTTGATACCGGCCGAAACCGCAGCGGCTCGAACGCCGTTAACCGGGAGTAACTCACTGGGCTCAATCAGGCCGACTGCCATAATTTTCTTAACTTAGTTTACCGTGGCAATGCTTGAATTTCTTGCCTGAACCGCAATAGCAGGGTTCATTACGACCTATTTTGCGTTCCTGGCGTACGAAGGGCTTTGCTTCCTGCTCCTGTTCGGCTGAAGACTCCTCGTGCAGCGCACTGGCTTCAGCGTGCTCATACTGCATATTTTCCGGCACATGCTGTTGCTGTTCCAGGGCCTCTACTTCTTCCTCGGTTCGGATTTGAACCTTGGAAAGCAGTGTTACCGCTTCGTGTTTGATCTTATCGAGCATTTCGGTGAACATTTCGAACGATTCACGCTTGTATTCCTGCTTTGGATTCTTCTGCGCATAACCGCGTAAATGAATACTCTGACGTAAGTAATCCATAGCCGCCAGATGCTCTTTCCAGGAATTATCCAGCACCTGCAACAGAATATACTTCTCGAAACGACGCAATTCTTCCGCTCCGATCTGCTTTTCTTTTTCCAGATAACCGGCAATAACCTCGTCAAGAATTTTCTGGCGCAGTGTTTCCTCGTGCAACTGGTCGTCCTGATCGAGCCAGCGCTGAACCGGCAGATTCAGGCCAAAACTGTTCTCCAGGGCTTCTTCAAGACCTTTGACATCCCACTGTTCCTCCAGGCTGCCCTGAGGAATGTATTCGGCAATCAGTCCAAATACGACATCTTCGCGAATCGCCTCTACAGTTTCCGATATATCCTCGGAAGCCATCATCTCATTACGTTGTGAGTAAATGACTTTACGCTGATCATTGGCAACGTCATCATACTCGAGCAGCTGTTTACGAATATCGAAGTTGTGTCCTTCTACCTTGCGCTGCGCATTTTCGATGGCACGTGAAACCCAGGGGTGTTCGATAGCCTCACCTTTTTGCATGCCCAGTTTTTTCATCAGCCCACCGACACGATCAGATGCAAAAATTCGCATCAGATCATCGTCCAATGAAAGATAGAATCGAGTTGAACCCACATCACCCTGACGTCCGGAACGTCCTCGCAGCTGATTGTCGATACGCCTTGATTCGTGACGCTCACTGCCGATGACATGCAGACCACCTGCATCAAGCACCTGTTGATGAGATTTTTCCCATTCCTCACGGGCTTTCGCGATTTCTGCCTCGGTCGCTTCGGGCTTCTTGCTAAGCTCGACTTCGAGATTACCGCCAAGCACAATATCGGTACCTCGACCGGCCATGTTAGTTGCAATGGTCACCGCACCGGGGCTGCCTGCTTCAGCAATGATATGCGCTTCTCTTTCATGCTGTTTGGCATTCAGAACATTGTGCTTGATCTTGGCTCGATCAAGTAACTTCGACAGATACTCCGAAGCTTCAATAGAAGCGGTACCCACCAGCAC
>CBDULQ010000152.1:0-9199 GCA_965368115.1 uncultured Gammaproteobacteria bacterium | reverse complement strand
CTTCGCCGGCGCGAGCGGCTTCGATGGCTGCATTCAACGCCAGCAGATTGGTCTGGTTGGCGATATCCCTGACGATGGCCGTCAGGTTGTTGATTTCTTCGGTAAATCCGGAAAATTTCTGTACCCCGTCGAACATCGCTTTCATGGCGGATTCGAGCAGGTCCATATCGCCCATCATGGAGGAGATGGCGACATTGCCATTTTCGGTCAACTGATAACTTTCCGAAGCGCGTGATGCGGTCGCCTGGGCGGCCAGCGAGACTTCCGATGCCGAGGCCGCCATCTGCTCGGTGGCTGCTGCAATGCTGGTAATGGCATCCTCGATGGATGCAGACTGGCTCTTCAGGCTCAGATTTCGACGCTGAATGTCGTACATCTGCTCCATCGACTGGTAACCGGATTCGGCAATGGACACCAGTTTGCGATTATTGTCCCTGATATGATCTGTGGTGGTGGACAGGCTGTTTGCGGCACCGGAATTCTGTTTCGATAACTCGTTCAGGCGATGGTAGTCGGCAGCTAGTGCTGCATTGAGCAAGGCGATAGCCTTGTGAGTGAAAAGTAATCGATTTGCCATATCTCATCCAGTCCAGGGCGATGCAGAATAAATAGTGTGATTGACTAGCGAAACAGTTGAATTGAGCTAGTATCAGGGTATTGCAGGGAGCACCCAATATTCGTTTTTTATTGTTAGTCCTGAGTATAGTTGAAGTTAGAATTTTGCAAGCAATTAAGGTGTTTAAGCCTTACGGAGCGTACTGATGGCAGGTGTTCTAGACAGCGTTGATATGCGTACCCAGCTGGCCGGTCACAATCGACTGGAACTGCTGCTGTTTCGTCTCGGTGGAAAACAGCTGTACGGCATCAACGTGTTCAAGGTGCAGGAAGTGATTCGCTGTCCACCGTTGACACATATGCCCAAGGCCAATCCGAAAGTGGTTGGTGTAGCCCATTTGCGCAAAAAAACCATTCCGGTGATGGACCTGGGGCTGGCGATCAGCAATCGCCCGGTCAAGGACATCAAGAACAGCTTCGTGATTGTTTCCGAATACAACCGGTACACTCAGGGATTTCTGGTGGAATCGGTGGATCGTATCACCAATATGAACTGGAAAGACATTCTGCCGCCACCCAAGGGAAGCGGTACCTCCAGTTACCTGACCGCGGTGACTCATGTCGATAAGGAACTGGTTGAAATCATCGACGTTGAACGTGTGTTTGCCGATGTAATGGGTGTACAGGAAGAGGTGGATCAGAACATTCTCGACCAGGCACAGGACAAGGATACGGATCTACCCATGCATGTGCTGGTGGTGGATGATTCCTCGGTGGCTCGCAACCAGGTCAAGCGAGTGCTGGAGCAAATGGGTATAGAAACCACCCTGGCTCGCGACGGACAGCATGGCCTGGAAATTCTTCAGGAATGGGCGGATGAAGGTTCGCCGATTACTGAAAAAATTGCCCTGGTCATTTCGGATATCGAAATGCCACGTATGGATGGTTATACACTGACCACCAAAATTCGCAGCGATCCGCGCCTGGAATCGCTATACGTTATGCTGCACACGTCTTTGAGCGGTGTGTTCAACAACAGCATGGTGGAAAAAGTCGGCGCCGATCATTTTATTCCCAAATTCAAACCTAATGAACTCGCCCACACGGTTTTGAATATTATTCATCGGCGAGAGGTTACAGAAGGGCTCGATGAAGTATCGGATAAATAGAGCAGTCTCGGCCGTCGCGGAAACTGTTGTAACTACAATGTGAGCCTAAATGACCACAACTTTTACACCCGAAGAATACAAAAGCTTTCAGCAATTTCTGGAACAGGCCTGTGGCATCGTGCTGGGCGAGAACAAACATTATCTCGTCACCAGTCGTCTGTCGCGCCTGAAACGTGAACATGGGCTGAACAGTCTGCAGGAGCTGGTGGACCGGCTCAAGGCGCCGGGTTCGTCGCAATTGAAAACCCGGGTCATCGAGGCGATGACCACTAACGAAACCCTGTGGTTCCGCGATACCTATCCCTTTGAAGTCCTCAGCAAGACCATCTTCTCCGAATTTCGTGAGCAGAAGAAAAACAATGTGCGCATCTGGTCGGCGGCCTGTTCCAGCGGTCAGGAGCCTTATTCGATCAGCATGGTCGCCGATGAATTCGCCATGCATAACCTGGGTTTCAAGGTCGATGTGGTGGCGACTGATATTTCCCAGTCGATTCTCAATGAAGCGCGGGAAGCAAAATATGATCCACTGGCCCTGGCCAGGGGGTTATCTGAAGAGCGTAAACAACGTTATTTTTCGCCCATCGGCAATCACTGGCAGGTGAATGCCAACATTCGATCACGAGTCAGTTTTCGCGAGTGTAATCTGATGCAGAGCTATGCCATGCTGGGCAAGTTCGACGTGATATTCTGTCGCAATGTACTGATTTATTTTTCCGCTGAATCCAAGGCGGATATTCTCAAACGTATGGCCGCGGCATTGAATCCACGCGGCTTTCTATTGCTGGGTGCGTCCGAGTCCATCGCCCAGTACAGTGATGCCTTTGAAATGGTGCGCGCCAGCAGTGGCGTCGTCTATCGCCTGAAAGGCGCCTGATCTTTTTTCCCTTCTTCGGCCATTGTGTGCCGCTTCTAAAAGACTTTGCCGCCGGCGGCAAATATTGCCGCCCGGTCGCCGCTTTTTTCCTTGTTGAAATTCTAAGTTACTGAAAAAACGTATAAAAATATTTTGGCACAGGGTTTGCGTTGTAACTGGCAACAACGGAGATCAACATGCCGATTAATTTTGACAGAGCTTTTGGAATACACGACGACGCCTTACTGGTGTTCGAGCGTCGTACCCAGTTGCTTGCCGAAAATATCAGCAATGCGGATACCCCGGATTATCGGGCGCGCGATATCGACTTCAACAAGGTGTTGCAGGGCGCACAGTCGGAGCACCTGAGTTTGCGCACGACACAGGCGGGCCATATTGCCATACCGGGTGACGGCTCCGGACAGAATGTCGAATACCGTGTGCCGGACCAGGCATCGGCAGACAATAACACGGTGGATGTGCAGAAAGAAAAAGCCGCGTTTGCCGAGAACAACATTCGCTATCAGACCACGCTGGATATCCTGTCACGTCGTATCAGTGGTTTGAAATCAGCGTTCACAGGTGAATAAGCATGTCGGTATTCAAAATTTTTGACATCGCCGGTTCGGGTATGAGTGCACAGATGCTGCGCCTGAATACCGTGGCCAGTAACGTGGCCAATGCCGAAACCATGGCCGGTAGCAAAGAAGAGGTTTACAAGGCGCGTCATCCGGTATTCCAGAGTGTGCTGGATAATGTCAGTGGTGACGATTCGATGTCCACCGTGCGTGTCGCGCGTATCGTGGAGAGTGATACTGCTCCGATCCCGCACTACATGCCCGGTCATCCGATGGCCAATGAAGAGGGTTATGTATTCAGCCCCGGTATCAACGCAGTGGAAGAAATGGCGGACATGATTTCCGCATCCCGCAGTTACCAGAACAATATCGAAGTACTCAGTACCACGCGCGAGCTGTTGTTAAGAACATTGCAGCTGGGCAGACGTTAAGAGGTTTAAATCATGCAAGTCGATCCTTATCAGAACTTACCAGGCCTGCGTTCGATACAGGATGCGGAGACCGAGGATAACCAGTCACTGGGGCAGGATGAATTTCTGAAACTGATGACCACTCAGCTCAGCAACCAGGATCCGCTCGAACCCATGGATAACGGTGATTTCCTTGCCCAGATGGCGCAGTTCGGTACCGTCAATGGTATCAACGAACTGCTGACCTCGTTCGACAGTCTGTCCAGCAGTCTGCAATCCAGTCAGGCACTACAGGCCTCCAATCTGATCGGCCGCGATGTGCTGGTAACCATGGACGAAGGTTATCTGGGCACTAACGGCATGGCCGGCGCGGTCGACCTTGAAACCAGTGCCGACAATGTCGTGGTGAATATTTACGATAGTAATGACACGGTTATCGGTCGCGTTGAACTGGGTGAACAGGATACCGGTCTGGTGGCGTTCCGCTGGGACGGTTCGACACTGGATGGTGGTACCGCGCAAGCCGGACGTTATCGCGTCGAAGTCGAAGCGACCCGCTACGGTGAAGCGGAAGCACAATCAGCCATGATCAACGCGAATGTATCCAGCCTGGTGCTGGGCGGCGCAGGTCAACCCATGCAAGTTGAACTGGAACACCTGGGTCAGGTGAATTTCAGTCAGGTTAATCAGATTCAGTAAGGCATAGTCCGAGGAGTACACACATGTCATTCAATATTTCCCTCAGTGGTCTGAACGCGGCTTCCGCTGATCTTTCGGTAACCAGTAACGACATCTCCAACGTCGGTACCATCGGTTACAAGGAATCGCGTGCCGAGTTTGCCGATATTTTTGCCGCTACACCGTTGGGTACTTCTTCCAATGCCATCGGCTCCGGTGTGCGCCTGGCGAATGTGTCGCAACAGTTCGGTCAGGGCAACCTGGAGTTCACAGAGAACACACTGGACCTGGCGATTACCGGCGAAGGCTTCTTCGTGGTGCGTCCCAACCAGACCAGTAATGATGTGCTCTATACTCGCGCCGGTGCGTTTAATGTGGACCAGAACGGTAACATCGCCAACAGCTCCGGACAGATTCTGCAGGTCTTCCCGGTGGATGCCACCACCGGCAATGTTTCATCGACCAGTTTAAGCAGTACTATTCCCTTGAGTGTACCCAATACCATCGGTGTGCCCCAGGCGACTTCTCAGGTCGATATCAACCTGAACTTCCCGGCCGCCGTTTCACCGGCGATTGCCGTGGCCGGTATCGATGCCGAACTGGCTGGACCGGCACCGGTGACACCGTCACCGACCAACTATCATCATTCCACTTCCGCTACCGTGTTCGATTCGCAGGGTAACTCACACATCCTCACCATGTACTTCGTGATGACCGACGACCTGAACAATACCTGGGAAGTGCGTTCGACGCTGGACGGCACACCCATGACCCGTGGCGGTGGCGCCGGTTTCGGTCCCGGTACCCTGGACTTTAACTCATCCGGTGTGATCGACGTGGGTGATGCGGATGGTGACGGTACAACCACAACCGCCTTCGGTGGTGTGGCCGGTGCCATTGATTTCGATGCGATTACATTAACCAACGGTGCAGCACCCCTCAATCTGGTGATCGACTTTTCCAATCAGGGCAACACGTTGACCCAGGAGTCGCAGGGGTCTTTCACTGTGCAATCACTGAATCAGGATGGTTTCGCTACCGGTCGACTGACCGGCCTGGAAGTGGATGATGAAGGTCTGGTTCGTGCCACCTTTACCAATGGCCAGACGACTGCACTGGGCAAGATTGCACTGGCTCGTTTTGATAATCCGCAGGGATTACGGCAGACCGGTAACACCACCTGGGTGGAAACCACCGAGTCCGGTGCAGCTAATGCCGGTGAAGCGGGTACCGGTAATTTCGGTCTTATCGAATCCGGCGCACTGGAATCCTCCAACGTGGATCTGACGGCGGAACTGGTGCAGTTGATCACCGCGCAGCGGAATTTCCAGGCCAATTCGAAAGCCATCGAAACCGCTAACGCGATTACACAAACTGTTATCAACATTCGTTAATGGTGATTGAGGGCGCAATGAAACCGAGGTGCTGTAATGGATAAGATGTTGTTCGTAGCCATGAATGGAGCCAAGCAGGCGATGCAGGCGCAAAACGCCATCAGCCACAATCTGGCCAACGCCAGCACCATCGGTTTCAAGGCTAACCTGGATACCTTTACCAACTGGCACGTGGAAGGCCCTGGCCGTAACACTCGCGTGTTCAATCAACTCGAAATGAACGGCAGCAACATGCTGGCCGGCAATTTTGCAACCACCAATCGCGAACTCGACGTCGCTGTCAACGGTGATGGCTGGATTGCCGTACAGGCGCCGGACGGTACCGAAGCCTACACCCGCGCCGGTGACCTGCGTCTGGATGAACTGGGTCAGCTCACCAACGGCGTTGGCCGTCCGGTGCTCGGCACCGGCGGACCGATCATTATTCCGCAATCGGAAAAAATCGAGATTGGTGCCGATGGTTCGATCAGTACTGTGCCGGTCGGTCAGGCGGTGAATGCACTGGCAGTGGTGGATCGCATCAAGCTGGTGAATCCGCCGGTGGATCAATTACAGAAAGGACCGGACGGTCTGTTTCGAATGAAAGACGGTCAGCTCGCACCGCCAGCCGCCGATGTCACCCTGGCCTCCGGCGTACTGGAACACAGTAACGTCAATGCAGTCGCTGAACTGGTCGATCTGATTAACAACGCGCGTCAGTTCGAAGCCAACGTCAAGCTGATGACCACTGCAAAAGAAAACGATGAAGTCTCTGCGCGTCTGTTACGCAGCAGTTAATCTGGAGAGAGATTATGAACCCTGCATTGTGGATTTCCAAAACCGGTCTTGATGCGCAGCAAACGCGCATGTCGGTGATTTCCAATAACCTGGCCAACGTTAACACCACCGGTTTCAAACGTGACCAGGCGGTATTCGAAGACCTGATTTATCAGAACATTCGCCAGGTTGGCGGACAAACGTCACAGGACACGCTGGCACCATCCGGGATGTCACTGGGCACCGGTGTGCGTATCGTTGCCACCGAAAAATTGCATACCCAGGGCAACATCGTGCAAACCGGTAATCCCCTGGACATGGCGATCGAAGGTCGTGGCTTTTTCCAGATACTGCGTCCCGACGGTACCCTGGGTTATACCCGTGACGGTGCATTCCAGGTCGACGCCAATGGTCAGATGGTCACCGCCAATGGTTACCAGTTGCAGCCGGGTATTACCATTCCGCAAAACGCTTTGAGTGTTACCATCGGACAGGACGGCACCGTGTCGGTACTGACCAGTGGTTCCACTTCACCGACCCAGGTCGGTAACATCCAGACCGTTGATTTCATCAATCCCACCGGCCTGCAGCCGATCGGCGACAATCTGTTCGTTGAAACCGCATCCAGCGGTGCGCCGCAAACCGGTACACCCGGATTGAACGGGCTCGGCACATTGACCTCCGGTTCACTGGAATCTTCCAACGTGAACGTGGTGGAAGAACTGGTCAATATGATCGAAACCCAACGCGCCTATGAAATGAATTCAAAAGTCATTTCCACCACCGACGCCATGTTGCAGTACGTCAACAACAACCTGTAGGCATCCGGTTGAGGAGATATGATCATGTTTAAAACACGATTTTTACTGGTGCTGCTGGCGTTGATGAGCCTGTTGTCCGGTTGTGCCACCAATCCGCCGGAGCTGACCGAGTTCGAACCCCTGGTGCGTCCGGTGCCGGCACCCAAACCCAATTATGACAATGGTTCCCTGTATCAGGCGCGCAGTATTTCCCTGTTCGAGGATCCGAAACCCTATCGCATCGGTGATGTGCTGACGGTGATTCTGCAGGAACAGACCAGCGCCAGCAAAACCGCAGCCACGTCGACAGCAAAAGACGATAGCGTCAGCTTCGATGTGCCGAGTATCCTGGGTGTAACGCCGACCCACAACGGCAATACCCTGTTGAATGCCGACATCGCACCGACGCGTGAATTTACCGGTGAGGCGGACAGCAGTCAGAGCAACAGCCTGAGCGGCGAGATTACCGTTACCGTGGTCGATATCCTGCCCAACAACAATATGGTGGTGCAGGGCGAGAAGTGGTTGACCCTGAACAAGGGCAAGGAATACATCCGCATTGCCGGTGTGATTCGTCCGCAGGATGTCAGTCCTGAAAATACCATTGAATCCGGTAAACTGGCCGATGCGCAAATTGCTTACAGCGGGGAAGGGTTCCTCGCCGACAGTAACGAGCAGGGCTGGTTGACCAAATTCTTTAACGGCAAGTGGTGGCCATTTTAGGGCCCTGTTAACAGGTCTTTCCTGAATACGCCTTCTCTCAGCCACTTGTAGTACCCCGGCCCGCCTCGTGCGGGCCATTTTTATTGTGGAGCCACAAAACGACAAAGACTGTGCTATGTATATGCGATATGAAAATTCAACGTCATTTCGTTGCGCTCACTTTCCTGACCCTGTGCCTGCTTCTATTCAGCAGTCTGTCTGTGTATGCCAGTCACCAGGCTAAGGTGGTGCTGCATCTGAGCGATCCGCACAAGCTGCATGTGCTGGTGAATAATGTGAATAACATACGCCAGGCTTATGGTGACCAGGTCGATATCGTTGTCGTGGTGAACGGCCCGGCAGTGACCCGTTTCGGTAAAGTATCCAATACCGATAAACAGGTGAAGGCAATGCTGGATCAGGACGCCGAGGTTTCAGTGTGTTCCATTGCCATGAAAAATCGTGACTTTCCGCCGGAGCAGTTGATCGACGGCGTAACCTATCTCAAACAGGGCGGCGTTGCTCGCCTCATCGAACTGCAACAGCAGGGTTATTCCTACATCAAGATCTGATCGATCCCGGTTGTTCCGCCGAATTTTATATCTTGGCCCCTGATTTGCTTTATTCAGACTAATAGATCAATTTCGTCTGGAGAAAGCCGATGTTTTGGCGCGCCTTACACGTTCTACTGTTGTCCGTGCTGCTGTTGAGCAGTCCGCCGCTGGCTGCCCAGCGTATCAAGGATATCGCTTCGGTGGCGGGGGTTCGTGACAACCAGCTGGTGGGTTACGGCCTGGTGGTCGGTCTGGACGGTAGCGGTGACCAGACCAGCCAGACACCCTTCACCATCCAGAGCTTCAAGAACATGATGCAGCAATACGGCATAACCTTGCCGCCCGGCACCAATCCACAGCTGAAAAATGTTGCCGCTGTTGCCATCCATGCTGAATTACCACCGTTCAGCAAACCGGGCCAGCGCATTGATGTGACCGTATCTTCGTTGGGTAACGCCAAGAGTCTGCGTGGCGGTAGTCTGTTGATGACACCCCTACGCGGTCCCGATGGCAATGTGTACGCCATGGCCCAGGGCAACCTGGTCGTCGGTGGCTTCGGTATTTCCGGTAGCGACGGTTCCAAAGTGACGGTGAATGTACCCAGTGTGGGCCGTATTCCCAGCGGTGCGCTGGTGGAGCGCGCTGTACCCAATCCCTTCGCCAATATGGACAAGGTGGTGCTGAATCTGCATCGCAGTGATTTCACCACCGCCAAGCGTATGGTGGAGGCGATCAATCATGTGCTGGGTC
>CBDULQ010000151.1:0-9212 GCA_965368115.1 uncultured Gammaproteobacteria bacterium | reverse complement strand
GAACAGGGCGGCGCCGAGCTGACGCAGGTTGATCTCTCCACGGACGAATTGCTGCAGGGCGGTGGTCAGATCGATGGTCTTGCCCTGGCGATCGACCGTGGGGGGCGGTATTTGTTCGACCAGGTTCGCCGCCGCGCGCAACAGATTGGCTTTCAGGTCCCGGTCGATGTCGGCCTGGGCCGGGGCCGGTGTGGCGAGCCGGGCTTCGAGTGCGATGCCGCTGTTGCTGATCAATTGTTTGAGGGTGTCGGGACGCAGCAGTTGACGGGCTTCGGGTAACTGGGTGAGCAGGCGCTGCAGCGGCTGGCGCAGGGGTTCGGGAAGCGGGTGCTCACTGACTGTTTTAACGATCTGCTGAACCAGTTTGCCCAGATCGGTTTGCCGTGCGATGAAGCTACGCAATTTGTCGGCCGCCTGTTGTGCCGGGCTGGCGCCGGTCTGAATGCTGAGCAACGGTGTTTCGCCCAGTGACTTGATCAGCAGCCGGACCTGGTCGCCGGTTTTCAGGGTGACCGGCGTACGTGCTTCCAGCTGCTGCTGGCCGATACGCAGCAACACCCGGCTCAGGGCTTCGCCACCCGATTCGACGCTGGCATTCAGGACCTGGCCGACTTTCCAGCTGCGTGTGACGTCGGGGATCAGCTCGGTTTTGATTTCGGTGCCGAGTTTGATGGGTGGAATATTGATCATGGGGTTCGCAGGTCCTGTTGTCCCGGGGTATCACCAGCTTAGCGTCTATATTTACATAATCTTGATAGCAGGGGGTAATCGATCAGGACACAGTATCTGCACGCCAAATTTCTGTCGTCGCCGCGAATGGTCGTTGAGTCGGGGACAAATCTTTGTCGGCAGAGCCTGCCGGGTGGTGGTCCCGGTGCGGTTTTGCAGGCGTGTCGGGAGGACTTTTCGGAGTCTGCATTGCAAACCGTCGATTATTCACTATCTTATTGAATATTAATTAAAAATCTGTGTGGATGCAGGGCTGCGTCAAGCCTCCTAAGGGATTGAAATCGGCGCGCTTTCTGAATGCGGCACAGACCTTGCTTTTACCTTTATGACCTGAGGAGTCCAGAATGGCTGAAGACAACGAACAAGAAGCGGTAGTCGAGAACAAAAGCGGCGGCGGTATGATGAAAATCATCCTCATCGTCAATGCGCTGCTGCTGTTGATCGGTATCGCGGCGGGCGTCACTTATTTCCTGATGTCCGGGGACGATAATGCGGATCAACCCGCCGATGCGGAAACCCTGGCTGAACTGGAAGGCGGTGATGAAGGTGGCGCACCGAGTGGTGGAACGCCGATTTATGTCCCGTTGAATCCTGCATTCGTGGTGAATTTCGAGAATCAGGAGCAGGTTAGCTTTCTGCAGGTGGATATTCAGCTGATGACCTACGACAGTGCTGTTGAAGAAGCGATCAAGGTTCACATGCCGCGGGTACGTAACGAGATCCTGTTGTTGCTGGGTGGCAAACAGTATCACGAAATCAACACACGTGAAGGTAAACGGGCGCTGGCTCAGGAAGCCATCGAGGCGATCAAGAGAGTGCTTGACGAGGCCGGTGCGCCGTCTTCGGTCGAGGCCCTGTATTTCACCAGTTTTGTCATGCAATAAAGCGAACAGATTATGGCAACTCAAGATGTTTTAAGTCAGGACGAAATCGATGCGCTGTTACACGGCGTCGATGGCGGTGACGTCGAAACAGAATCTGACGAACATCTTGTCGACGGTGTCGCACGCGAATATGACTTTCAGTCGCAGGATCGCATCGTTCGTGGTCGTCTGCCGACGCTGGAAATGATCAACGAACGATTTGCGCGTAACTTCCGTGTCAGTATGTTCAACATGCTGCGTCGGCAGGCGGAAATCGCAGTCAGTGGCGTACAGATGATGAAGTTTGCCGAGTACATTCACAGTCTGTATGTGCCGACCAGCCTTAACCTGATCAAGGTGCGACCGCTGAAAGGTACTGCGCTGTTCGTTATTGATCCCAAACTGGTGTTCATCGTGGTGGACAATTTCTTCGGTGGCGAGGGGCGGTTTTACAATAAGATCGAAGGACGTGAGTTCACGCCAACCGAACAGCGTGTGATCAGCATGCTGTTGAACCTGATCTTCAATGATCTGCAGAATGCCTGGAACCCGGTCAAGCACCTGGACTTCGAATACCAGTCGTCGGAAGTGAATCCGCATCTGGCCAATATCGTCAGCCCGACTGAAGTGGTGGTTGTCAGTACGTTTCGAGTCGACCTGGAAGGCGGCGGTGGCGATATGCATGTCACCTTCCCCTATTCCATGGTGGAACCGATTCGTGATTTGCTGGATGCCGGTGTGCAGTCCGACGTTTCGGAAATCGATTCACGCTGGGCGGCTTCTTTGCGGGATGAAATTTTCGAATCCAAAGTCGAGCTGAAAAGCAATCTGGTCGACACTGAAATGACACTGGAAGAGATCATCGATCTCAAACCCGGCGATATCATTCCTTTCGATATGCCGGAGACTGTTGTGCTGGAAGCCGAAGAGATTCCCCTGTTTCGCGGTACGCTGGGTGTTTCGCGCGGCAATGCAGCGGTAAAGATTACTGAACGTGTTCAACGCAAGGCGTTGAATTTCACCCAAACCGAAGATGGTGAATAAGCCATGAGTGACGAAGAAAACAACGGCGCGGTAGACGATGCATGGGCGGAAGCTTTGCAGGAGCAGGCTTCCTCGGATGCACAGGCCGCAACATTCGACGAGCTGGCTGATGAAGGTGGCGGCGGCGGCAAGGATGTGAAACTCGACGTGGTGCTGGATATTCCGGTCACCATTTCCATGGAAATCGGTCGTACCCGAATCAGTATTCGTAACCTGTTGCAGTTGAATCAGGGGTCGGTGGTCGAACTGGACAGACTGGCCGGTGAACCCATGGATGTGCTGGTTAACGGTACCTTGATCGCACGTGGTGAAGTGGTGGTCGTGAATGAGAAATTCGGTATCCGTCTCACGGATATTATCAGCCCCGCCGAACGCGTTAAGAAATTACGCTAGGTTACCCATGAACGCTTCCAGCTGCTCAACACCGATGCGCATTTCGATGCTGTTATCAGCCTTGCTGCTGATGCTGCCAATGCCTTTGCTGGCGGCTGCCGATGCCGCGACGGTGAATCAGGTCGAGCCTTTTTCCCTGGTTAATATGCTGAATATGGTGCTGGGTCTGGTGGTGGTTGTGGCATTGATCCTGGGCCTGGCCTGGGTCATGAAGAAATACGGTCGACTGCCGGTGAACAACCAGGTACAGATGAAAATACTCGGCGGATTGTCACTGGGTACGCGGGAACGCGCCGTGCTGGTTCAGGTGGAAGGCAAGCGTCTGTTGCTCGGCGTCGCTCCCGGACGAGTGGCGACCTTATGTGAGCTCGATGCGGACGGGAAGAATTTCGACGAGCAATTGAATCAAGCCATGGATCAGTCGCAATGAAACCGGTGTCGATTAAATTTATCCTGAGTTTACTGGTATCGATTGTCGCTTTGTTGATGGCAGGCACGGCCTTTGCGGAACCGGGTTTACCGGCGCTGGTCATCGAGGATAACGCCGCCGGCGGTACCTCGTATTCGCTATCGATTCAGGTACTGGTATTGATGACAGTGCTGTCGTTGTTGCCGGCGCTGTTGCTGACCATGACCTCATTTACCCGCATTATCATCGTACTGTCGATTTTGCGTCAGGCACTGGGAACAGCACAAACACCGTCCAATCAGATTCTGATCGGTCTGTCACTGTTTCTCAGCCTGTTTATCATGTCGCCAGTGTTTCACCAGGCATACGAACAGGCCTATAAACCCTATGTCGCAGAACAGATCGATGCGGACGAAGCCATCAGTCGACTGCAGAAACCGTTCCGGGCATTCATGCTGGCTCAAACCCGGGAAGACGATATCGGGCTGTTTTCCCGGATTGCCGGTGACGAACCTTACGCGACACCGGATGATGTTCCTTTCACCGTGTTGATGCCGGCATTTCTCACCTCGGAGTTGAAGACCGCATTTCAGATCGGCTTTATGCTGTTCATCCCGTTTCTGATCATCGACCTGGTGGTGGCTTCCGTCCTCATGGCCATGGGTATGATGATGCTGTCGCCACTGATCATCTCGTTACCATTCAAGCTCATGTTATTCGTGCTGGTGGATGGATGGTCACTCGTGGTGGGCACCCTGGCTGCCAGTTTTGTGGTCTAGCCCCTGTTTAGCCGACCGTGAACCGGTTCCGGCTGCTGTATTTCATCGCAAGCTGATATAATCCCGCAACAGTTAATCAATCGACACCGTTGTCTACGGTGTTTTCTGCAAGTGAGATGCTATGGCTAAAGTCCTGATGTATTGCACGCGAAGCTGTCCTTACTGCCTGCGTGCGGAAAAGCTGCTCAAACGAAAGGGTGCCCGTATCGAGAAAATCGATGTCGGTGGTGATCGAGCATTATGGAAAAAAATGGAAAAGAAAACCGGGCGCGATACGGTACCGCAGATTTTTATCGACGATTTCCACGTAGGTGGATTCGACGATCTGAGTGAACTGGATATGGACGGCAAGCTGGACGGTTTACTGGGTAAGTAAGTCACTCAGGAACGGTCACCGGTGCGCCCCCTGACCAAAGAACCGGCGCGGCGTAGCAGTTGCCGGAGTTTGAAACGTTGCGGATCGTCGGGTGGAAACAGGACGCTGCGAATGAGTCGAGGTATAACCGGCTTACCCCAGGTCGTCATTAGCGTGTGCCAGATAATGGCCGTGTTGTGTTCGGTAAGCCAGCGACTTTGCTCGGCTGGTGCAACATAATGGTGGTCGATGATCCAGTGTAATATGAGCAGACTGGTTTTGCTCACTGGTGGTCGCTCTAATGCCGGGCAGTGCCGTAAAGCGGTGGGTATTTCAATGAGGCTCTGCCGTTCCAGGTAGCTCAGCAGGCCCAGCAGATTGCTACACAACAGCTCGTCCTCCAGCCAGCCGCACAGTTTGTCATAATCGAGTTCGGTAGCGGTTGCCTGTAGCAGAAGAATCACATCCACCATGGCGCGCACCTCACCATCCATGGAATAAGCAAACGCCCAGTGTGCTGCAATATAGACCAGTTGTAGTTCCGCGCTGAAACGGTATACAGGGTAACCTGCGTAGTCACCGAGCTGTTTTTCCTGGTCCAGTACTGCGGTGCTGAATGTCGAACAGTTTGCTTGCGGAAAGCGCGGTGCAAACAGGCGATGATGCACCTCGAACCAGATTTTTTTTTGCGCATGATAAAACGGCATGCTGTGATGGTGATCCTGGTAGAACTCGGCCTGCTGTCGCGAGGTTTGTTCATATCCCAGTTGTCGGAGCGCCGATTCCACCTGTTCCAGGTCATGTTCGTCCACCAGAATGTCGATATCGCTCATCAGTCGTAGATGCGGTTGTGCATAAAATTGTGTGCTGATGGATATGCCCTTGAGCAGCGTTATGGGTTGGTGTAGTTGGCTGCAGGTATCGAGTAGTTCAAGCATGGCGCGGTGTTGATCGTCGGCAACAAAGCGTGCCTGTAGTTCGCTGCTTTTCAACTGTTTAAATTGCTCTTCGCTCAAGCGGCTCTGATCGGCAGATGCGTATAACAGGGGACCGAGTCCACAGTTGAGTGCCCAGTCAATCATCGGTTGGGTGATTTTGCCGGAAAGCGTTTTATGTTGTGCGATGGCGCTGAGCAGGGGAACTAGCATATTGCAGGGTTTAGTGATAATACTTATTAGAGATTGTAACCAAGATATTCGATGTTTCCCGTAAAAAATCAGTATGTCTCGATATTTTGATGCGGATCGAGTATCGATATAGACAGGTTAATTCCACCGTATGAAACTTCGTGATGATCTTGCAACTCAACTGATTGATGGCGAACTGGTTATCTTCAACCGCGAAGCTGAGCAGATCCACACGCTTAATCAGACCGCCAGCCATATCTGGCAGTCACTCGAACAGGGTATGACGCTCGAACAGATTGTCGAACAGTTCGTTGACGATTATGGTGTTGATGATGCGCAGGCAAAAATGGATATAGAAAACACCCTTAAAGCATTTGAGTCTCTGGGGTTATTGGCGCATAATGAAAATCGATAGTGGAGGAAGTCGTTATGTCTATCGATAATAAGCGTCGAGATTTAATCAAAAAGGCGGCCTATATCGCGCCTGCCATTCTAACTCTTTCAGCTATACCGTCTATCGCCCAGTCCGGTTCCGGTTATACACGCAGTGAACGTCACGGCGGGCATCGAGACCATGATGGTGGTCGCCATTGGGGTGGTGATCGGGATCATGGTGATTTCGGGGGCTGGCGCCGCTAGAACGGCCGCAAGCAGCGCTGAATATATCATCCGGTAGCAAACAGCCCATGGACCGGCTGTTTGTGGATAATCTTGTTGAGCTTCACCGTCCACTTCAAGTTTTTCGATTGTCCGGTCTGTGTCCAGACCGACAGTGAACAGATCCTGCAGGCACTGGATCTGGCCTACCAGTATCATTCCATTCCAGAATCCCGATCAATCGATGAATGCCGATTGAAGTACCGAATCGAGCAAGCGAAATCGACACCGTTCGTCATCCTGTCGGAGCAGGCGGACCCGGTTTCCTGTAAAGATCCGAGTACCTGCCTGTTTGAGTTCGAGCAGCTGATGGTGGTGGCGCTGCAGCGTGCGCGGCCGGAAGCATTTTTTATTCATTGCGCAGTGCTGGAATACCAGGGCCAGTTCATTGCCCTGGTAGCCAGTTCAGGTGCGGGTAAGTCCACGACCAGCTGGGGCCTGCTGCATCACGGGTTTAATTATCTGACCGACGAGATGTGCGCTGTGGACCCGCGCAGCCTGCACATCGATTGCCTGACTCATGCCCTGTCGCTCAAGCAGAGGCCGACACGCTACGCGCTGCCGGCCAGTACGCTGTACGGTTCGCGGAGTCTGCTGGTACCCGTGGCCGACCTGCCCGGCGTATTTCACGGGACCCCGGGGCGATTGGCCAAAATCTTCTATATTCAGTACGATGCTCAGGGCGCTCGGGCCTCGGCGGAGCCGATATCAGTGGCCGAGTCCTGTGCCCGGCTATATGCCAACGGGCTGAATCAGCTGGTCCATGATAATCTGGGACTGGACCCGGCCCAGCGCATCGCCGAGTCGGTGCAGAGTTACCGGGTGGTTTGCACCGAACTGGGGGAAACCAGCCGGTTGCTGCGCGACCTTTGCGCGTGACCGGGCCAAGCCCCTGTAAATCCGTGGTTTTTGCCCTTTCCAAAGGGATATAGACCCGGTCGACCCGGCCCTCTAGAATGCCGGCCCTGTACTGAATACGAGGTGACCACGGTGGATTTCCTTCCGATTTTCGTGAATATCAAAAACCAGCCCTGTCTGGTGGTCGGCGGCGGCGGCGTTGCAGCCCGCAAGGTGGCGCTGATTCGACGTGCCGGCGGCCAGGTCACCGTGGTGGCGCCCGAGCTGTGCGACGAATTGCAGGATCTGCAGGCCAAAGGTGAAATCAGCTACCAGGCCCGCGGTTTCGAAGACGCGGACGCCGCGTCACCGGTCCTGATCATTGCCGCCACCGACGATGCCGCCGTCAATCTGCGCGTCGGCGAACTGGCCCGTGTCCGTGGTGTGCCTTTCAACCTGGTGGATAACCCGGAACAGGGTTCGTTCATCATGCCATCCATCGTCGATCGCTCACCGGTGCAGATTGCGGTATCCACCGGGGGTGCTTCACCGGTGCTGGCGCGCATGATTCGCACCAAGCTGGAAGGCTGTATTCCGGCCGGCTATGGACGTCTGGCCAAACTGGTTGATGACTTCCGCGAAAAGGTGAAAGCGAAATTCGGCAAGGTAGAGCAACGCAAACAGTTCTGGGAGACCGTGCTCGAAGGTGAAGTCGCGGAACGCGTATTTACCGGTCATGAGGACGAAGCCTGTGCTGAACTGGAAAAAGCCATTGCAGCCGGCGATCCGGATGCTCAGTTCCAGGGTGAGGTGTATCTGGTCGGTGCTGGTCCCGGCGACCCGGACCTGCTCACCTTCCGCGCCCTGCGCCTGATGCAGGCCGCCGATGTGGTGGTTTACGATCGCCTGGTATCACCGGCCATCCGCGACCTGGTGCGTCGCGATGCGGAAATGATTTATGTCGGCAAGGAACGCGACAAGCACACCATGCAGCAGGAAAACATCAACCAGCTGCTGGTGCGGCTCGCCAAAGAGGGCAAGCGGGTGCTGCGCCTGAAAGGCGGCGATCCGTTCATCTTCGGCCGCGGCGGCGAGGAAATCGAGCTGCTGGCGCAGAACGGCGTGCCGTTCCAGGTGGTGCCGGGCATCACCGCAGCGGCCGGTTGTGCCTCATACTCCGGCATTCCACTCACTCATCGCGATTACTCCCAGGCCTGTGTGTTCGTCACCGGCCACCTGAAAGACGGCACCATCAACCTGAACTGGCCCGCACTGGCCCAGCCCAACCAGACCGTCGTGTTCTACATGGGCCTGCATGGCGCGCCAACCCTGTGCCGCGAGCTGATCAAGCACGGTATGCCGGCGACCACGCCGGTGGCATTGGTGCAGAAGGGAACCACTCCGGAACAGAAAACCATAACGGCCACCCTGGAAACTCTGGAAGACACGGTGAAGAATCACGAATTCAAACCGCCTACGCTGATCATTGTCGGTGAGGTTGTGCGTATGAAAGAAAAACTGGACTGGTTCAATCCGGAAAATCCTCAGGGTGGAGCAGTGAAAGCCGGGCGTTGGTAAAACGACAATATCCGCGCAGTGTTTTTAATGAGAACCGTTATCAATCGATAGCGGTTTTTTTTTTGAAAAATTTTCACTGTGAAACGTTTATATCAAAAACCCGTTTAATAATTAACGAACAGGTCGTTAAAACCGGCCGCATACCGATTTAAAGTGAGTGCTACGAGATATATAAGAATATTATTGAATACCGGTTTATTTGATAATTATCAAAAAAATTAATTCATATAAAAGTTTTCTATTCTGTTATCGGAAACTTCGATTTTCTTTCTGCTTCAATGAGCTAGAGAATTTAGGGCCAGGAGAGTATCTTTACACTGTTTTGAATGTCCTGTATTGTCATCGCGTTTTTCACAAAGCAAAACGTCTCACGATCTGGATCATCACTATAAAAATTAAAAATCGCAGTGAGCTGTGAATAAAAGCACGCACATAACATCC
>CBDULQ010000150.1:0-9224 GCA_965368115.1 uncultured Gammaproteobacteria bacterium | reverse complement strand
GTGCACTACCTGTATATTGCGTTGGTTGTCCAGCTTCTCATACTGGTTCAGTCCTTTTTGCTGGGCGCGGGTTTTCAACACAATGTGGTCGGCATCCACGCCGAGCACCTCGGGAATCACATCGAGAATATTCTGTAGGCGCTGGCGCACCTTGCGAATATCCACCGAGGCCGGCGCCTGGTATTCCTGTACCAGCACCCAGTCACCATAGCAATCAATGGCGGCGGCATATTCCGGAATATCGGCATCGTATACCCGATAACATTCGACCTGATTTTTCGCCGCCCAGCGCGACAGATGTTTGAAATTTTTCTTTAAACGATTAGCGATGATCGCACGTGCTTCCGCTTCCTGGGCACGACGCTGTTCCTTGTCCACCGGTTTTGCACCACGAATGCCATACTGAAACAGTTTGCACTTGATGGGACCGTTATAAAACGTATTGTCGCGATGCGCACGCAGGCCGACATGTTTGGCCAGCTCGATGTTGCCGGTAAACAGGGCCGCCTGCCAGTCACCGAAATGATGTTTCCAGCAATCGCCCAACTCGGCATACAGAAAGGCCAGTTCTTTGACTTCACCCAGACGTTCACCGTAGGGTGGATTGACGATGACCAGGCCAGGTTGCTCGGTACCCGGATCAGTGCAATCTTCGACACGGCGTTGAGTCACCTGGATAAAAGTCGCCAGTTGCGCGGACTCGATATTGCTGCGTGCGGCCTGTACCGATTTTCCGGCACCATCGAAGCCCCTGATACATAAAGCGGGCTGTTCACTCAGCACCTGGTTTCTGATCTGCTCGGCTTCGTCGAGCAACGCCTGCCAGGCCTGCGCATCGTGGCCTTTCCAGCGCGTCATGCCCCAGTAACTGCGTTGCAGTCCCGGCGCAATATTCAATGCCATCATCGCCGCCTCGATCAACAGAGTGCCCGAACCGCACATCAGATCGACCAGGGTGCGGGATTCATTCGGCCAGCCGCTACGCATGAGTATGGCCGCCGCCAGGTTCTCTTTCATCGGCGCCGACACACTGGCCTGACGATAACCGCGCTTGTGCAGGGGATCACCGGACAGGTCCAGCGCCAGGCTCAGACGATCACGGTGAATATGTAAATTAATACGAATGTCCGGCGTCTCGCGATCCACCGAGGGACGACAACCGAACAGTTCGTTGAATTGATCGACAATCGCATCTTTCGCCTTGAGCGCGGCATAATGACTGTTGTTGAGCTGACTGTTGCTCAGGTGACAGGACACCGCCAGGGTACCCGACTCATTCAGATGCGCCGACCAGTTGACGGAGGACACTGCACGATACAGATCGTCTTCCGAAGCCACGTCGTACTCGCCCAGTTGCAACAACACGCGACTGGCGAGACGCGACCACAGGCAAACGCGATAAGCGGACGACAGATCCGCAGTGAACTCGACACCGGCGGATACGGCACGCGCGGAATCCAGCCCCATGGCCTGAAGTTCCTGCAACAACAGGTCTTCCAGTCCACGTGGACAACTGGCAAACAGGGAAAGGTCTTTTGACATTTAACGCCTCAGCAGTTCGACCATGGCCTGCACATCGTCCGGGGTGTCGATACCCGGACCGGGCAAACGGATGGCTTCGGCGACATGAATCGGTACGCCACTGAACAGCGCGCGCAACTGTTCCAGCTTTTCGATCTGTTCCAGCGTACAGGCCTGCATATTGGTATAAGCATGCAGAAAACTGACACGATAAGCATAAATACCCAGGTGGCGATTGTAAGCGGCCAGTTGTTCAGCACTGAGGGTTGCGTGATTATCGCGATCGAAAGGAATCGCCGCCCGGGAAAAATACAGCGCATAGCCTTCCGCATCCATCACCACTTTAACCACATTCGGGTCGACCACTTCGTCGATTTTCTGCAGCGGCGTACACAGGGTCGCGATACCGGCACGCGGATGATCGGCCAGGTTCATCGCCACCTGTTTCAGATTTTCCTGAGGCGTTAAGGGTTCGTCGCCCTGCAGATTGACGACGATATCGTCCAGATCCCAGCCGTACTTGAAACTGACTTCCGCCAGCCGATCGGTACCGGTAGGATGTTCACTGGAAGTCATGCAGACTTCGGCGCCGAAGGCCTCGGCAACCGTGCAAATGCGCTCGTCATCGGTGGCGATGATGACCTGCTCGGCGCCGGCCTGCTGCGCACATTCCCAGCTGTGTTGCAGCATGGGTTTACCGGCAATGTCCACCAGCGGTTTACCGGGAAACCGGGTCGAGGCATAACGCGCAGGGATAACGATCTTGAACGCCAGCGACATGTTTATTCAGCACTCACCGATTCATCGAGAACCTCGGCTTCATCTTCCAGCAACACCGGTATACCATCACGTACTGGAAACGCCAGCTTGTCCTGATGACAGATCAGTTGCTGGCGTTTGCCGTCGTATTCCAGTTTGCCGTGACATTTCGGACACACCAGGATTTCGAGTAATTTCTTATCCATTACACACCCTCTTGATAATTGCTTCGATCGCCTGCTGAGCGCTGGCTGATAATTCGATATCGATTGGCACATAATAATGACGCGGCAAATTGAAGCCACTACATTTTACCGCATCTTTCTCCGTCATCAGTACCGGAAGTTCATCGTCGTACAGTAGCTCGTCTCGATGGAAACGATGATGATCGGAAAAGGCATGTTCGATGCAGTCGATGCCCTGTTCGCGCAGCATATCGAAAAAACGTTGCGGATGCCCGATCCCGGCCACCGCGTGTACACGCTGCCCGGTCAGGTCCTGCACGGCACAGGCGCAACCGTCGCCGAACATCGGCACCAGTTGCTGCGCGTGCATGGTAAACGACGATGTCTGCATGTCACCACCATTGACCAGTTGCAGGTCCACCGTTTCGAGTCGCGACACCGGTTCCCGCAAAGGCCCCGCCGGCAGGCAGAAGCCATTACCGAAACCGCGGCGGCCGTCGATCACCGCCAGTTCCGCATCGCGCCCCAGCCGATAATGCTGCATACCATCATCGGCCAGAATCAGGTCCACGTCCTGTTCATGCAACAACATGTCGACATCCTGGTCGCGGCGCGGTCCGACCACCACCGGGCTGTCGGTGCGCATGGCGATCAGCACCGGTTCATCGCCGGCTTCGAAAGGATCACTCTTCGCATTCACGGCCATGGGATAGGCCGCCGCATTGCCGCCGTAACCACGGCTGATGACACCGGCGCGCAAACCCTGTCGCGCCAGCCACTGACAGAGATGAATGATCAGCGGTGTCTTGCCGGTTCCACCGACGCTGATATTACCCACCACAATAACCGGCTTCGGCGCGCGATACACCGACAGTACACCGCGTCGATAAAGGTTACGGCGCAATCCCGCCAGCAGACGATAGATCAGCGACAGGGGCCAGAGTAGCCAGGCTACCGGATTCTGGCTGTACCAGTAATGATCAAGACGTTTCATGGGCAGGGTCGATCGCCGCATCGGAGAACTGCAGACGATGCAGGCTGGCGTAATGCCCATCCTGCTGCAGCAATTGCTGATGGTTACCGGTTTCGACAATGCGACCCTCGCTCATCACCACGATCAGGTCGGCGTTCTCGATGGTGGACAGACGATGGGCGATGACCAGGGTGGTGCGATTTTTCAACAACTCTTCCAGCGCAGCCTGGATGTGTCGCTCCGATTCCGTATCCAGCGCCGAGGTGGCTTCATCCATGATCAGCACCGGCGCATTTTTTAACAACGCACGCGCAATAGCGACCCGCTGGCGCTGACCACCGGACAACATCACGCCTTTTTCGCCGACCACCGTCTGGAGACCTTCACTCATGCGATCGATGAATTCGTCCGCATGGGCCGATTTTGCGGCGGCGATGATGTCCTGTTCGTCCACGTCCTGCAGACTGCCGTAAGCGATGTTATGTGCGACTGTATCGTTGAACAGCACGATTTCCTGGCCCACATAGGCAATCTGCTGGCGCAGACTGTCCAGAGTGTATTCACGGATGTCACGACCATCGAGCAGGATGCGTCCCTCGAAATGGTCGTACAGTCGCGGCAGCAAATTCACCAGTGTCGATTTACCGCTACCGGAACGACCGACGAAGGCCACCGTCTGGCCCGGTTGTATATTCAGATCGATGTCCTGAAGAACATTCTTTTCTTCGCTACCGCGATAACTAAAATTGACATGATCGAAGTGAATCTCACCCCGTACCCGTGACGATTCAAAATCACCCGTATCGTTTTCAACCCGGCTGTCGATCAGTTCGAAAACACTTTCCGCCGCCGCAATACCGCGCTGGATCACCGAGTTGATACCAGTGAGGTGTTTCAGGGGCGCAAACAGCATCAGCATTGCGGCCATAAACGACACAAAGGAACCGGTGGAAATATTGCTTTGCATGCCCTGCTGTATCGCCGCATAAATAATACCCGCCAGGGCCAGTGAAACGATGAACTGGATGATCGACGTACTTAACGAGGATGTGGCGATCAGTTTGATGTTCTGCTGGCGATTACGGTTGCTGGTATCGTTGAAGCGGTCAATTTCGTAACGCTGGCCGCCGAAGATTTTCACCACGCGCTGACCCTGCACTGCTTCCTCGAGCACATGGGTGATCTTACCCATGGACTGCTGAATGCGTTTACTGATGGTACGAAAACGTTTCGCTACGAATGCAATCAGAAAAACAATGACCGGACCGACGATCAGAAACACGCCGGCAAGAACAGGACTGATAAAAAACATATAGCCGATCAGGCTGATCACCATCAACACATCCTTGATCAGAATGGTGATCGCAGTCGTCGAGGCCTGGGCCAGCTGTTCCGCATCGAAGGTGAATTTGGAAATCGTATTGCCGGTGGAGTTGAAGTCGAAATAACTGTTCGGCAAACGCATCAGCTTGTCGAACATTTCAGTGCGCATATCCATGATCACATGGCGACCGATCCAGGCCATGCCGAAATCGGAAACGAAACCGGCAACCGCTCGCACGATGAATACGGCGATCACCGCCAGCGGAATCCAGCGCATCACCTCGGGATCTTTCTGAATGAAGCCGCCGTCCAGCATCGGTTTCATCAACCAGGCAAATGCCGGTTGCGACAGGGCGACAAAAATCATACCGACAATGGCGAGCAGAAATACCGGCCAGTGTTGCAGGGCGTAGCCGATCAGTCGACGATAGGTCGAACGATGTTGTGCAGCGTGCTCCGAATCAGTCATTAATTTGCGGGCTGCCTGTCCAGGGTCGCAATGGATAATCGGGTCAGACCGAGTTGCGCAGCCGCGTCCATGGCCATAACGACCGATTCATGCGGTGTTTTGGCATCGGCACGCAGAATCAGCGGCGTGTCTTTGCTATCGCCGACGGTTTTACGCAGCGCAATCTTCAGGGTATCCAGTTGTGAATTTACCAGTTGCCGATCGTTGACAAAGAAACGTCCGTTGGCGTCGATGGCAATCACCACCGCTTCCGGCTGTTGTTCGGCCGCGGCCGCACTGGCTTCCGGCAAATCGATTTTCAGTTTCGACTGTTGATCGAAAGTGGTCGATACCATGAAGAAAATCAGTAGCAGAAACACCACATCGATCAACGGCGTCAGGTTGAGCTCGATGTTATCGGTGCGATCCGGTTTCAGGTTCAAGCGGCCTTCTCCCGGTCCTTACCGGCGGCGACATTGCGATTGTTATGCAGCACGTCGACCATCTTGATGGCCTCTTCTTCCATCTTGATCACCAGCTCGTCGACACGACCGCGGAAATAGCGATGAAAGATCAGTGCGATAATGGCCACCGACAAACCGGCAGCAGTGGTAATCAGGGCCTGTGAAATACCGCCCGCCAGCGGCGCCGCATTACCGACACCGGAACCGACGATGGCATTGAACACCTTGATCATGCCGATCACCGTACCGAGCAGTCCAAGCAACGGCGAAATCGCTGCAATGGTACCCAGGGTGTTGAGAAAACGTTCCATCTCATGCACCACCTGGCGACCGGTTTCTTCGATGCTTTCCTTGATGCGTTCCCGATCCAGATGACGGTTGTTGAGGCCGGCGGCGAGTACCCGACCCAGCGCGGATTGCTTGCTGAGTTCTTCGATCTTGCTGCGTTCCAGCTGGCCTTCTTTCACCCAGTGCCAGATGGTGGCGACCAGGTGACGGGGAATCACTTTGCTTTTCTGTAATGTCCAGAATCGTTCGAGGATGATGCCAAAGGCAATGATGGAGCAGGCAATGATGGGAAACATCAGCCAGCCACCCGCTTTTACCATTTCAAACACGAGTCGGCGCCTCTATATGATTTTAATAATGGCGCACATGATACCCGATCTTGTCCGCTTAGCGTAGGGTCCAGTGGTGCCAGTAACGACCGCTGTGTTGACGATAACGACTGGCTCGCAAATCCGGCTCGCCCGACTCGAAACGGATGGCAATCGCGCCACTGGACGCGGTATTCAATACCCGCGCGCCCTGTTGTCGATAACGCTTTACCACGGCTTCGGCCGGATGGCCGAAGCGATTGCGATAACCGGCTGAAATCAACGCCAGCCGGGGATGCACCGCCGACAACCAGGCGGTTGACGAGGAACTGTGACTACCGTGATGCGGCACCACCAGAACATCCGCCGGCAATGACGCCGCATCCCGCTGCAACATGCCGGCTTCCACCTTAGCTTCGATATCCGCGGCGATCAGCAGGCGTCCGGCTGGCGAACTGATCTGTAACACGCAGGCATGATTATTGGTTTTGCGATAATCCCGATCCGGATGCAGGTAACGAAACTCGACACCGTCCCAGCGCCAGCTCATACCGGCCCGGCAGGCCGTGCCGGTCACATCGTCCAGCCGGTCCAGATCCTGTCCCTCGATCTGCTCGACCGCAATCGCGGCCAGGATGGATTCGGCCCCGCCGCGGTGATCGTTGTCGCCATGACTGATCACCAGCTTGTCCAGTGTTTCGATGCCGCGACTGCGCAGAAACGGCACCACGACCCGCTCACCGATATCGAACCGCGGACTGAAGCGGGCGCCGGTATCGAACAACAGATTGTGTTGCCGGGTTTCAACATACACGGCAAGGCCCTGGCCCACATCCAGCAGGGTCAACCAGAAACCGCCCTCGGAGGGACGGTTCGGCGCATTGAGCACGCCGGGCAGCACCAGCAGCGCGCCCAGCCAGCGTTGCGGCACACCCCGCGGTGCCAGCAGCAGCGCCAGTCCGGCCAGCGCCAGCAATAGCAGGGGCCAGGACGGCCAGTGTTGCTGCCACACCGCCAGCGGGTGCCCGGCCAGCCAGCCCAGGCCGGCCCACAGGGGCGTCATTACCCAGCCGGCCAGCGTCAGCAAGCCCTTGAACAGGATACCCATCGGCCAGGCCAGCAGCGCCAGCAACACCAATGGCACCACCAGCAGACTGACCAGGGGTACCGCCAGCAAATTGGCCAGTGGCGCCGCCAGCGAACCCTGCTGAAACAGAAACAGCGACACCGGCAACAGGGCCAGCGCAATCACCCACTGCACCTGCAGCCACTGCTGCCAGCGCGGCGCCGGGGCCAGGCGTCCGGCAAAAGCATAGGCGATCACCGCCACTGCCATAAACGAAAACCAGAAACCGGCCGCCAGTACGCTGCGCGGATCGATCACCAGCACCAGCAACAGGGCCAGCGCCAGGCTCTGCCCGGGGCGTACCGGCCGGTTCAGCATCACCGCCACCAGCACCACGGCCAGCATCACCAGCGCGCGCTGGGTCGGTATGGCGAACCCGGCCAGCGCCGCATAGATCAGCGCCGCCAGCAACGCCAGTACCGCAGCCATCTGCTGTGCCGTGTAGCGGCGTAGCCAGGTCATCGGCAGGGCGCGCCGCGCCAGCCAGAACACCAGCCCGGCCACCAGGCCGATGTGCAGGCCGGAAATCGCCATCAGGTGATTGGTGCCGGTGGCGGTCAACAACTGCCAGTCTTCGGCGCTGATAGCGCTTTTGTCACCGACCGCCAGCGCCGCCCAGAGCGCGCCGAACGCACCGCCTTCGGCCACCAGCCGGGCGGCGATGCGCTCGCGCAGGCGATCCAGGCTGTACCAGGGCGCCGCCTGCAGGCGTTCATTGGCGGCGGCGTTTTTCACATAGCCGGTCGCATGGATGCCGCGCTGGTAGAGCCATTGCTCGTAATCGAAACCGCCCGGGTTCATAAAGCCGTGGGGTGGTTTCAGCTTCACCTGCAGGCGCCAGGTTTCACCGGCGTGCACCATCCGCTCGGCCTGGTACCAGCTCAGGCGCAGGCGTTGCGGGGTATTACCCGCGGTTGCATTGTCGAACTGCTGTACCTCGAATTCGAAGCGCAGAATGTGGCCGTCGCGGCGCGGCAGATCACTCACCCGACCAATCACCCAGCCGGCTTCGCCGGCGCGCGATTCGGGCAGTACGTGAAGTGCGTAGGAATGGGCCGACAACAGGCTCCAGAGGGTGCCGAGGGCCAGCCAGATCAGCGCCAGCAGACCGCGAGAGCGGACAAAATACAGGGCGACAAGCAGCAGCGGTAGCAACAGCAACCATTCGATGGCGGGTAAACGGGGAAACATCTGCAGGCCGACACAACCCAGCAGAAAAGACAGCGCATAGACTGGTAAACCCATCCTTGTCTGTAATAATCCTGTATTTGTTATGTTGAACAGAAACAGCGATAATGTCGGGTCTTTTAACTCCATAGACCTCAGCTCAGAGCCTAACACAGCAGTCCCGCGGCATGCCGAAAAAGTTTATCCGAAAATATTTGCCTGACCCGCACAAGGTCCGCGAACACAAACATCTGCAGATTTTCGGCACCCTGCTTCACGACCCCAACCTCTGGCACCTGAATCGTAAGTCGGTTTCCCTGGCTTTCGCCGTCGGCCTGTTCTGCATGTGGGTACCGATTCCGTTCCAGATGTTGCTGGCCGCCGCCGTCGCTATCCTGGTACGCAGCAACCTGCCCATATCCGTAGCCCTGGTGTGGATCACCAACCCGATTACCATGGGGCCGATGTTCTTCCTGGCCTACAAATTCGGCGCCTGGGTACTGGCGGTACCGCCTAACAACTTCCATTTCGAACTCAGTGGTGACTGGCTGATGCATGAACTGCATGTGATCTGGAAGCCGTTTTTACTCGGTTGTTTCGCCTTTGCGGTGGTCAGCGGCGCAGCCGGATTTTTCAGCATTCGCGTACTGTGGCGGATGCAC
>CBDULQ010000149.1:0-9238 GCA_965368115.1 uncultured Gammaproteobacteria bacterium | reverse complement strand
GATAAAGCGACTGAAGAAACAGGAGACATGCAATGCCTCAAGTCATAAATACAAACTTTGCATCTTTGAATGCACAACGCAACCTGAACCGTTCTCAGGGCAGTCTGCAGACTTCATTGCAGCGTCTGTCTTCCGGTTTGCGCATCAACAGCGCTAAAGACGACGCAGCGGGTCTTGCGGTTACCAACCGTTTCACTTCTCAGATCCGTGGTCTGAGTCAGGCGGTGCGTAACGCCAACGACGGTATCTCTCTGGCACAAACCGCTGAAGGTGCGCTGTCCGAGTCAACCAACATTCTGCAGCGTATCCGTGAGCTGGCTATCCAGTCCGCTAACTCAACCAACTCTGCCCAGGACCGTCTGAGTCTGCAGTCAGAGGTTAACCAGCTGGTATCCGAGCTGGATCGTATTTCCAACACCACCACATTCAACGGCCTGAAGCTGCTGGATGGTTCTTTCGTTGCGCAAAGCTTCCAGATCGGTGCCGAAGCCAACCAGACCATCAATGTGAACGTGTCCGGCGCCACTGCTGATACCGTAGGTATCAACAAGGTATCTTCTAACAACGCTACAGTCGGTATCGAAGTCGCCACTTCCGGTTTCTCGGTTGATACTTCTGCAACAGCATTCAATGCCGCAGAAACCAACGCCGATGTCACTTCAGCCGTCGGTGAACTGATTGCCGACCAGACTGTTTCAGTCATCGGCCCCGGCGGTACCACCAACGTGACTGTCAGCGCGGCCAACAGCAACCGCGATGCAGCTGCCCTGGCCAGTGCCCTGAACTCCATCGATGGTGTACGCGCAACTGCAGACATCAACTCGGCCAGCTTCGCCGCCACTGCAGCACCGACCAACGCCCAGAACGGCGACGTGGTCAGCTTCGACATCATCGCCGGTGACGGTGGTGCTCCTGAAACTGTGAGCTTCACGGTGAATACCGCCACTTACCAGGCTGATTTCAACAATGCAGTATCCACTGCCATTGATAACATCAACTCGGCTAACGGCAACACCGACCTGAGCTACAACTCAACCACTCAGACCATCAGTAGCGCCAGCGGTCGCAACATCGGTGTTGAAACCTTCAACACCCTGGATAATGCAACCGGTTCATTCAGCTATGCCAGCGGTCTGGACAACGGCGATACCGAATCTCTGGATCTGGTATTCGACGGTCTGACCACGTCCATCACTCTGGATAACTCCGGTGGTGCGCTGAGCTCGGCTACCCTGATCGCCGACGAGATTTCTCGCGACCTGAACGGCGGTACTATCCTGAACAGCGGTGAAAGTGTGACCCTGACCGGTACCACTGTCGGTGACACCCTGACCATTACCCGTGTCGGAAACTCCTTCAACTACGTGGGTACCGGCGGTCAGACTGTGACACTGAACAACGCCACTGACGCCGATGCATCGACTGCAGGTAACGTCTTTACCTTCAACATGACCGGTAATGCCGGTACTACTGTCAGCAGTGCAACCGTGACTAACGCCACACCGTCAACTGCGACCGCAACTGAAGGCAGCAACGACACCCTGGTATTCGCTGGCCAGACCATCACCGAAGACGGTGTGACCGATTCAGGTGTCCAGGTGGGTAGCCTGACCATCCTGATGGAAGACTCAGGTATCAACATCCAGTCCAGCGTTGCTTCCGGTGCTGGTAGCATCCTGAATGCTGCGGCCACTACCAACGCTGCACTGACGGCTTCATCTGCATCCAGTGACGCGGGTGGCGGTAACTTCGTCGAGTCTCAGACGCTGACGATCACCGGTGAAGGCGTTGCCAACGTCAACATCACTGAAGACAGCACCGCGGCTCAGATTGCAGCCCAGGTCAACAAGGTGTCTGACACTACAGGTGTAAGTGCAACTGCTCGTACTTCTGCAACCATCAGCAACCTGAGTGCCGACGGCATCGTATCACTGACTCTGAACGGTGAAACCGTTTCAGCCAACGTGACCACCAGCGACCTGAGCGAGCTGGCCACTGCCATCAACGACAAGTCGGGTGCTACTGGTATCAGTGCCACGCTGAGTGTCGATGGTAACTCCATCTCGCTGGTACAGGCCGACGGTGACGACATCGATTTCGAGAACTTCTCGTCTTCGACTGCCGATCTGGCGTCCAACACTGTTGTCAGTCTGCGTATCACCGGTGGTGAAGGCGGCTCTGTAAATCTGCAGGACGGTACGCTGATCGATCGTGACTCCACCGTGGTTGGCGGTAACGTCGAGTTCAAATCGAACAACTCGTTCACTGTTACATCCAGCCTGGCCGAGTCTGCCGGTGGTCTGTTCGCCGGTGCGGCTAACGACATCAACGCCAGCTCTCTGCAGACTGTCAACAGCATCGACATCAGTACTGTATCGGGTGCGAACGCTGCCATCGACATCGCTGACGGCGCACTGGCCAAGATCGACAGTATCCGGGCGGACCTGGGTGCGATTCAGAACCGCTTCGAATCCACCATCTCCAACCTGAACACTGCGGTCGAGAACTTCAGTGCTGCACGTAGCCGAATTCAGGACACTGACTTCGCTGCCGAAACAGCTAACCTGACTCGTTCACAGATTCTGCAACAGGCAGGTGTAGCGATGCTGGCCCAGGCCAACTCACTGCCCCAGCTGGTTCTGAGTCTGCTGCAGTAATCGAGGTAGACAGGTGATTATGACCATCACATTGACTTCAGGTCACGGTCGGGAAGCGATTCCCGGCCGCGTTTTGGTCGTTGAGCCTATTTGCACAGTAATGGCAAACTGAGAGAAGGTGTAAATATGTCTACTGATAGCGTTTCAAACCAGACTGCAAAGGATGTTCTGAGTTCGTCGGTAGCCAGGTCTTATAATGCATCTCCGGCAGGCAGCCGGCAGAATGTTGCAGTTCAGGATGGCAAGTCATTACCGCCTGAACAGTCATCTCAAGAAGTCAGCGCAGAGGAGCTGCAGCAAGTGGTGGAAAAACTGAACGATCATGTTCAGCAAATCCAGCGCGATCTGAAGTTCAGCGTCGACGACAGTAGCGGCCGCACAGTCATACGTGTCGTGGATTCGCTGACTGACGAGGTGGTCAGGCAAATTCCGTCGGAAGAAGTATTACGCATTTCGCGCAATCTTCAGCAACAGCTGGAAGACGTTACCGGCCTGATTTTCGAAACATCCGCATAATTGGCCTTTAAATTGCAATAAGCGTTTCATGACTGATTTTCGCTTATTGAGGACGAGGTAAGTATGGCAACACTCACCGTTGCAGGCATAGGTTCCGGGCTGGATGTTAACAGCCTGCTGGAGCAGATTGTCGAGGCTGAGAGAACGCCGACCGAAAATCGTCTGAATGTTAAAGAGGCCGAGCTACAGGCCGAACTGACTGCTTTCGGCACCGTTAAGGGAGCAGTCAGTTCGTTTCAGTCTTCACTGGCAAGACTCAAAGATCCCGCTTTTTTCAGCAGTAGTGAAGTCAGTGTGAGCAACACCGACATCCTGACTGCCAATTCCACCAGCGTCGCCGAAGCCGGAGACTACGCCGTCGAGGTAAACAGCCTGGCGCAGGCTCATACCCTGGCATCCATCGCGTTCGATTCACTGGACGAAGTGATTGGCAACGGTACCCTGACTTTTAATTTCGGTACAACCGACTATGATCCCGGCACTGATTATCAAACCGGTGACGATAGCTACAACGGTTTTACCGCAAACCCCGATCGGGCATCACAAAGTGTGGTGATCGATAATACCAACAACACCATTACCGGCATTCGCGATGCGATTAACGAAGCGGATATCGGTGTCAGTGCAACCATCGTCGACGACGGCAGCGGTTATCGTTTATTGCTGACGTCCGAACAGGGCGCTGACAACAGTCTGCAGGTATCGGTGAATGAAGGTGGCGATGCCGCCGGCAACATCGATATGAGCGGCCTGTCCGTACTGGCGTTCAATGCAAGCGCCACCAACGCAGAACAGACTCAACAGGCGCAGGATGCGTTAATTACCGTCAACGGTTTGAGCATTCGGCGCGACACCAATACCGTTACCGGCGCCATTCATGGCGTTACACTGAACTTGCAGGATGCGGAGCCTGGTCAAACCGTTCAGGTGAGCGTGGACAGCAATAACATCGAAGAAGCGCAGACCAACATTTCCGCTTTCGTCGATGCTTTCAACGAACTGGCCGGCACCCTCAACAGCCTCACCGCATACGATCCGGAAACCGGGCAGGGCGGTGTATTGCTGGGCGATTCCACGGCGCGCACCATTTCCCAGCAGATTCGTCGCGAGCTCAACAGCATTGTCAACAACGGCGGCGCCTACAACAGCCTGAGTGCAATCGGTATTACGACCAGTCGTGATGGTACCCTGGCATTGAATGCCGACAAACTCGAAGCCGCGCTCAATGATGATTTCGATTCGGTTGCGCAGTTGTTCTATGCCAGCGGCGCGGCGACCGATCCCAACGTCACCTACGTCAGCGGCAGTCCTTACACCCAGGACGGCAACTACCGGGTGTACATCGATCAACTGGCCGCCCAGGGGCAGATACTGGGTGAAGCCATCACGCTGCCGATTACCATCGACGATACGAACGATTCATTCAGTTTGCTGGTGGATGATGTCTCCACCGGACTGGTGAGTATTTCGCAGGGCACATACAGTGATTTTGACGCGCTGGCTGCACAGATCCAGACCCGTATCAATTCGACGGCGGCACTGCAGAATTCGGACACCACCGTTTCCGTCGAATTTGTCGACGGCCGGTTACAGATTCGTTCCGGTCGCTATGGTGAAAATTCGCTGGTCAGCGTGTCCGTGCAAAATGCCGCACTGGGTCTTACCGCGAATGCCGTTGAAACCGCAGGGCAGGATGTCCAGGGCACCATCGGCGGCCAGTTTGCCAGCAGCGGCGGACAGACCCTGATCGGTAGCGGCACCGCCGCCGGTCTCACCCTGCAGGTTGCCGGCACGGCCGTCGGTAACCGGGGCAGTGTCAGTTTCTCCAGCGGCATCGCCGGTCGGCTGGACGGCCTGCTGAGCCAGTTCCTGAGTTCCACCGGCCAGCTCGAAACCAAGACCGGCACCATTGAAGACCAGATCAGTTCCATCGATGAGCAACGTGTAGCGCTGGCCGAGCGGGTAGCGGGAATCGAGGCTCGCTACCGGGAACAGTTCACGGCTCTGGACGTACTCATGGGGCAGTTGCAGACCACCAGTCAGTATCTGGAACAGCAACTCGCCGGTTTGCCGACGATCGGCGAACAGAAATAACGCGTGATCAAACTGCATCACGTTTTAACGGTCATGCTCGGGTAGATAGTCTGCTATATACCCAGAATGGCCAGAGACAACAGCAAAGACCAAAGGAAACAACCCATGCACAATTCAGCGGCAATGAATCAGTACAAGCAGGTGGGTACCCAGGCGGCCGTCGAGACCGCAGATCCGCATACGCTGATTCAGATGTTGATCAACGGCGCCATCGAGCGTATTAACAGCGCCAAGCTGTGTATGTCACAGCAGCGGGTGGCCGACAAGGGCGAGAACATCAGCAAGGCTATTTCCATCATCGACGGTCTCAAGACCTCGCTGGATATGGAAGCCGGTGGCGAAATCGCCGATAACCTGGCTGCCCTGTACGATTACATGCAGCGTCAGCTGTTGCAGGCCAATCTGAGCAATGAAACGGCCTTGCTGGACGAGGTGCTGTCCCTGCTCAACGAAATTCGTTCCGGCTGGATGGCGATTCCCCAGGATGTGCGTAACCAGCACAAATCCCGCGACGGCGAGTAACAAAGGACACGACCCATGCCTCTGAAGGCGCAACGGCTGCAACGCTGGCAACAGATTCTGGATATCACCCGTCACATGCGCGAACTCGCGACGACGGGTGAGTGGCAGAAGATTGTCGAGCTGGAAAGCCATCGCAAACAGCAGCTGACGGCGTTTTTCGAAACCCCGGTGCAACCCGGGGAGGTGGCGGAAGTCACCGAAGGCATTCGCGACATCATGCACAGCGATGGCGAACTGGCCCAGTTAGGCAGTGCCGCCAAAGCCGATGCCGCGCAGCGGGTCGGCAATATCGTCTCCGGTCGCAAGGCCGTGGCGGCTTACGATCACTGTCGTAAGTAATCGTTTAAGCGCATTCAATTCACCGGCAGGCTGAGCAAAGCCTGTTCGATCACACCATACAGGCGTTGCCGGTCGGCACCCAGTTTGGCCATCACCGCCATGCCCGACATCAGGCTGGCAAAATAATCCGCAAGTTGTCGAATATCGATCGTATCAGGCAGTTGGCCCTGTGCCACAGCTTTGCCCAGGCGTGTCTCGAGCAGCTCGAAGGTGGACCGGTGGACGGTTTCGCTGAGCGCATTGACGATCGGTGCCGGCAGGCGGGTTAAATCACAGGACACGGCGCTGGTGACCACCATGCAGCCGCCGGGACGTCCGGGGCCGGTCACCACCATATCCGCCACAGAGCGTAGAAAGCTGCGCAGCGCCGCGGTCAGATCCTGCTCCCGGGCCAGGGCATCGGCGTGCCGGGACAGTTGCTGTTGCTGGTAGCGCTGCAGGGCCTGCAGATACAGCTGTTCCTTGTTACCGAAGGCGGCGTACATGCTCGGTTTGCTGATCCCCATGGCCGCGGTCAGTTCGGCCAGTGAGGCGGCCTGGTAGCCGTTGCGCCAGAACACCTGCAGCGCTGCGTCGAGCGCCTGCTCTTCATCGAATATACGCGGTCGTCCCCGTTCCACCGGATTCCCCTGTTGTGCTGTGAATTGACATTGACAAATATTATACCAATCGGTAATTTAAATACCTATCGGTACAATAATAACCGGCCAGCAGGTCGGCGCACTATTTTAAGAGGGAGTTCATCATGTCTGAACAGGTTTGCACACGGGTGCTGGTGACCGGCGCCAGTGGTTTTCTGGGGCGTAATATCGTGACTGCATTGCACGCCATGCCTGGCGTCAGGATTATCCGGGCGGCACGCAATCCGGCGCGTTTACCGCCCCTGGAGGGGGTTGAAGACCGCATCGGCGATCTGCTTGATGCAGGCTATCGCCGCGAGCTGGTGAAGGGCGTGGATGTCATTTGCCATGCGGGCACCTGGGCCTCGATGTGGGGGCATCGTCAACTGGAGCAGACGCGGTTTTACCAGCCTACCCTGGATCTGATCGAACAGGCTATCGATCAGGATGTGTCGCGTTTCATCTTTGCCAGTACGGTGGTGATTGGCGCCCGCGAGCGCAATGGTCGTCCCCATGCGCATGATTCACCGACCCGGAAAACCGGATTCTGGCCCCATCTGGATTGCCTGATCGATCTGGACGGTTACATGCGTGACAACGCCCGGCGCGGTATGCAAATGGTCACCCTTCGGCTTGGTCATTTCGTCGGCTCCGGCAACCGCCTGGGCATGTTGCCGGCACTGGTACCCCGGCTGAAAACCTGGCTGGTGCCCTGGCTCAACGGGGGCCGTGCACGGCTGCCGCTGGTGGCCGATGAGGATCTCGGCCAGGCGTTTGCGCTGGCGGCGACGGCGAGCGATCTCGCCGACTACGAATCCTTCAACATTGTCGGTCCCGGTTTTCCGGCGTTGCGCGAAGTGATCCATTACATCGCCGAACAGGCCGGTGTTCCCCGCCCCGTGTATTCCGTGCCTTACAGTCTGGGTTATGGTTTCGGCTGGCTGATGGAAACCCTGCATCCTTTGATGCCCGGCTCCTCGCCGTTTCTCACCCGTTCCATCGTGCATCTCTGCGAAGACTGGTATTGCCCCAACGATTACGCGACCGCCAAACTGGGTTACCGGCCGCAAAAAAACTGGCAACAGGCGGTGGACGAGCATCTGGCTGACCTGCAGCAGGCCGGCTTCCCCTGGCCCCGGTTGTGCCAGCCGTGAGCCGGAACACATCGCAACAGGAGCGATTCCAGTACCCGTTCCAGAGCCGCTTTGTGGTGCTGGACGGGGTGAAGCTGCATTATCTGGATGAGGGCGAGGGACCGGTGATCTGGCTGATGCACGGCAATACCAGCTGGAGTTATCTGTATCGGAAAATGATCCCGCCCCTGGTGGCGGCGGGTTATCGTTGTTTTGTGCCGGATCTCATGGGGTTCGGCCTGTCGGATATTCCGCGTGAAGAAAGCGCCTACAGCCTGCAACGCCATGTGGCCCTGATGACGGCTCTGGTTGAGCATCTCGATCTACGGGATATGGTGGTGGTCGGTCAGGACTGGGGCGGCCCGGTGGTGCTGAGATATGCCATAGCGCATCGGCACAACGTACGCGCCCTGGTGTTGCTGAATACCTTCATCGAACGGTTTGCCGCCAGCCGGGCAGAACAACGACGCCTGGATATCATCACCGGGCCCCTGCCGCCCGGTTTCGATTTTCTGTTCAAAGGCGGCGCACGCTCACACTGGTTGATCAAACGCCTGGATCTGTTTCGCCGCTTCGTCTGGAGGGGCTGGCGGAACGGCAGTCACTCCCGGCTCGGTGCGGGATTCAGGCGAGCGGTGGACCCGCGCGCCATGGCCGAATATCGGGCGATTCATGCGCACCCGGAGAATCGTGCGGGGCTGGCTGTTTTTCCCGGCCTGATCCCGAATCGGGCCGACCACCCCAATGCGGAGTACATCAACGAGATTCGTCGGGTTCTCGGAGAATGGGAGGTTCCCGTACAGGTCATCTGGGCCGATGGCGACCTGGCCTGGTCGCTGGATCAGGGTGAACGGATCGCCCGCTGGGTGCCGGACGGCGAATTTTATCGCGTGCGCAACGCCGGGCATTTTGTACAGGAAGACGCGGGGGAGGAAGTGGCGCAGCAAATGATCGGGTTCCTGCAACGCCGCCTGGCCCGGGCTGCGCTGAACTCCGGTGCCGAGGACGACGGCTGTCGATGATCCGACGCCCGAAGCCCCGATGACGACCGTTCGTCCATTAAATCCAGTCGAGCCTGAGTAGACACGGGCTCTATAAAACGACGCTTAGCTTGTTTTATTCACGTTGATTCTTCAAATAACATATAAGCCAATGAAAATAAATGTAAAAAAATACGAGTCGAAATTTTGACATTTCCCAAATACCTGCTTTAATCAGACATTGTTCACAGTTTTTCTGGACTCGTTATGAGCGCTGCACCCTTACAGGAATCCGTACTACTGGTTGAAGACAGCTCCCAGCTGTTCAACGAGATCAAATCGTTGATGGCGTTTATGGGCTACGACACCGTGTACAC
>CBDULQ010000148.1:0-9279 GCA_965368115.1 uncultured Gammaproteobacteria bacterium | reverse complement strand
ATTATTTTGATATTGACCGGCTGTGCGACTCATCAACCAACCGTATCGATGGAAACCTACACCACTGACCAGAAAGTCTACAGAAACGATTATTTCAAACTGACTGTCAAAAAGCCCGTGACCTGGTATACCCTGTCCCGCGAACATATGCGGAAAATGACTCGGGTTGGCGCGGATGTACTGCTCGGTGACAACCAGTCTACAAAGAAGGTTTATGATCATTCGATCAGGAATTCGATTCCACTGTTCTATTTTTTCCAGCACCCCCCCGGAACACCGGTCAAATTCAATCCCAGTATCGGCGCCATTGCTGAAAGTATCGAAATGGCCCCGGGCATTAAAAACGGCTGCGATTATCTCTATCACGCACGCCAGTTATTTAACAATACCCAGCTGGACCTTCATATGGCGGAAACCTGCAATACCATGACGCTCAATCGCGCCAGCTTTGGCTATGCCGATGTCACCATGCGCGTTAACAACCAGGTCATAAAACAGCGCTACTATACCTGTATACAGGGTGACTACGCGCTGTCATTTTTCAGTTCCTATTCCACCTCTGACGAACAGCGAATGCTGGAAAACGTGCTCAAGACTATCGAAGTAAGCTGCCACTAAACGAGATGAATGAACCAGAAACTCGCCTGATTCATATCGACCTGTTCAGCACATCAGGCGCTATCCACTCGGGAATTAATTGCTTAAGCCGTTTCATACCTGATCCCATACAAGCTGTCGACAATTTATAAATTCGGAATTCAGAGGCCTTTAATCGCCAGATACAGGTTTATCGCTATCAGGAATATCTTCGTAACCGGTAATCATTGCTTTTACATATTCATAAAATGGCTTGCCGGTAAACGCCAGATAGACATGAGCGATAAAAAATACCAGCATGGCATAGGCAGCGGCGGTATGTACAAAGGCAACCTGGCCGAGACTGAGCCCTTCGATACCCAACGCGGTCCAGTCGGTGTAATAAAGATACAGCAGACCGGACATCCAGATTGCCGGTGAAATGAGCAACTTGAAAGCCAGATAAGCCAGCCGTTGCAATGGATTGTGTTTGGCACTGAGCGATTTCTTGTAGGGTTTGGTTTCGTGCAGGAAGATGCCGAAACTGTAGTAGCGCACCATGGCCAGCAACTTTTCAGTAGTGGGAATATAGTGACGCCACTGCCCGGTTGTCAGATGCCAGAAAATAGCGAACGCCCATAACGCAATCAGGCCCCACGCCAGAATGATGTGTAGATTCACTGCTTTCTCGAAGCCATACAACTGATAAATAGAATGGATCTCGAAACCGGTGATCATCAAATTAACGATCAGGAAGGCCTGAGTCCAGTGCCAGAATCGTTCGAAGCGTTTGTAGATCATCGCTTTCATATCACTTCCTCAGCCCCATTACGATACGGATCAGCAAGTGCAGCAGGACACCTGCCAGTGTTAGCCCGATGAACACTAGCGCCACCAGGTCCAGTTCCGCAAAACGATCACGACCCGGCATGTAGAATCCCGCCAGATTCGCCAGTCGCCCCTGGCGCGAATGACACTCTGCGCATCGTAACGCATCCTCTGCGGGTGCCACCATGTGAGTGATCGGCCAGTACATTTCATTGTCGACGAAGCCGTATTCACCGCTGAATTCATACTCGGTGACACCCGCCTTTACCGCCTCCGCCTGGCCGGCCTGTAACGCTTTGGGCCAATCGTAATTACTCCACAGGGCGGTGTCGGTATCCGGGCCGTACACTTTGGTCGCCAGCAGGCGATTGTATTTTTTATCGTAGGGCTGTTTACCCACCATGCGCTTGAATGGCCAGATTCTGGAATCATCGTCGTCATAACTACCCTGAATACGATTCACCGAGACCACTTGATTCGGATCGACTTCATCGTCCAGCAAGGTGTACTCGACATCACCGTCGTACCAGTAATATTCGGGTATCACATTTTCGCCATGTTCGAAACGCCCTTTATGACTCATGTAACTGGGATGGCCGTGTTCGTCTTTCTCGACAACCCGTATCGGCTTACCCTTTTCATTGAGCAACAGATTGCCGTCTGCATCGGTCTTCAGCTTTTCGGTTGCCTGTGACCAGTCCCAGAGTGTCTTGGTTGCTACGCCACCGCGTGCAAAAGCGGGAATATGACAGGTCTGACAGGCCACCTTGTCGACATGATCGTTGAGTTTGTTATTCACTGTTGACGGATGCGGATGCAGACCATGGCAGGATTCGCAGGATGCCCGACCACCCTGTGTTTTACCCGGAATATCGATGCCAACGGTATCTTTCGCCTGTCCGGCATAACGACTACCAGCCACATCATGATCGATTGCAGTATGACAGGTCGCACAGCTGAAATTAAGGCCCTGAGCATCCATATGTACATCGAGCGCATGATTCGGTGCATTCAGCGAGCTGTCCAGATCACCGTGTTTAACACCATCCGCACCGCCGCCGTAAAAATGGCAATTGCCGCAGTTAAAGCGACTGGTCTTGCCGACATGCTGAGCCACTCGATTCAGATCGACTTTCTTCATCGGCTTATTGTTTTCAATCACAATTTTGCCGTTTTTGATCTTGTCTTCATAAGCCGGATGACCGGCATCAGCCGACGGCTTGACATAAGTACCGGTCGTGTCGTGGCAAACCAGGCAATCCACATTCTCTTCACTGCTGAAATCGAAATGCTGATCTTTCCAGCCATAGCCGATGTGACAGGACGTACAACGTTCGTAGTTATCCATGACGCTGCCGCAGAATACATTCACGACCCGACCCTTGCCGAGCCGTTGACCGGTCTGCGGATGCAGGTAATCCCAGGTCCAGTGCGTTGTTTTGTGTAGCTGGGAGGCCGCTTCGGTATGACAGGACAGGCATGCGCGAGTGACTTGCGGCCCACTGCTGAAAGGTTGTTTGAGTGCTTCGAAACGACTGTGATCCGCGGTGCTATGCGAGACCGCTATCGACGCCTGGGGACTGGCCGATAATGCGGAAGACAACAACAGCAGGCCGGTCAGAATCAGTATTCTGGTCATTGAGACTCGGTTTGGAAGAGGAGGTAAAAAGATACTACGCCGATTGCAGTCGGTTTCGAAATGATAATTGTCAATCCGCTAATAAATCCGTGCTTTTCCCTTTATCGACGCACGCTCCTTTACCCGGCGATGATATGGCTACCATAAGCGACAACCCTTGGTTCCATATCCGTTTTTCCAGTCGGCCATGTTGACACTCAATGCATGATCATTTCTGAAAACACCTGGAACACCCGAATAAACATTTGTTTTTACAGGATTATCCGACATCAGGTTTACATATTGCTTATTTACAATAGTGCTCGACCACGGAGTCATAAACACAGGTTGTCAAAAATAGTCAGGACTCAGATATGCGATACGGTTATATTTCATTAATACTTTTTGCCCTTTCCCCGGGCTATACCCCGGCGGCAGTACTCACTTTCGACGACCTCCCTCCACTGGCCGACATCCCGGGCAACAGTGAAAACCTGGCGCTGATACCGCAAGGTTACGGTGGTTTCAACTGGACCAACATGTTTTATCTGAACGCGCTGTCATCACCTGACTCGGGTGCACCGCAAGGTGCTGTATCCGGCGACTATCTTGCTTTTAACGGCAATGGTGACAGTGCATCCCTGGATGGACAGGTATTCGATTTTACCGGTGCGTATTTTGCCAGCGCCTGGAACGATAGCCTGTCGCTAAATATCGAAGCCTATGCCGGCACCAGCCTGGTTCAACAGGCCACATTGACTTTAAACACAACCGAGGCAATCTGGTTCCAGGCCGATTACACGGGAATCACCCGCCTTGTATTCGAGTCAAGTGGCGGCTATCCCCATGCAGGCTATTCCGGCAGGGGAACACAATTTACAATGGACAACTTCACCTACTATAGCCCGGTGCCCTTACCACCGGCTGTCCTGCTATTCGGCTCCGGCCTGCTGGTTCTATTCGGAACACGCCGTCGCCGGCGTTCCACATGATCATTATTTAATAGAAATTTTTATTCCACTCAATTGATTCCCCAGCGCGTGGCCAGATGTCAATGTGACACTGGTTACTTCGGCGCAATGTCGATGGTTTGCAGAAATCGGCTGATTTCCCTGAAGTGGGATGATGTGGTACAACTCCGAACCAACCTTCTACAAGCTAATCAGATATTGCATCGATGAGAAAGAAAACCCTGTTATCCTGGAGTAGCGGTAAGGACAGTGCCTGGACTCTGTATACCCTGCAACGGGACCCGAATATCGAACTGGCCGGTCTGTTCTGTACTGTCAACCGACGCCATGACCGGGTCGCCATGCACGGGGTGCGTGTCGACCTGTTGCAGCAGCAGGCAGCGCGCGCCGGTCTGCCTCTGCACATTCTGGAAATTCCCGACCCCTGCAGTAACGAAGAATATGAAGCCGTTATGAATACGTTCGTGGAACAATGTCGCGCCGACGCGATCGAGTGTTTCGCTTTCGGTGATTTATATCTGCAGGATATTCGCGACTACCGTATCGACAAACTACGCAACACCGGCATCGAAGCCCTGTTCCCGATCTGGGGCCTGCCCACCCGGCAGCTGGCGCAGGAGATGATCGAAAGCGGATTAAAAGCCGTGCTGACCTGTGTCGATACGCAGCAAATTCCCGCCGCTTTCGCCGGACACCGCTTCGATCGTGCCCTGCTCGACAGCCTGCCCAAAACCGCCGATCCCTGCGGTGAACAGGGCGAGTTTCACAGTTTCGTATTCGACGGACCGATGTTCGACCGACCTATCGCCATCGAAGTCGGCGACATTTTGCAGCGCGATGATCGATTCGTTTTCGCCGATGTCACCCGCAGTCAGTAACAGCTACCCGGTGCATTGACCATTACGCGACGTCGAGCAACAGACGTACCGTCACTCCGGACGGTGTGTTTATCAACTGCAGATCGCCCGCCACCTGTTGGGCGCGATATTGCATATTTTTGATACCGCGCCCGCCGCTGTTCGACTCGGTATCGAAATTCGCATCGCCACCACCGAAATCGGTGACTTCGATGAACACCCTGTCCGCCTGCTTATCGATACCCGTTGACAGTTTTATCCGTTCGGTACCGGAATGTTTTACTGCGTTGGTCATCGCTTCCTGCACGATACGCATGATATGCAGACTCCGACGCGGACTCATGTTACTGATTTCCGGCAATTCGGTCACCGCCCAGTGTAGATCGATGCCCGCCGCTTCCAGTTGATCGTTGAAACGCATGCGCAGCATGCCAAGCAGTGTCGGCAGATCGTTGAGCATGGGATCCAGTGAATCGATCACCATACGCAAGTCCGTTAGACTGAATTGCAAACGTTCACGAATGCGTTTAAATACCTCGCCACTCTGTTCCTGCAACAGGGTGATCAGCGAAACCAGCTGACCGCCGATACCGTCATGCATGTCGCGCATAATGCGTTCCCGTTCTTCCGCCAGCACCTGCTGACGCTGCATGGCGCCGAGCTGTTCATATTGCAGTTGCAACTGTCGCTGCTTGTCCTGTACCCGTTGTTCCAGGGTGGCGGCCAGTTGCTCGGCGCGATCCACCGAACGCACGAAGCTGCGCAGCAGGAACCAGCTGAACAGGGCTGCGGGAGCAATCGCGCTGTACTGGATAATCAATCCTTCCTGGCGCGGCAGTAGATGATTGACCACCAGGATGTCATGCAGACCGAATGACAGAATCGGCACACCGGCAAGCATCATCAGGTACACATCACCGTTCTGTGTTTTCCAGTAACGTTCAACCAGGTAGACAATGGTATACACACCGAGTATCACCAGCAGGCTGTCCCAGACTTTATGACCGATCAGCAACACCCAGGACACATCCGGCAACAGCAGCATACCAAAACCCAGGAAACCGATGCCCAACGCTATTTTTTCCGCCCGGTGATTGATCTTGCCCACATAACGATGATTGAACATCAGCATACCGATCACGGTCCAGCCCAGGCTCAATCGCGTAAAGGCTTCCCAGACGCTGGCGGGGACAGGAATGTCTTCGATGAACAGATTCAGGTTATGCGTCGTCCACACCAGCAGAATTAAACTGAAGATGCCGTATTTATAATCTCTGGGTCGAGCCAGCCAGAACGCCATGATGACCAGCCCCATCAGCAACATGGTCACACTCACACCAAGAATGAAATCGAAACGTAGAAACTTTTTCCAGCGATAGGCATCGACCAGTTGATCGTAAGGTGCGAGATACATTTCACCGAGCAAGCCCTGTTCGGTGATTTGCGCTTTTACCCGCACATCGATGGTATTTTCACCACGTACCAGCAGGTCCGGCGAAAAGCGAAACAACAGGGGTTCGTTATGATGACGTGACACCGGATCATTGAAATGACCACCCTGCCCGGCCCAGGTACCGTTCAGATACACCGCCGCATTGTGCGTGACGGCTGGAATATAAAAGCCCCACAACTCATTGCCAAAATCATCGATTTCGACTGTGGTGCGATACCAGAGATCAGTACCGTCCTGAGCGCTGACATACCAGTCGTCAGGAAGCTGCACCGCATGCCAGCCATCTTCGTTCAGTGCGCCGGGAAAATCCTCGGCACTGCGCAGTACCCGGTACTCCATCTGCTGAATGGCCGGGACATCAGGTGCGGGAAACACCTGGAACGGTGTGTGAAACACCAGGTAGTGGATCGCCAGCCAGTACACCACCAGCAACAGCAGGGCTCTAACGCGCATGCGCCCATTCTTCTTATTGTTATTAAACTAGCTCAATCGCAACTTTTGAAACTCATGCCGCCAGCACTCACATAGGTACAGTTCTGACCGTCACTGTTGCGCCCGCTAACTACACTACCATTTTGTGACTGGTTAATAAAAGTCTGACTATCCGATCGGCCGCCGGGCGCATCGGACGACCGGGCCGCGACCTGAGGCTGAAAGAAACGAGCACTGGCGGTGAGTCGATCCATGGTTTTTGCAAAATACGCCGTTTCAGGCCGGGTACCGACGCTGATCAGCGTCATCAGATACTGGTAGTCGCCGATCAATATACGCATGGTGCCGCGCAGTTCGACGCCGTTCAACATACCCTGGTATTGCTGAGTCACACGATCGGGCCGCTGCTGCACCTGTCCCACCGGATAAAGAATCACGCCGTCACCGAGATCCAGTGGTTGTCCGGCAAGATTGGCGGCCACCTGTTCCGGCGCCATGGCCGGGGCCGCGGTCACCATCAACATACCCTGATGACTTTCCGACTGCATATAAAAATGCCCGTCATCCCCGAGTACACCCTGCCAGTCGGCGGGCACGACGAATCCAATACCGATATTCGCCGAAGTCAGTTGCTGACCACCGACATATTGAACGCCGCTCTTCAATTCGGTGGCGAATAGCGGTGGCAACAATAACAGTCCTGCAGCCAGCAGGGTTGCGCGTAGTCCTTTCATGATACTGCTCCTGTGTTGTTAAATCAGACCCAGTCGTCGTGCTTCATGCAGCGCTTCGGTACGACTGTTAACCTGTAACTTGGTGTAAATATTTTTGATATGTGTGGTCACGGTGTAATAACTGATGCCGAGTTTTTCACCAATCTCACGTGATGAAAATCCCTGACTGACCAGCTTGAGAATTTTTTCCTGACGCTCGGTCAGTGATTCCGGCAAAGCCTCCTGTTCGATCACCGGACGCTGGAATTTCTGTAGCATCAATCGCGCAATCACCGGACTGATCGGAGCTCCACCATCCATCATGCTGAGAATAGCGTCGGTAATTTTATAGCCTTCATCATGCTTGAGGATGTAACCCCGGGCACCGGCTTCCAGTGCCTGAAACACATGATGCTCATCCTGAAAACCGCTGATCACCATGCACTCGGTATCCAGTCGGTGTTCGGCAACGGTCCGAATGATGTCGATGCCGGAACCGTCCGGCAAACCGAGATCGGTGAGCAGAATATCCGGTTTGTATTCGAGCAGCGCCGCCCGACCCTCTGCCACATTAGCCGCCGCGGCCAGCAGATTAAACGCCTCGTGTTCACTCACCAGTTGTGCCAGTCGTTCACGCACTTCGTCATCGTCTTCGACCAGGATTATCGAGTATTCAGTCATTCAGTGTTCAGTTTGTGTTGAGGCCCCTGTCCATGTGCCAAGTTTAATCCATTGCGAGAGTACAACAACACAGGGTGCGATGCGGACACCGAATCCTGTTCGCCGTCAGGCTTCACCACCACCGTAAGATTCATCGATCTGGCCGTTGCAGTTGTTATCGATACCATCGCCAGCAATCTCACTGGCCGCCGGTGAAATGTTTGCATTATCGGGCGCGCAATCACGGTTATCGTCGACGTAACCGGCCGGCTTGAAGACCGCCGCACGGCGACTGTGAATATCACCATAGCCATCGCCATCACTGTCCTCATACCAGACCCGGGTCGGCAATGCGGCACGCACCAGGCGCAGACGTGACTCGATGGTCTTGTTCTGCAGCGCCCAGTGTCCCGGACTGAAATCCACCTGCCAGGCCATGCCCTGTTCCTCGGACAGATCGCGGCCCGGCGTACTGGTCCAGAAACCGGCCGCAGCCGTGCTCGGGAATACCGCGGCGTCCACCGCCGGGTTGATCTGAGCCAGATCCAGAATGCGGGTCAGTTCTTTCACATTGGGCACACGCCAGTCGTCATAACCCAGATTGTCCGTCGCAGCACCGCCATTCACCGTCACCGCCCGCTGCAGGGCGGCACCCCAGTTAAAGGTAAGATCACTGCCGTCACAGCTACCGACATTGTACACACGACCTTCGACACAGGCCTTCCACATCAACCCGGTACTGAGATCGGTAATGGTGCCGTCGCCGTTATCCATAAAGCTGGACGGTGCCGGCGTGCCGCTGACCAGACGCAGATACATATTATTGGTTTGCATCCACTCGTTACTGCTGCCGTAACCGAAGCGTACCGTGCGGTAGGCACCGACAAACTGCAGGCTGTGCTCCAGTGCCCACCAGTCACCGTTGACGGGACTGTTATTGAACGGCAGATAGGACAGCGTCGGCAGGCGTCGGTGGTAATCCAGAATACCCTGCAGTTCCAGCGATGTGGGCAGGCGCCAGTCGTTGCGGCCACAGTAGCCGGCGCCGGCATTCTGTGCATTCATCTCATCGATAAAGGCCTGCACCTGGTCACGTGTGTAGCTGAACGTGGATGCGTTGAAATCCGAACCGCTGCCCTTGCGTTCCCACAACAGGCCGGTGGTTTCATCC
>CBDULQ010000147.1:0-9333 GCA_965368115.1 uncultured Gammaproteobacteria bacterium | reverse complement strand
GTGCAACCCACGCGGCTTCGTAATGATCGACGAATACCAGCGCAACCCGAAATACCCGAACATTTACGCTTCAGGTGTTTGCGTGGCCATCCCGCCGGTTGAAGCGACTCCGGTCCCCACCGGCGCACCGAAAACCGGTTACATGATCGAATCCATGTCCACTGCCATCGTGCACAACATCGTTCACGAACTGAAAGGTGAAGCACCTGAGCAATGCGGCACCTGGAATGCCATCTGTCTGGCCGACATGGGCGACACTGGCGCAGCCTTCGTGGCACTGCCGCAGATCCCGCCGCGCAACGTCACCTGGTTCAAGAAAGGCAAATGGGTACACCAGGCGAAAATCGGTTTCGAGAAATACTTCCTGCGTAAGATGAAGAAAGGCAACACCGATCCGATCTTCGAACGTTTCATCCTGAAAGCGCTGGGTATTACCAAGCTGGAAGAAACCAACTAAGCGTCGGCATGCACCGCACAGGTTGAGGAACGCAGCGGACAGGTCCACCCTGCCCGCTGCATTACCCGGTGCCGCTAAACGGCGCGCAACCTGACAACGGAATCATGCATTCCGTTGATCCAACAGAGCATTTTCCATTACCGAACGCAACCACTGCGTGACATTGGTTGGCCAGGGAAGGTCAACTCTTTTTAAGCTGCCTCGGGCAATCAACAGACTACACCCTGCGTGGCAAGTTCAACTGCGCTTATCGATCAAACGTACATTTCCCGAGCTGGGTGCATGATGCACCATACACATGAGTTTACCCATCAGACCAAAGCTCACCGTCATTCCCACACAGACGGGAACCCGGCAAGCATAAACGAACTCACACTATGGACACGGATACCTGCTTACACAGGCATGACGATGTTGTTTCTGGAATCACGCAAGGTGTTTTCAGCGACTGCAGATTAATGCACTACAAGCCCAGCGGATTATCCGGATCGATACCATCCATGAACGGTTTGCGGCGGTCACTGTTGGTGATCTGGTAAATCAGGCCCATCCAGTTGCCCAGCATCGACAATGCGCTATCACGCCACGTATTGTGCAGATCGGGAATGACCAGGTCTTCGGGAAACTCCGGTAGTTCTTTGCCCTGCTGCAACGCCTGTTGCAGGCGCCAGCGGTATTCATTGAACACGGCACGTTCGAAAGTACCGAAATAATTTTCCGGGAACGGCGGATAGTCCTCGCGTTCACCACGGATATACAACCGAATATCGCGCTTGTATTCCTTGATCAGTGAAATGGTATCGTACTCGGGATGTCCCTGGAAAAACACCGTGCGAATACCGTCTTTACTGGTCGCCAGATGCACACAGCCGGTATCCCCTTCCACCAGAATACGTAAACCCGCGTCACGAAACTGCTCACGGGTGACTTCATTCCAGCGCGAGTGCGGTACATCGAAACGGGTATTGATGTCGTTGACCAGCGGATGATAACGATCCACTACATGATGCGGATAGACGCCCCATTTTTTCTCCGCCCGGGGTATGCGTTTCTGGCCGTAGCGGAATTCCAGCACCGCATGGGTCGCCAGACAGGAACACAGTGTCGAAGTGACGTTTTCATGTGCCCAGTCGAAGACCTCGATCAACGGTTCCCAGAACGGCTGCGTAGACAGTTCCGATCCAACCACATTGGCACCGGTCACGATCAATGCATCCAGACCCTGTTCACGAATCTGGTCGAAACTTTCGTAATACTGCGCGATGTATTGTTGCGCTTCATCACTGCGCGGCAGTGCGTCCAGGGTAAACGGGTGCACATAAAACTGGGCAATGGGATTGCTTTCGCCGACCAGCCGAAAAAATTGCCGTTCAGTGGCGGACAAAGCCGCATCCGGCATCATATTCAACAGGCCGATATGCAGTTCGCGGATATCCTGGTGCAGAGCGAAATCAGGCTCCAGCACGCGAATACCTTCGCCGCGCAAACGCTTGAATGAGGGCAGTTGATTATGGGCAACCAGTGGCATTCATCACTCCGTTAAACATTGTCCCGCACGATGGCGGTTTCCAGTAATTGCAGAAAATCTTCTTCGTCGCGCACCTGGGCCACTTCCTGGGAAGTGACGGTGTAACCTTTTTTCGCGATCGCTTCATAACGCGGAATACGCGAACGGAATAAACGCGGAAACACCCAGCGGGTAAAACTGTCCGGGTCCATCTGCGCGGCATATTGCAGCCCGTTTTCCTGCAGATAGATGGCCAGCTGTTCCTGCAGAAATTCCGGTCGATAGTAGAGCGGTTTGGGTGCGCTCTGCGCACGACTGATCAGCTTGTCCTCCTCCTGCTGATTAGTGACCTGGATGTAGAGAATCAGGGTGTGTTGTTCCAGCGTCTCGATCACACCCGGTTCATCCAGCTCGCACAGACTGCCCCCCACATCATTGACGAAGTGCTGATAACCGTAAATATGTTGCGCCTTGCGAATGAATTCCGGTACATCGCGCATGGCAGCAATTTCACCTTCACGGTATTGCGCCTGACGCTGCATGAAATCTTCCAGTTCCACGCCGCCCAGTTCCGGATTACCCAGCTTGCCGACGAAACTCAGTACCGGCCCCAGGTCGTCCACCTTGATGTTATTACGAATATAGATCCAGTCGTTACGCAACAGGTCGCGCAAAAACGGCACCTGCATGGCCTGCTGTTTGATCATGTCCAGGATATGTTCATCCAGGTAACGGGTGCCGATGCGATAGTCACCGGAAAAATGAAACCAGTTGTGCTTACGCATCAACGCCGACAGATAGGTCTTACCCACGCCGGACATACCCAGCAGGGTGACTTTCTTGTTTTTCCAGGCGCGGAACTCATCCAGGGTGAACTTCACAGGAAACTCCTAACGATTGATATGCCGGCATTATGCAGCAATGCCCGGTACAGGAAAACTGCCGGCTATTCCAGTTTATGGCCGTGACGACTGTAAAACGCCTTCATGGCGAAAGGCGGCAACAGGGTGGTGAGTGCAATGACGATGACCATACCCGCATGCACTTCGTTATTGAATACGCCGCTGATGTTACCCAGTTCGGCAAAGATCAGACCGACTTCGCCGCGCGGAATCATCGCCAGCCCGGTCACGCCACGTCGATGCCAGTTCTCGGTAATCAGCATGGCACCGACGAATTTGCCGACCACCGCGACCACAAAGAACGCCAGCGAAAACAGCCAGATGAACGGTGAACCCCAGTCGATGGCCTTAAGATCCAGCGACAGACCGATCATCACGAAGAAAATCGGTGTGAACAGCTGGATGATCGGTCGCATGCGCTCTTCGATACGCGTTGCGAAGTTCGGGTCCATGTGCAGGGCCAGGCCGAAGGGCAGGAAGAAACGACGCGACAGGGCCAGGCCGGCGGCGAAACCGCCGAGCAGTTCGGGTGCACCGACCGCATGAGCCAGCCAGGCGAAGAACAGCACCAGCGAAACGATACTGGTCGGAATCAGCCCCGGCACGTTATTCACCTTGTCCGCCTTGCGAATCATCAGCGAGATGACCTTGGCGGCGACCGGCGCCAGCAGAAAGAACGCAGTCACAAATACCAGCACCTGGCCGGCATGCAACAGACTCAGGCCGCCGGCAACGGAAAACTGGTACAGCAACGCCAGCAGCACCACGCCGAGCACATCATCGAGTACCGCAGCACCGAGCACGATCTGCCCCTCGCTGGAATTCTGCCGTCCCAGGTCGGCGAGCACGCGGATGGTAATACCGATACTGGTAGCGGTGAGGGTACCGCCGATGAACAGGGATACATCGGTACTCAGATCGAACAGCCAGAACGCCGTGCCGAAACCCAGTATCAGCGGACCGAAAAAACCGAACAGGGCCACCGTGGCCGCCTTGCCGCCGGCGGAGGCAAGACGCCGTACATCGGTTTCCAGGCCGACGGAAAACAGCAGCATGATAATGCCGATTTCCGCCAGCAGCTTGATCACTTCATCGGCTTCCAGGATACCCAGCAGACTGGGGCCGAGGATAATACCGGCGGCCAGTTCACCGATCACCGCCGGCGCGTTCAGACGCACCGCCACCTCGGCCAGCACCCGGGCCGAAATAAGGATAATCAGCAGATGTAAGAAAAAAGTATGTGTTTCCATAAGCCCGTCTCGGCGCCTTGCCCTGCCCGGTTGCGGTTCATAGCGCCTGCTGGATTCAGCATGCCCGAACCGGACCCGCCCCGCATTGATTTTTTCGGACTTAAAGCCCTGTTTTGTAAAGCATCGTCGTGATGACTGGTACACTACGTGCTAGATATTTTATAAGCATTTTGGCCTGGCACCACAGCGCCTTATGATGACAGACTATTGTGCAGATTACACCGGGCCTGCCCGGTGATAGTGCGCTACGCACCGAATTAAATCGAACTTACAGCAGAATTTATATCAGGAACCATCCGGTTTATGAGCCGCCAATTGCACGCCGAAGACCAGACGCCCGCTGATCTGCAGGCATTGAAACGTGACATCGATGTCCACCTGCAGGCCATCTACCCCGACCGCTATGCGGAGGTGAGCGAACGCGTCATGCAACGCATCGCCGAGTACGCGGCCGACGCTACGCCGACCGGGCAACCGCGCTGGAGCCAGCAGGACGTATTGCTGATCACCTACGGCAACTCGATCCACGAGCGTTTCATTCATCCGCTGAAAAGCCTGCACAAATTCCTCAATGAGTATCTGCGCCAGAGCATCAGCACGGTACACATCCTGCCCTTCTTTCCCTACAGTTCCGACGACGGTTTTTCGGTGATCGATTATCGCAAGGTGAATCCGGAACTGGGCGACTGGGACGATGTGCGCGCCCTGGCCCAGGATTTCAAACTGATGTTCGACCTGGTGATCAATCACGTCTCGCGGGAAAGCCTGTGGTTTTACGATTTTGTCGCCAATGTGCAACCGGGTTGCGATTTTTTCATCGACCTGCCGGAAGACACCGATGTCAGCATGGTCACCCGACCACGCAACACGCCGTTGCTGGTGCCGGTGAATACCCGTCGCGGCACGTCCCACCTGTGGGCCACCTTCAGCGAAGACCAGATCGACCTGAACTTCGCCAACCCTGAAGTGCTGATCGAATTCGTCGATATTCTGCTGTTCTACATGAGCAACGGCGCACGGATGATCCGCCTGGATGCCATTGCCTTTTTATGGAAACAGCTGGGCACTTCCTGCGTACACCTGCCGCAGACCCATGCGGTGGTGAAACTGATGCGCGACGTCTTCAACCATCTGTATCCGGACGCGATTCTGCTTACCGAAACCAATGTGCCTCACAAGGAAAACCTGAGCTACTTCGGCGCTGGTGACGAGGCCCACATGGTGTACCAGTTCTCGCTACCGCCGCTGGTGCTGCATGCACTGAATCGCGGCAACGCCACCTACCTCACCGACTGGGCCGCCGCATTGCCGGAACTGCCGAACAACTGTACTTACCTGAATTTCACCGCGTCTCACGACGGCATCGGTCTGCGCGCCCTGGAAGGCATTCTGTCCGATCGCGAACGCGATGCACTGATCGACAGCATGCATCGCTTCGGCGGCTTCGTCAGCATGAAAGCCAACCCGGACGGCCAGGACACACCTTACGAAATCAATATTTCCCTGTTCGATGCCATGCAGGGTACACGCCGTGGTCCGGATCAGTGGCAGATCCAGCGTTTCATCTGTTCACAGGTCATCATGATGAGCCTGCAGGGCATTCCGGCGTTTTATATTCACAGTCTGCTGGCCACCCACAATGATCTGCACGGCGTGGAACTGACCGGCCGCACCCGCTCCATCAATCGCAAGACCTGGACCTATGAAGAACTGATCGAAATTCTGGAAAGCAGTAATTCGCCCCAGCATGAAGTGTTCAACAGCTTGCGTCGGCTGCTGGAAATCCGCCGCAATGAAGTGTGTTTCCATCCGGACAACCCGCAACAGATCATCGACGTGAGCAGCGGTTTGTTCTGTGTGTTGCGTATCGACCAGACCAGCGGCCGCAAGTTGCTGGCACTGCATAACGTCACCGCCAATCCGCAACCAGTGACCATGCCCAGTCATCCCGAGCTGACCGATGAACCGGTGTGGCAGGACCTGATCAGCGACCAGATCCTGCCGGATATTCTGCCCTGCATCGCCCTGCAGCCCTACCAGACCATGTGGCTGGTGGAAACCGATCAGCCGCGCCCGGCGCCGGGCACCTGAGAGCCCTAGCTGTTGTCTTCCTCCACTGCATCATAGAGGCGTTCCAGAATATCCGGAATGGCGCTGATTACCCGGTTCCAGCTGGGAATGAACGGCGTTTCCATCGGATTGCTGAGGAAGTGTTCGCCGGCTTTAACGATGTTTTCCGCAAACAGCTCGACCGCCAGCTCTTCGCTATGCCGATCCACATACAACCCGTTCATGATGGCGTCGTTGTAATAGGTTTCGATGAAATCCAGCGCAATCCGATAATAAGTCGCCTTGATGGTGCGGAAGGTCTCCTGACTGAACACGATACCGTTGGTCGCCAGCTTGCGGAAGATCGCCTTGGAAATATCGTGCGTCATTTTCGACAGGCCACTGTCCGGGTCGTGGGCGGATAAATTCTGGTGCTTGTGATCGTAGTTGTCGGCAATATCCACCTGGCATAAACGATTGGTTTCATAGTTGCGTTTTACTTCCGATAACACACCGATTTCCAGGCCCCAGTCACTGGGAATACGAATATCGTTGAACACGTCGGCACGCATGGAAAACTCACCGGCCAGCGGGTAGCGATAGCTGTCCAGGTATTCCAGGTATTCGATCTGACCGAACACTTTTTTCAGCGCGCGCAACAGGGGCGTCACCAGCAAACGACTGACCCGACCGTTCAGCTTGTTGTCGGAGACGCGGGCGTAATAACCCTTGCAGAATTCATAATTAAAATTGGGATTGGCGACCGGATACAACAGCCGCGCCAGCATGTCGCGTTTGTAAGTCAGAATATCGCAGTCATGCAAAGCCACCGCTTCCGCCTTACCGGAAGCCAGTACGTAACCGTAGCAATACCAGACATTACGCCCCTTGCCCATCTCCGTCGGCGCCAGGCCTTTTTCTTTCAACATACGATCGATACCGCGCAGCCGCGGGCCGTCGTTCCATAACAGCACATGATGTTGCGGCAGCCGCGAGAAAAAATCGCGGGCGTAATCGAACTGATCTTCATTGGCACGATCCAGGCCGATGACCACTTCGGTGAGATAAGGCACCTTGACCAGTTCGTCGATGATACCCGCCAGCGCCGGACCTTCCAGCTCGGAAAACAGCGACGGTAGCACCAATGACATGGGGCGATGTTTGGAGAAACCGGTGAGTTCGCGTTCCAGGTCATCGACCGAGCGTTTGGTCAGGTTGTGAAAATTGGTAATGATACCGTTCTGGTAGAAATCACCCATGCTGTTACCTTCTTATAGTGTGTTCAGGATGTCCTGCACCGCCTGATTCCAGCCGGCCGGGCCTGTCTCCAGGGTCATCTTGATGTTTTTAATATGTGCCACTTCGGGCTGTGTTGTTGCCGGATTATTGACCAGGATCGGGTAGTCGACGGTTTCCAGCATACGTAAATCATTGTGGCTGTCACCCAGGCCGACGCTGACCCATTCGGTGTCCGGCTCGCGTTCCTGATAACACTTGATCAACCACTGAATCGCTCTCCCCTTATCGACCGGACTCATCACGTGATAGAAACGACCGCCTCGCGTCAAGGTTAGGTTATGTTTTTCCAGTTCGCGTTGGAACAGATCAATACGTCCTTCGAAATCATTCCAGATCAACGGCTCGGTGGCTTCCCGTTTGTGCGCGGCTTTCGCCTTGCTCAACGATAAACCCGTGTGCTGCATGATTTCCTCGTCACTCATATCGTGAAAACCGGTAAACGAAAAACCTTTCTCGTCGCGGATCTGCTGCAGGATTTCGATCAGTCTGGGATACGGCATACCGAAATAATGCAGTTTGTAACATTCCAGTTCGGCGGGTTGATCCTCGAAACAACCGATGTTCACCGCCACCACCGAACCGTTCTCGCTGATGATCGGGTTATAGTTGTTCATTTCTTCGCATAGCGCCTTGATTTCGAAATAGGTCTTGCTGGAATTGAATACCAGCGGAAATCGATTTTCCTGTAACCTTTTGATCGCGGGTGCTGCTGCAATCCACCGATAGGTTTCATGATCCAGAAGCGTACCGTCCAGATCGGTGAATACAATCAGTTTTTTCATTCAATCTCCATTCAACTGAACCTCACTGATCTGATGCTGATCATTGAGCTGTAAAACCACATCCGCTCGGCCAGGCATGTCTTCCAGACAGGTTCGGGTAATACGTTCGTAATGCATGATGAATCGATTCAATTGCTGCTCGGACATGACATGGGTGCCGGTCTGTGCATTATCGGCCAGCGATTGTTTCAATTTTGTTTCCTGCAGCAGACGCCATTCAAAAACCTTTTCCATGGCTGGCACCTTGAGCATCATCAGCACATCGATCATGGCGAATAATGCCTGGTAGGGACCCGCCAGTTGTTCGTTGACATAGCGACGCCAGACCTGCTGCGGGTCTTCGTCGCGTTCCAGGCTGTTGATGGGCTCGACCAGTTGCGCTTCGGACTGGGCAGTGGCGCCGACACACCAGCCCTCGAACAGAATGATGTCCGCCGGTTGTTCCAGCGTCTGCCAGCGTGACAGGGGCGCGCGGTCATCCACCGCCTTGTCGAATAGCGGAATCGACAGCGGGAAGTCGCGGCCCTGTTTGAGTCGCTGCATGATATCCATGGCCAGCGGCAAATCATGGGTGCCGGGCACACCGCGCGTTGCCAGCAAGGGATGCACCTGCTCAGCCAGCCGTTGGCGGGCCGCCCGCGGCAGGTAGAGATCGTCGATGGAGATCACCACGACCCGCTTGTCGTAGCCCGACTCCAGCAGCGCCTTGAGCATTTTGCTGAGGGTAGATTTACCGGAACCCTGGCCGCCGTGAAGACCAACCATCAGGGGCTCGCCGCGATGTTGTTGCGCGAGCCAGTCGGCCATGGGCAGGTACAGGGGTTCGAACAGGTCCAGCAGGCCATCGGCCAGATGCTCCTGTTGCAGGATCTCCGCGAATACCGGACGTAGCGCCCGGGCCTGGCCGGGCTGCGTCGCAGAGCCGGGCCATTGCCCGGAGACTGGGTGTTCACCTCGCTGATCTGTCATGGCGTTTTGAATTTACTGTGTTAACTGTGCCTTAGCATTTTTGATGCCGACTAGCCAAACCATTGTTTTTTAACGGATTAAAACCTTATAACCGGGGTTCATCCCGATACGGCCCATG
>CBDULQ010000146.1:0-9342 GCA_965368115.1 uncultured Gammaproteobacteria bacterium | reverse complement strand
TCCTGATACAGGGCGTGCCCACGCCGGTCGTGACCGATGCATCAGGGGCCTATAGTTTTACCGGTCTCACTGGCACAAGTTTTGTACTTTCGTCGAGCGCGGTAGGGTACCTGTCTAAATCAGTTAACGTCAGTCTGTCCGCACCGGGCACGTTTAACCACACCATCGAGCTGGATCGGGCGGCATCCAGTGAATTCGATATTGTGAATGTCCATACCTATCAGCAGCAGTATGCCGCTCTTACTGAAGTTGAGGTTGATGCTGTACTGCTAAATTCAGGTCTCGCTAATCGCGATATTCTGCTGTTTATTAAAGTAGCCAATGCAGATGGTCAGGTTATCGGGCAGTACCCGGCGCGATACCTGTCGGTGGGCTTCGATGCTTATCAGGATATACTGAGCATTCCACCGGGTGATCCGGTGGAAGCTGAAGCCGAGTGGTCTTCAGCCCGACATGATCCTGGATTCTACAGCCTGACAATTCAGGCCTTCGATTCGACATCCAACACGCTACTGGCGGAACGCGCTACCCAGATCGAAATATTATCTACTCGTCGAATTTCCGGGTCGGCTCGATTCGATCCCCCGATTACTCAGCTGGCTGCCGGTCGTGCAGTCAATATCGACGCGAATATAGCCAATCATGGTAATGAACCGATCGATGCGTCTGTCGTCACGGCCAGGGTGCGCTTGGCGAATCAGGGCTATCAAGCTCCGGACAGCCCGGTTCAGATTAGTGTTAAGGCACAGAATCAGGGAATCGATCAACCTTATGGTTTCGATATCGATTCGAGCGGCATTGTTTATGTTGTGAATTATCACGGAAATTCGGTATCGACCGTATCGAGTGATGGGACCGTATCCCTGTTTGCAGACAATGTGCCGGCTCCGGTCGATGTGGATATCGACACTGGTGGTAACGTATACGTTCTTCTCAATCACAATGTATACATGAAATATTTAACTGACGGCACTTCTGAGCAGGTCAACACAGGATTGAGTAATCAGGGAGCGATAGAGGTAATGGCCGATGGCCGTGTACTGATTTCTTCCCTGGGCAGGCTTTATGAAAGACTCGATACCGGACAGATCAACCTGATCGTTGAAAATGGTATCTCACAGGCTCACGGCATTGCCATGGATAGTCTTGGCCGAATCTTCATTGCTAATACCAATGGTGACAATATTCTGGTCTATGCCAATGGCGAAGTGAGCATATTTGTCGATGGTATAGATCGTCCTTATGGTATCGATATCGATGACCAGGACAGGCTTCTGGTTACCACCTACATGCAGAACCAGTTGTTGCGTATAGCGCAGGATGGTCAGATAACCGTGGTGACTGACGGACTTGCCGGGCCCTATGACGTGAAGGTGTCGCCGCAGGGTAATTATGTTGTTTCGAATAATAATTCTGACGAAATTGTTTCCGTAACACCGGCAGGACAGATCCAGGTTCTTGTTGGACCGAGCCTGCATGGTACAAAAGCCGCTGATTACGATGCTTCAGGTAACCTGTTTGTTGGGAATACAAACGGAGCAAACGTTATTCAGATGGATGCCAATCTTGCAACCAGTCAAACTTTTGAAGGGTACCCCGGGATCACGGATGTCCAGGCAAATCCTGCTGGTGGATTCGATATTTTATATACAGGCGGCCTGTCCAATGTGGATGCGAGCGGTACCGAGACGAATATCAGTACAACCAGATACAGTGTATTTGATTCGCTTGCTGATGGCTCGGGTTATTACGCCGTGGATTCCGATCGAATCGAATTTATTGACAGTTCCGGTCAGGCTTCGGTTTATACCCAGAGTCAGATTTTTAATCCGCGATATGTCGTCAGAAAATCCGCCGGCGGATTTTATCTGATGAATGCGGCAAGTCTTGTGTGGTTCGATTCAAATGGCAACTATCGGTTGATTACGGACGATATCGGCGTCAATCTGAACGGTATGGTTGAAGATGCTTCTGGAAACCTGTATTTCAATGACCTTAATAGCAGAACCTTATACCGTCTCGATGCATCTGAAAATATAACAGAGGTCGCTCAAACCAGTTTTTATCCTGCGGCAATGACTATGACGGCTACGGGCACTCTGTTGATAGCGGAAAGATACGGTTATGACGTATATGAATATTCGAATGGCAGTTTCTCGGTATTTGCGACTTTTCCATACCGTCTGACAGGCGATATTCATATGGATGCCAGCGGTAATCTGTGGGCGAGTCATGCAAACAGTTCAAGAGTGTCCAAATTGAATGTGGATGGCACCTTTACCACCTTTACGATGACATCACCAAGAGGAATATATGAAGAGGGTGGTGTTATTTATATTTGCTCAAATAATACGATTCAGGCGCTCGATGTAAATGATCAGGTGACTATCTATTTAAATGACGGGTTTAATGCCGCTTACGGCTTTGCTCGTGATAGTAGTGGCCGAGAAATTATTATACTGGGTTCGAATCGTCTGATAACTTACGATGCTACTCATACCAGGGATGCGGAATATGACTCGCTTGGTCATCCACGCGACATAGTATTAATGGATGATGGGTCTCTTGTCATCGTCAATACCCAGGGACGAATCATGCGAGTCACTGATCCGACTCGGTTCCCGGACTTTCTTCTTGCTAACAATCACTGGTTTGTCGAAAAAGAATCAGCAACCAGTGTTCTGTTGGCTAACACATCTTCATTTGGCCGCCTGGATTTATCGAATGGTCAGTATACTGCTGTCGGTAGCGGATTTAACGGGTTATCGGCAATTGCGGTCAATCCTGCTGGTGGCTATGCCGTGCTTGAAAACACCCGAAGCAGCTTGCGTTTATATGATTCTCAGGATGCCCTGGTAGACAGGATTCAGGGGCTCGTCGCACCTAAAGGTCTGGTGTTCGATCCGAACGGTGATTTGCTGGTTGCGAATACGGGTCTCAATAATATCGCCCGAGTACGCGCCGACGGAAATGTTGAGCCGTATTCGAATCTAATCAGTACCTTCGAATATCTGGCGCTTAAATCAAATGGCAATCTTGTCGTCACAAATCCGTCTTCAATTATGGAGATCGATCCTGATGGTGCGCTTGTTTATCAGGAGTTTATGCAGCCCACTACTATCAAGGGTTTGCTGGTCAATTCGGCGGATGAAATCGTGTTTTCTGCCACCAGTGAATTATCTCAATATGCAAACGGGCAATATTCCAAGCTTGCTAGTGGGTTATCGAACATCAGTGATATCGAAGTCGATGCGCAGGGTGAAATCTTTGTGGCGGATGTTAATAACGATACGATTGTTCATGTGGCGCAGGATGCTTCACTCGAACTTACAATGGAAAATGTGCCTAATGTGGAAAGCATTGCTTTCGAACAGGGCACCGGAAATATGTTTATCGCTTATGGCGGCAGTTTTGTCGCCTACCTGGACTCCAATGGTGATCGCACCGAGTTAAAGGTAGACGGTGTTATCGATCAAAGGCTGACCGGCATAGGGTTCGAAACAGATGGGGTCATGCTGGCAACCGCGGCGGAGATCGATTTGCTGGCACGTGTTGAAAACATATACCCGGAATCGACTCCGCAAGTCAACGAGGTGGTTTACCAGGCTTCGAGAAGCATTCCGGCATTGCCGGAAGACGATACGACACTGGCGGTAGACTTTGGATCATGGGTGCCTACACATAGTGGCGATTATGCTGTCGAAGTGGTCGTCGATGATGGTCAAACCGGCGGTGCTTTGACCAATACGCTGCATGTCGGTCCAATGGCGTCAGGTAACCTGATGCTGACGGATGACCTGGTTTTACCCGGTGACAGACCGGTGTCCGGCAACTTGATGATCAATGGTGCCGATTCGACCCGAATTACTCAGGTCGATCCGAATGGTATCGCCTTTACCGCTCAGTCCGGCGCGACCAGTTCCAGGGCATTGGCGGCGGATAGTCAGGGCAATGTCTTTGTGGCCAGGGGCAGCACCATTGTAAAAGTTCAACCGGACGGCACTGTGACAGATTTTGTAACGAATCTGGCCATAGGCACCGGAATGGCCGTGGATTCCAGTGATGTCCTGTATGCAGTAGGTAGTTATTCACCGAACGTATACAGAATAGATCCCGATGGAACAGTTACAACCATTACTCAAACAGCCTTTAATGCAGTGGCAGTGGCAACGGATTACGATGACAACCTGTATGTGCTCGATAGCAGCACTTTGTCCAGAGTCAATGCTGATGGCTCGCTAACCAGTATTCGAACAATCCAGAACGGTCGTGGTTTGACCATCGATGCCTACGGAAACTTCTACATTGTAAAAGGCCCGGTAATACAGCCGGAGTCACAAATTATTAAAATTTCCCCCGACGGCCGCAATGCCGAAGTATTGTTAGACAATGCGTCTTTCGAATATGAGGGTGTCAATGTAGTGGCCGACTGCAGTAATAATCTTCTTTTTGCACCCTGGGCCTTGCCGTCACTGCGAGAGCAAGGAGGAGAAGAAAACGAAATTTATCAACTGGTCGGTGATACCCGTCAGATGCAGCGCGTGCTATATGGTGGGCCCGGTAGCCTGCTGACCGATATGGACATCCTGTTCTACGATCGTCATGGTCAAAGGCTGGTAATCTGGACAGACCTGAATGCGGGCCGTATCTTCTCGTTCCCGGTGATCTGCGGAGGTCTAGACGTAGAAGCTCATGTCGTGACCCGAGCGGATGTGGACCTGTCCAGTACCGATCCCGCACCAACGAATATCGTCGACAACCTGGACGGTACGCGTGAATTCATGTGGTTGTTGTCGGACGTGGACAACAGGGGGCGTAATATTGCACTGAATATGCAGTTCAATGGCTTGCTCGAGGAAGAAACACGTCCTGCATTTGCCCAGGCTTACCTGCAATTCAATAATAGCTTCGATGCGGCCAATCCTGTCCAGGTAGCGCTTGATATTCCGTCGCTTACAGCCCGCACGGCGGTATCCGTTCAGCCTTCGCTGGGAGCCAGTCAGTACGGCCCGCAAGCCGATGTGACGATGGATGTCAGTGTCGTTAACGATGCAGGCACGTTGTTTAACGGTACGCTTCAGTTGGCCATCGAAGATATGTCCGGTGCAACTGTTGCGAGTTTGCCGGATATTGCAGTGAGCAATCTGGCAGGCATGAGTAATGTGTTGTTCAATGCGCAATGGAACACAGGCCAGACCTATGCCGGAAATTACATCCTGCGTGCGACTCTGCTAAATGATGGTGGTGTATCGGTGGCGACCGGTCAGGACCAACTGGAGGTTGTAAACTCTGCGTCCACCGGTAGCAGTATCATTACCAGCCAGGTGTACACCGACAAGGCCAGCTACCTGTCCTGGGATCAGGTCAACATCGAAGCCCGGGTACGTAACGAAGCCAGCAATGTGATTCAGTTGCCGAGCCTGGCGACGGTCACTGTGGTGTCGCCGACAGGTACCACGCTGTACAGTGAACAATTTAGTGTGCGTGAGCTGTATGCCGGCAGCTACCAGGATCTGCTCACCCGCATGAACCTGGTCGAAGCGGCCGACGGCAGTTACACTATCAACCTGGTGGTCACCGACAGCGCGGGTGCAGCACAACTGAGTAGCAGTACCACGCAATTCTCTGTGGGTGGCACGGTGACTCAGGCCTTGACCGGAACCACTTCCGCAACGCCAAGACAACTGGATGCAGGGGCATCTGTCGTCTGTGACTCGCAGGTCAGCAACATCTCTTCCGGCAATTACAGTGGTGTGGTGGTCGCTCAGCGACTGGCGGATATGGCGAGCGGAACAATCCTCAGCGAAGAAACGACGACTGTATCGATTCTTGCAGGCAGTAACGAGAGCTTTGTGCGCACCATCGACACCAGTGGCCTGCCGCAGGGTGAGTATGCCTGTCTGCTGGCTGCGAACGTTGATGGCACTGATACCCAGTTGTCCGCTGCGGGCTTCCAGGTGAACCAGACCACGGTCCAACTGGCCACTTCGGTGCAGACCCAGGGTACTGGTCGCATGCTGGTATTGCTGGATGATGTACTTGCCAACAATGACCAGGAGCCCAATGGACCTGACCTGTCACCGCTGCTGTCCTATCAGCGCAGCTATCTGGAATCTCAGCTTGATGCGGCAGGATGGTCCTACAAGATCGTTACCACCAAGGCGGACTTCCTCAGTGAAATGCACCTGGGCGGTTACTCCAGCTATGCACTGTTCAATGAGAAGATCACCTTCGAAAAAGAACCGCTGCTAGAGATCAGGGAACGTGTGTATAGCGGAGACGGCTTATTGCAGGCCGGCGGTAAGTGGGCACATATCTATCATCTCTATGGCGCACTGGGTACCCAGTCGACTTTCGAGTGGATACATCATAACGGCGTGATCGATTTTGCCGCCTCGCCGTTGTCCATCGCCGGTACCCAGACTCTGCCGCATTATGAGGAAATGTCCTGCTTCGCACTGGATGGTGCGCAGGTTGCGGCAACCTCAAACGATGATCTGGCACAACCGGTGTTATGTAACGAAACCAATCGTGCCGCCGTGATCCATTACGACTACGGTGAGGGTCGCTCGGTCATGACCGCCTTCGACCTGTTGCTGCAGGCGGTGGACACTCAGCCCACTGAATTGCTCGATGACCTGCTGGTGAATTCGCTGAATTACATACAGCCCGCCTCCATCAGCATGACGCCGAACAAGATGGTGCCGGTGACAGTGGCCGTCAACAACACGGGTACCGCATCCAGTGTCCGTGTACTGACCACCATACCGGCAGGCATTAGCGTACTCGATACCGACGGTGGCGAACTGCTGGCCGGCAACCAGGTGCGCCATGAGTTCAGTCTGGCCGGTGGTGAATCGCAAAGTGTAACCGTGTGGATTCAGTTACCCGACAGTACGGCGCCGGTCACTGTCAGCGTCGAGACCCAGGCGGGTGACGGCATCACCTGGAGCAGCGTCGATAATCAGTCTATCGTGATTACGCCAGCTGATCTTCCGGGCCTCGCAGAAGCACGGGCCTTGCTGGAAGCGGATACCAGTGGCCACTGGATGGTCGATGAGGCATTGAATTTCATGACGATGGCCGAGACCAGCATTGCTTCGGGTCTGTACATGCAGGCGGTCAAGGAACTGAGTCATGCGGCGGATTACGTCACTGCACTCGGCTGGACCAACAGTCATGACATTCGACTCATGCTCGACAAGGCAATTCGCGATACGGCGCGCCTGGCGCCGTAAGTTGGCGAACGGGAATTTAACTGGGGCTCAATTTTAAAGAAGTGGAATAACTATGGATAACAACATTCTTTCAACCATTCGTACATCAAGGGGTTTTAGTCGATCGGTTGCCCTGCTGGTCATTCTGGCATTGCTCGGCCTGACGCTGGAGCGGGTGATTTATTTTGCGCTCAACGATTCCGATGTCATCGAAGACGAAAATGTTGTCGAACGGGTCAATCGACAGGCGCCCCATCTGGCGCGCCAGCTCGGTTTGCCCCAGGCCACTCAAAAAGATTACACACCGGCTCCGGAAACGCCCGAAACCCGCTTTTCCAAATCCGTGCAGGGTATCAAGGACAAGCTGGCATTCATGGATAGTGAATACCGCAAGACCAGTACCGAAGAACTTGTGAAAGATGTGGTCGATTTGAAAACCACCATGCTCGCGCTACACGATGAAGTTAAAGCCGGTTTCGATGCCACCGCCGAACACATCAAAAAACACAACCTGGCCGACGTCATTCAGCAACGTCATGATAAAGCCGTCAGTGATTTTGAGGCCAAATACAGCCTGATGATGGACAAACTGGCCGCAGTGGAAAACGCCGGCACGCCGGAACTGCAGAAAGCCAGCCTCAATGAGATGAAAGACTGGCTGAGCAAGCAGAAATTCAAACGCAGTCAGCAGGATTTCGATCCCAATAACCTGCCGTTCAACTCGGTGAAGCCGAATCCGGACAACAAGCCCAAGGTCAGCAAGAAAGAATTTCTCGCCGCCGGTTTCTTCAGCAACCCCAATCAACGGGTTGCCGCACTGGGTGACTTTACCTTTGATGCATTACCCGGCGCCACCGATCCCGCCTACCTGGCGGAAACCGATGAAGTGGTGATCACCCAGGCCATCCGCGACCAGGCTGAAGCCCTGGAATACGATCCTGTGCAGATCTACCACTGGGTACTGAATAATGTGGAATGGCTGCCCACCTGGGGTTCCATCCAGGACAGCGACATCACCCTGGGTTCGCAAAAAGGCAATGCCATGGACATCTCCAGCCTGCTGGTGGCCCTGCTGCGTGCCTCGCTGATACCCGCCCGTTACGTCCACGGCACCATCGACGTCCCGGAAGATAAATTCCGCAACTGGGCCGGCGGTTTCGACAGTATCGAAGCGGCCATGGACTTCGCCTCCGCCGGAGGAATCCCGATTACCGCCATTCTCAGCGGCGGCCAGGTCAAGACCGTACGTATGGAACACATCTGGGTCGAAGCGGCGATCGACTATGCGCCTTCACGGGGTGCGAAGAATGTCGATGCGGATAGCTGGGTGCAGATGGATGGGAGTTTTAAACAATACGATGTTATCGAAGGGATAGACATAGTGCAGTCTGCTGGAATCGACGTGAATACGTTAACACAAAGTTTCGCGGACAGTGGTACAGTAAATGAGGTAGAAGGCTGGGTTTCAGGTTTAGATTTGGCAGTATTCCAAAATAGCAAGCAACAATCCAGTAACACATTGGAAAATTTTATTATCAACGATATGAATGACCCCGCGTTACGTGATGTTATTGGGGGAAATAGAGTAATTGTGTATCAATCTCCAGGAGTGCCATCGTCGTTGTCAAATAGAATCGTGATAGAAGGTGGTCGATATGGAGCTCTACCAGATTTATTGCAGCAAAAGATGAGATTCTCATTTGGTAAAGATATTACTGGGTATCCAATCAACCCTGTTGTTTTGCCCTTTGTTCAATTGAATAACCATAAGGTGACTTTATCTTTTCACCCTGCCACGACGGATGATGTTCAAGCTTTATCAACTTTTTTCCCGCAGGGGGATATCACTGATATAAGCCAGCTTCCTGAATCTCTTCCCGGATATCTAATTAAAGTCACACCTGAGCTAAAAGTGGATGGTCAGAATGTATATTCTGGAAACGCTATTTACCTTGGAGCTGATGTTGATTTTGGGTTTGATACATTGCTGGTTGGAAGAAGCGTCATTCCGAAGAGTTATACTATTCCAGCTGGCTCGTATTTGTCAGTAGCGGCAATAGCCGGAAGTGTATCGGTAAAGACATTTGATCGGGCGTTGGTGACACTTACAGATACACAAAATAAA
>CBDULQ010000145.1:0-9366 GCA_965368115.1 uncultured Gammaproteobacteria bacterium | reverse complement strand
GAATCTGTATCCTCACCTGATGCGCCATTCCTTTGCCTCCCACCTGCTGGAATCCAGTCGCGACCTGCGCGCCGTGCAGGAACTGCTCGGCCACGCTAATCTCAGCACGACTCAGATCTACACCCATCTCGACTTCCAGCAACTGGCGAATGTCTATGACGCCGCCCATCCGCGGGCACGGAAAAAACCGGGCTCGTCTTGAAATCCGCCCTCGGCAACCTCATTTACACCGTCTTGATGTAAAATGAGCGCCCATTTTTTCGGGTGTCTGGAGAGGGCTTTGCAAACCACTTTACATGGAACAACGATTCTGTCGATCCGCCGCGGAAACTCAGTGGTGATCGGCGGCGACGGCCAGGTCAGCCTGGGTAATACGGTCATGAAGGGCAATGCGATCAAGGTGCGGCGCCTGTATCGTGACCAGGTGCTGGTTGGTTTTGCCGGCGCTACCGCCGACGCCTTCACCCTGTTCGAGCGTTTCGAAGGTCAGCTGGAGAAATACAACGGTCAGCTCAAGCGAGCCGCCGTCGAGCTGGCCAAGGACTGGCGCACCGACCGCGCCCTGCGTCGCCTGGAAGCGATGATGATCGTGGCGGACAAAACCGCTTCACTGATCATTTCCGGCACCGGTGATGTCATCGATACCGCCGACGACCTGCTGGCCATCGGCTCCGGCGGATCTTTCGCCCAGGCCGCGGCGCGGGCGCTGTTCGACAACACCGAGCTGTCGGCGCGGGAAATCGTCGAGAAAAGTCTGAACATTGCCGGTGATATCTGCATCTACACCAATCAGAACCTCACCATCGAAGAAATCAGCTATTAACTGGAAGCACTCATGTCGGAAATGACCCCAAGGGAAATTGTCCAGGAACTGGATAAGCACATCGTCGGCCAGCAGTCGGCCAAACGTGCGGTGGCGATTGCCCTGCGTAACCGCTGGCGGCGCCAGCAGGTGAGCGAGGACCTGCGCAACGAAATCACCCCGAAGAACATTCTGATGATCGGCCCCACCGGTGTCGGTAAAACCGAGATTGCCCGTCGCCTGGCCAAGCTGGCCAACGCGCCTTTCATCAAGGTGGAAGCGACTAAATTCACTGAAGTCGGCTATGTTGGTCGCGAAGTTGACAGCATCATCCGTGATCTTGTCGATATGTCGGTCAAGATGACACGCGAAGTGGAAGTGGAAAAAGTCCGTTATCGGGCCGAAGCCGCTGCCGAAGAACGCGTGCTCGATGCCCTGTTGCCGCCGCCGCGCAACAGCTTCGGTGAGCCGCAACAGGCTGAATCCAGCGCCACCCGCGAGCGCTTCCGTGAAAAACTGCGTGCCGGTGACCTGGACGATCGGGAGATCGAAATTGAAGTCTCCGCCGCGCCGGTCGGTGTGGAGATCATGGCGCCGCCGGGCATGGAGGAAATGACCTCCCAGCTGCAGGGCATGTTTGCCAACATGGGCGGCGGGCGGACCAAGCATCGTAAGCTGCGCATCCCCGAGGCGCTGAAAATTCTCACTGATGAAGAAGCCTCGAAGATGATCAACGAGGACGAACTGAAAATTCGTGCCGTGCAGAATGCGGAACAGAACGGCATCGTGTTCATCGATGAAATCGACAAGGTCGCCAAGCGCGGCGAAACCTCGGGCGCCGATGTGTCCCGCGAGGGCGTGCAGCGGGATCTGCTGCCGCTGGTCGAGGGCTGCACCATCAGTACCAAGTACGGCATGGTGAAAACCGATCACATCCTGTTCATTGCCTCCGGTGCGTTCCACCTGTCGCGGCCTTCGGACCTGATTCCCGAATTGCAGGGGCGTTTGCCGATTCGCGTCGAGCTGGAGGCGCTGACCTCGGAAGATTTCGTGCGCATCCTCACCGAACCGGATGCGTCTCTGACGGCGCAATACCGTGCCTTGATGGATACCGAAGGTCTGCAGCTCAGCTTCACCGAAGATGGCGTCAAATGCATCGCCCAGGTAGCCTTTCAGGTCAATGAGCGCACCGAGAACATCGGTGCACGGCGCCTGCATACAGTGATGGAACGCCTGCTGGAAAGCGTGTCTTTCGAAGCGCCGGATCGCAGCAACGACCCGATCACCATCAACGAAGACTATGTTCAGCAGTCGCTGGGCGACCTGGTCCAGGACGAAGATTTAAGCCGCTACATTTTGTAGGCCTGTTTAGAACCCGGCTCATGTAGAATACACGGGCCTCGGGACAGCCGCCTGTGGCCTGTTAAACACCTCCCCCCAGGTGAGCCAAGACTGGAGATAAATTATGACGAAACCGGTAAACATCAACCTGCATCAGCAGTCGCGTGTCCTCGAAATCGAATTCGATGACGGTAAGAAATTCCAGTACAGCTGCGAATTCCTGCGTGTACATTCGCCATCGGCGGAAGTTCAGGGCCACGGCCCCGGCGAAGAAAAACTGCAGGTGGGTAAGGAAGACGTGAATATCACCGCCATCGAGCCGGTCGGCCACTACGCGATCAAGCTGGTGTTTGATGATAATCATGATAGCGGCCTGTACTCCTGGCAGTATCTCTATGATTTAGGTGTAAACTATGATGCCAAATGGCAGAATTACCTGGAGCGTCTGAAAGCGGAAGGCATCCAGCACAAGTCATTCGCCAATTGAGTCTGCCACGGACAAGCAACAACATCGGATCGAGATGAGCGAAAATAAAACACACTTCGGCTTCGAGCAGGTCGATGTGGATGAAAAAGTTAAACGCGTTGCCGGTGTATTCCATTCGGTTGCGGAAAAATACGATGTCATGAACGACCTGATGTCGTTAGGTATCCATCGTATCTGGAAGCGTTTCACCCTCGGCCAGACCGGCCTCAAGGCCGGACAGCGCGTGCTGGACCTGGCCGGCGGCACCGGTGACCTGGCGCTACGCATGGCGCGCATGGTGGGCCCATCCGGTGAAGTGGTGCTGTCCGATATCAATGCCTCCATGCTGGAGCGGGGTCGCCAGCGACTGATCGATGCCGGTGTTGCCGGTAATGTGCGTTATGTGCAGGCCAATGCGGAATGCCTGCCTTTCCCCGATAATTATTTCGACTGCATCACCATCGCCTTCGGTTTGCGTAACGTCACCGACAAGGACGCCGCACTGGCCTCCATGTATCGTGTTTTGAAACCGGGTGGCCGGTTGCTGGTGCTGGAATTCTCCAAACCGGTGGCGCCGGGTTTATCTCCGGTCTACGACACCTATTCATTCAAGATTCTGCCGTTGATGGGTAAGCTGGTCGCCAATGACGCGGACAGCTACCGCTATCTGGCGGAATCCATTCGCATGCATCCGGACCAGGAAACGTTGAAAGCGATGATGGAAACCGCCGGTTTCGACAAGGTGAAGTATCACAACCTGACCGGTGGTATCGTCGCCCTGCACAAAGGTTTCAAGCTCTGAGGCCTATGCATGAGTTTGCCTCAGCTCCTCATCGGTTCACTGGAAAAAGCCTTTAATCATTACCTGTCCCTCGATCCGCGTATCCTCCCGCAACTGGCGGAACTGGAAGGGCGGGTGATTGCCATCGAGTTGCTGGGTATCAATGAAACCCTGTACCTGTTCCCGGATCGCGACGGGGTGATGATACTCGGCGATTTCGACGCTGTAGCGGACACCACTCTAAGCGGTACGCCACTGGCGATGAGCAAGCTGGGCCTCAGCGACGATGCAGCCGGTGTACTGTTTTCCGGAGACGTGGTGATCAGCGGCGATACCCGACTCGGCACGCGTTTCAAGAAAATCCTCGCGCAGATGGACATCGACTGGGAAGAGCAGTTGTCGCGTTACATGGGTGACGTGATGGCCCATCAACTGGGGAATCTGGTACGCGACATGGGGGCCTGGGTGAAACGCAGTCGCCAGTCACTGAACATGGACCTGGGTGAATACCTGCAGGAAGAAAGTCGTCTGGTACCGAGCAATGCGGAACTGGCGAAGTTCATTAAAGAAGTGGATCTGTTGCGTGAAGGTGTCGATCGACTGCAGGCCCGAATCGAACAGTTGAAAGTCGGACAATCATGATACGACCGGCACAGATTTTCCGCCTGCTGCGCATCAACCTGGTGCTGGTGCGCCATGGTCTGGATGAAATCGTGTTCGCGATTCACCTGTTCCGGCCGTTTCGTTTTCTTATTTACCTGCTGCCCTGGAACTGGTTCATCAAACATCGCGAACCAGCCGGTAAGCGTATTCGCTGTGCACTCGAAGACCTGGGCCCGATCTTTATCAAGTTCGGCCAGATGTTGTCCACCCGTAAAGATCTGTTGTCCGAAGATATCGCCGAAGAACTGGCGGTACTACAGGATAGTGTGCCGCCATTTCCCGGCGAGCAGGCACGCGCGATCATCGAAAAAGCCTACGGTAAATCGGTTCAGGAAGTGTTTCTGCATTTCGATGAAAAGCCGCTGGCTTCGGCATCCATTGCCCAGGTGCATGCCGCAACCCTGCATGACGGTAGTGAAGTGGTTGTTAAGGTGTTACGGCCGAATATCCTGCCCATCATCAAACGCGATATCGCTCTGCTGTTCATCATTGCGAATCTGGCCGAGCGGTATTCCGCTGAAGCGCGACGATTGCGGCCCATTGAAATCGTCAGTGAATACCAGAAGACCATACTGGATGAACTGGACCTGATGCGCGAAGCGGCCAATGCCACACAGCTGCGCCGCAATTTCGAACATATGGATGATCTTTACGTGCCAGATGTGCACTGGGATTACACACGACGCAATGTGATGGTGATGGAACGCATCCGTGGTGTACCCATCGGTGATACCCGAACCCTGCGCGAACACGAAGTGGATATGAAGCGGCTGTCCGAGCGTGGCGTGGAAATCTTCTTCAAGCAGGTATTCAAGGATAATTTCTTTCATGCCGATATGCATCCGGGCAATATCTTCGTTGATGTAACGAATCCTGCAGATCCCGGTTACATCGCCGTGGATTTCGGCATTGTCGGCAGCCTGAGTCCGGTTGATCAACGCTACCTGGCGGAAAACTTTCTGGCTTTCTTCAAACGCGATTACAACCGGGTGGCCCAGTTGCATGTGGATTCGGGCTGGGTGCCAGCGGATACCCGTGTCGATGAATTCGAGTCCGCCATTCGCAGCGTCTGCGAGCCTATTTTCGAGCGGCCGCTAAAAGACATTTCCTTCGGCAACCTGTTATTGCGTTTGTTCCAGACTGCACGTCGTTTCAATATGCAGGTGCAGCCACAACTGGTGTTGTTGCAGAAAACCCTGCTCAATATCGAAGGCCTGGGTCGCCAGTTGTATCCCGATCTGGATCTATGGAAAACCGCCAAACCATTCCTTGAGAAATGGATGTCAGAGCAGGTTGGTGCACGCGCGATGCTCAAGGGCTTTCGTAAGAATCTGCCATTCATTGCCGAAAAGCTGCCCGATATGCCTGAGCTGGTTTATGATGCCCTGCAACGGATTTCCGCTGGTGAAAATCAGCAATTGCAGGTCGTCGAATTGCAAAAGATTCGCAGCCAGATCAAGCGCAATCATCGACAGCTTGGTTTCACGGTGCTGGGTTCGACATTGCTGCTTGCAGCTGTGATCTATCTGGGGCTGTCTCACGAGACTTTCCGCGCCTGGCACGATGTACCCTTGATCAGCTGGTTTTTTTCCGGATTCGGTGTACTATTCCTGTGGCTTGGTCTAAAAGAATAATACGGCTGGGACGTCTAACGGGAATAGGGTCAGGAATTACTCATCCACGCTAACCACTAACCTGTTTGGGGGAGCCCTGTTTCAAGCTTAAGGGTATCCATGCGCAAACTTGTTTACGTTTTACTGCTATTTTCCGTTCACCTCACTGCACACGCAATCGACCCCCGCCTGAACTGGCAGACCCTGGAAACCCGTCATTTCGAAATTCACTTCGCCTCGGGTTATGAATCGCTGGCGCGGCATGTCGCCGATATCGCGGAACACACGCATACGGAACTCAGTAAGACCTTACACTGGGAGCCAGGTGAAAAAACCCATGTGGTTCTAAGCGACGAGACGGATATGCCTAACGGCTTCGCCATCCCGTTTCCATACAATCGTACGGTGCTGTTTCTGGCACCGCCGGATGAACTGAACACACTGGAAGATTTCGATGACTGGCTGGCACTGCTCGTACTGCATGAGTATGTGCATATTCTGCATCTGGACATGGCTAGCGGTATTCCCGATGCATTGCGCAGTGTGTTCGGTCGCAATGTGCTGCTGTTTCCGAATATGTATCAGCCGGCGTGGATCATCGAGGGCCTGGCCACTTATCTGGAAACTGATCACCAGCATCAGACGGGTCGCGGTCAGAGCACACTGTTCGCAACCATGATGGCGGAAGAAGTCCGCGGCGGAATCAAGCCGTTGAGTCAGGCTAATCTGAAACTGCGCTCCTGGCCAATGGGCACTACATATTATCTATACGGCGTGCATTTCTTTCAGTTTCTGGAGCAGACCTACGGCAGCGAGACCATCGATAGTCTGCTGGCCGGTTACAGCGACAATATCATTCCGTTCATGATTAATTCCAATGCCAGCTCGGTTCTGGGTAAGGATCTTGATCAACTATGGCAGGAGTTCGACGTCTGGTTGAAACAGAAATACCGAGGCTGGATTCATCTTGCAGATGAAGAATCTCTAACCGGCGATCAGGCATTGACGAACGATGGCTATTTCACCGGACCGGTAAAGGTGGCCGATGATGGATCGGTATACTTTGTAAAAGGCGGACCTTTTGAACACCCGGCATTATATAAAATCGATAATCAACAGCAGCATCGTCTGGTGGATGTGCATTCACATGTGCGTATGGATAGTCACAAGCAGAAAGGTATATTGATTGCGCAACCTGAATTTTGCGATTACTACAATCTGAATTTCGATCTCTACGTACTCGCGCCCGGTACAAAAGAGCTAAAACGCTTAACCGAATGCGGTCGCTATCGATCGGCGACATGGTCGCCGGATGGGCGACAGATTATTGCCGTACAGACGCACAAGTCGCTGAGTGGCCTGGTGCTACTGGACGACCAGGGCGCTGAAATCGAACGACTCTGGCAGGGTGAGTATGGCGACATCATCGGTCAGCCGGACTGGTCTCCGGATGGTCGTCACCTGGTGGCGGCGGTATTTCGTCCGCAGCATGGCTGGAACATCGAGCTGTTCGATATTCAACAGAGACAATGGCAGCGCATTACCGATGACCGCGCCATCGATGCCAGCCCCGAATATGATGCAAGCGGTGAATCCATTGTATTCAGCTCGGAACGCGACGGTCATTACAATATCTATCGTTACGTTTTCGCCGATGCCGAGTTGCAGCAACTGACCCGCGTCGCCAGTGCCGCACTACGACCTTCACAGCATGATCGCAGCAGCGACCTGTATTACCTGGCCTACAGTCGACAGGGTTACGATCTGCATCGCGCCAGTCCGCAACAGCTGCTGGACAAGGTGAGCACTTCGCCCGCCGCTGAACCGGCGGCGGTTCCCTTCAGCTTTGCGGAAGCGGATATTGAAAGCATTCATGAATACCAACCCTGGTCCAGCCTGCGCCCGCGCTGGTGGTTTCCCATTACCATTATGGATGACGACAAAACCGAGATTGGCCTGACCACGTCCGGCAACGATGCAGTGGGGCGGCACAGTTATATCGTCAACGCCACTTATGATCTGGACAACGAATGGTTTGCCGGTAACGTGAGTTATCAATACCTGCAACAATATGCATTCGGGGTGTCACGCAGTACCGATATTCTGCGTGATCAGTTCGGCGACTTTGCCGTCGCTCGCCGTGAAGACAGCGCCTACTTCAATGCCTGGTTCCCCTGGCGTGGTTATGACTATCGTTTCAGCCTGCTCGCCGGCGTGAACTACAGCCATGAAATCGATGGCCGTCGTGCGCCCGGTATACCGCCGTTGGCGGATTTCGACGATAGCATGCTGGGTGTTGCTGCTTTGTTTAATAACAGTCAGCGCTTTATTCGCTCGATCAGTGCCAACCGGGGACGCGACCTGCGCCTGGTGGCGGAGACCAGCGATGTGTTGAGCAGCGATTACAGTGGTGAGGTGTACCTGCTGGACTGGCGCGAATATCTACCCCTGGGTGGCCAGCACGTACTGGCGTTACGTTACGCCCGGGGTTATGGCACCGAGCAGCCCGAGCCGTTTCGTCTGGGCGGTGAAGACACTGAACTGGAACTGGTCGATCTGCTGGTGCCGGTGTACAAACCGGTGCTGGGGCGCCGCGAATTTCCATTGCGCGGTTATGCCACCGGCTGGCCCCAGTTACGTGGTCGGCGTATGGAACTGGCCAGCATCGAATACCGCTTCCCGATCGGTCTGGTGGAACGCGGTCTGATGGCGCCCCCGGTGGGTGTTATCCAGTGGTCGGGCAATCTGTTCACCGACATCGGCGCGACCTGGGACCAGGGCAGCAGCCCCGATGACTATTACACGGGCATCGGTATCGAAGTGGATGCTGAGCTGAGCCTGTTCTATGGTCTCAACCTGCAGGCTCGTTTTGGTCTGGCTAGCGGCCAGGACGAACAGATCGGTGACGACCGCGCTTATTTCAGTATCGGCGCTTCATTTTGATAACCCGGTTTTTGCGCAGTGGGGTGTCCTCGACTAGGCTACAGGCATAGGGGGATAAAGCTCATGATTCGACGTCGTTTCCTGTTCCTTGGTCTGGCTACGCTGCTCGGCGGTTGTGGCGGCCCGCCTACCATCGTTACACCACCCAGGGTCGCGCCTGCAGATCGGGCACGGGTGGATCGTCTGTATCAGCATTACCGGGAATGGCGCGGTGTGCGTTATCGCGAGGGCGGCCTGTCCAGGCAGGGCGTGGACTGTTCCGGCTTCGTCTATCTGGCCTATGTTAAAAAATTCAATCGACGCATCCCGCGCACCACCGAGTTGCTGGCGCGTAGCGGTGACGCGGTCTCTCCGGAAGAGCTGCGTCCCGGTGACCTGGTATTTTTTCACACCGGCTGGAAAACCCGCCATGTCGGTATCTACGTCGAGCAGGGCAAATTCATGCATGCGTCCAGTAGTCGCGGCGTGATGATGTCGCGGCTGGATAATCCCTACTGGCGCGATGCCTGGTGGATGGCTCGCCGACTCTAACTGATCCCTTCAGTCGATTTCCTCGATGTAGGTGCGGTCGATGGGGGTTTGCACATAGCGCGATTTGCCGTCGATCCTGGCCCAGAAAAAATAGTACCCCTTGCCCGGTTCCGAGGTGACCTTGCCGTTTCGTACTTCCCAGCTCTTCACATAACTGCCGTCGGCGTAGGTCACCCGATAATTGCCTTCCAGCCAGCTTACGCCAAGCCGGGATACCTTGTTCTGC
>CBDULQ010000144.1:0-9379 GCA_965368115.1 uncultured Gammaproteobacteria bacterium | reverse complement strand
GACAGTTTCTTGAGAATTAAGAACGAACTGAAAGAAAGTGGTGGCCAGGGGCAGAATCGAACTGCCGACACGTGGATTTTCAATCCACTGCTCTACCAACTGAGCTACCTGGCCCCGGGATGGCACGATTCGAACCAGATGACACGAATCGATCGTTGCCGCCTGGTGACACCAGGACAGCCAAAAAACAGGAGGGCGTATTAAAGCGGCAAGCGCCGCTGTAGTCAAGTGATTCTGTAGCCGGAATGTCATAGTCCGACACTTCGGCCACTAAAAAGCCCGCACCAGGCGGGCTTTTTAGTGAATTGTATCGGTTTCCACCCCGATCAACTGGATGGCGGAACGAATTCCTTGGGCTTTTCTGCGCCCTCATCGCTGAAGAAAAACTTCTCCATCTGCTCTTCCAGAAACTGACGCGCCTTGGGTTCAATCGGCGTCAGTCGGTATTCATTGATCAGCATGGTCTGGTGTTGCAGCCACTCGGCCCAGGCTTCCTTGGATACATTATTATAAATGCGTACACCCAGATCACCCGGGTACGGCGGCCTGTCGAGGCCTTCGGCTTCTCGACCCAGCTTCACGCATTGCACCATTCGTGTCATAACTCGCCCTCACTCAAATTCTGTAATATCGACCGGACCGGCGTGGCCAGGCCCAGTTGTTCCGGTTGGCTGGAGTTATACCAGACAATGGCATCGGCTTCCATCACACATTGATCAGGGTTTTTGACGCGTAAGCGACAGGGCGTGATGTCCAGATGGTAGTGGCTAAAGGTGTGGCGAAACACCGGATCATCGGCCATATCCGTCACCTGCAACTGCCAGCGCGACCGACAATGGGCCGCCACATCAGCCTCCAGGGGCACTTCCGGCAGGCTCCAGAGACCACCCCAGATTCCACTGGGCGGCCGTTTCTCCAGTAGCACCTGCTGCGCCTCGTCGATCAATACCAGCATGCGCACGGTTTTCACCGGCAGGGTTTTACGCGGTTTCGGGGTCGGTAGCTGATCGGTACGCAGGGTATGGAAAGCCTCACAATCCTCCACCAGCGGACAGTCGTCGCAGCGGGGCTGACGGCGTCGGCACAGGGTCGCCCCCAGGTCCATGATGGCCTGGGTGTAGTCGGCCAGATGCTGGTGCGGCGTGTGCCGCTCGGCATAAGCCCACAGTTGCTGCTGCACCGCGGTCTGCCCCGGCCAGCCCTCGACACCGTGGTAACGTGCCAGCACCCGTTTTACGTTGCCGTCGAGAATGGGATGGCGCAGGCCGTGGGCCTGGGCCAGGATGGCACCGGCGGTGGAACGCCCGATGCCGGGCAAGGCATTCAACTGCTCGATATCCGTCGGCAACTCACCGCCATACTCATTGACAATGATCTGTGCCGCCGCATGCAGGTTGCGACCGCGCGCGTAGTACCCCAGGCCGGACCAGTAATGCAGCACATCATCCTGACTGGCCTCTGCCAGACTCTGTACATCAGGGAAGCGTTGCATGAAGCGCTGGTAATAGGGAATCACCGTGTCCACCTGCGTTTGCTGCAACATGATCTCGGACACCCACACACGATAGGCCGTGCGGCCCTGCTGCCAGGGCAGGTTTTTACGGCCGTGGCTGTGATACCATGCGAGTATTCGATCAGCGACGTGCGGCGCGCTGGACATTGGAACGTTGTGTTTCATACCATTTCTAAAAATAGATCAATCGACTTTCAGGAAGCATCATGGCCGTTCTCGATCACGTATTCGACGCTTACGACAAACTACAGAACACCCTGCTGAAACCCTTTAACCGTCATCGAGGCCCCGATGAACATCACTGGGCACTACGACTGGCGTTACTGGCGATCATCATACTGATTTTGATCCAGTTGGTGTTCGGTTTTTTGTGGAATAACGAGCCTGAGCCGTTTCGTGTCGTCGAAAACGCCGCCAGCATGTCTTCTCAGTTCGATGAGGACATGGTCACCGGCTACATTACCGTCAGCGCCCTGATCACGACTTCAGAAACCCTGCTCGACAAACCGGGGGGGTATCTGAGCAATGACAAACTGCCGCCAGGGGTGTTCATGGACAACATCCCCAACTGGGAATTCGGCGTGCTCAGCCAGATCCGCGACCTCACCCTGGCGATTCGTAACGACATCAGCCGCTCCCAGTCTCAGTCGGTGGAAGATCCGGATGTGATCATCGCCGAAAACCAGTTCCGTATCGACTCCGAATCCTGGCTGCTACCCTCGGCGGAGGGCGAATACCGCAAGGGTACTGAGGCGCTGTATCGCTACCTGCACCGACTCACCGACAACAATTCGGCGGATGCCCAGTTCTACGCCCGTGCCGACAACCTTAGCGACTGGCTCGCGCTGGTGGAAAAACGCCTTGGCAGCCTGTCGCAACGGCTCAGTGCCAGTGTCGGCCAGGAACGCCTGAATACCGATCTGGCGGGTGATGCCCAGGCCCACCAGTCGACCCCTGGCGATAAGGTCATCGACGTGAAAACGCCATGGATGGAAATCGACGATATCTTTTACGAAGCCCGCGGCAGCGCCTGGGCCCTGAGCCAGTTCCTGAAAGCGGTGGAAGTGGATTTTCAGGATATCCTGCAGAAAAAGAATGCCCTGGTGAGCCTGCGCCAGATCATCCGCGAACTGGATGCTACCCAGTCTACGGTGTGGAGCCCGGTTATTCTGAATGGCGGCGGCTTCGGTTTCTTTGCCAATCATTCACTGGTCATGGCCAATTACATTTCCCGCGCCAATGCTGCAGTCATCGACCTGCGTAATTTGCTAGCCCAGGGTTAAACATCCATTCTCCGCAGGCAAAAAAAACGCCGGTTTAACCGGCGTTTTTTATTCTTGTTCCATCGGGCTCATTCCCGCTTGTTACGCATTTCCATCAGCTCCCGGAAACGTTTGATATCGTCGTCGAATTTGTCGATGATCTTCTGCTTTTCCTCATTTTTGGCGTCTACAAACTGGTAATGAGTCTCCAGTTGTCGGCTGACTGAATCCTGTTCCCTGGGTAAATTCTCCGGCACTTTACGTCCCGACTTCTCGATGCTGCTGATACGCTGCTTAAGTTTCTCCAGCTTCTTTTCCTGATCTTTGATGATGGTTTCGGTCAGCAGTATCTGGGTATCCACTGCTTCGACACGCGCATCCCGGGCATGAACAAGGTCGGCTTCGGCGGTAAAGGTATCCAGCAACACCCGATCACGCAAATCGGCCTTGCGCTTCGCAATCAGACGCTGTTTTTCCTCTTCTTGCTTGCGCGCTTTCTCGGCTTTTTCCTGATCAAGTTCTTCCTGCGACCGAGGCGCCCTGTGGCGTTCCACGACCACACCTTGCTCGTTCAGTTGTTCGCGTTGTTGATTCAGGTATTTGGCCGGCACCCGATCGCCGTAATGTACCTGACCGTTTTCGTCCACCCATTTATTGAGGCCGGCCAGTGCCGCGCCGTTTACAAGTAGACACAGGCTTGCTGCCGCTATCAACTGCAGATTTCTCACAAATCAGACCTTCTGAATTTTTTCGATTGACTGTGTTTGAGTATATACAGAAATCATTTTTTTGCCGGACGGCCCGGCGAATGTGGCAGAATAACCGGCCGAATCTGTTCGAATGTTTGCACCGAATCACAGGAAACGCGTTCACCGGCTTATGGACCAATTACTGCTCTTTGCCATATCGCTGCTGGCGAATCTGTTTTCCGCACTGGCCGGAGGCGGCGCCGGCCTGATACAACTGCCGGCGCTGATTTTTCTGGGCCTGCCTTTCGGACTGGCGCTGGCTACACACAAGGTCGCCAGTGTCGCACTCGGCGTAGGCGCCACTCTGCGCCATCTGAAAAGCAGCGCACTGGAACGCCGCTTTGCCCTGTTCATCCTCGGCTGCGGTTTGCCCGGTGTAGTACTGGGCGCCAGCGTGATTCTGCAGATTCCCGGGCGCAGCGCAGAAATCGCCCTCGGCCTGCTGACCATGGCGCTGGGTATCTACTCCTGGCTATCGCCGCAGCTGGGCCAGCAGCTGGCACCCCGACATCGCGACCTGCACGGTCATCTTGTCGGCGGTACGGTGATTTTCCTCATCGGCATTCTCAATGGCTCGCTGACCTCGGGCACGGGCCTGTTTGTGACGCTATGGCTGGTGCGCTGGTTCGGGCTGGATTACAAACTGGCGGTGGCCTACACGTTGATTCTGGTCGGCCTGTTCTGGAACGGTAGTGGCGCCATCACGCTGGGCCTGCTCGGGGACATTTACTGGCAATGGCTGCCGGCCCTGCTGCTGGGTTCGCTGATCGGCGGTTACCTGGGCGCCCACCTGGCCATCGTCAAGGGCAACCGGCTGATCAAACGCACTTATGAAGTCATAACACTGGCGGTGGGACTGAAGCTGATCATCGGCTAGATGCCGTAGTTTTCACGATAGGCCCGCATGGCCTGTAACATCGCCTGCTGATCGGACTGGTTTTCCAGGTACTGGATCAGGTGTTCCATACCGATAATGCTGGCCACCTGCATGCCGTAATCCTGCTCGATTTCCTGCACCGCGGAACGCTCGCCCTGACCTTTCTCCTGCCGATCCAGCGCAATCATCACACCGATGGCCTGCGCCTCGGCGGCCTGAATCATGTCGATAGATTCACGAATCGCCGTGCCGGCGGTAATCACATCGTCGAGAATCAGCACCCGGCCCTGCAAGGGTGAACCAACGATCACACCGCCTTCACCATGATCTTTCTTTTCCTTGCGATTGAAGGCAAACGGCGCATCGACGCCATGCTGCTCATACAGCGCCATGGCGGTGACCGCCACCAGCGGAATGCCTTTGTAGGCTGGACCGAACAGCACATCGTATTCGATACCGCTATCAATGATGGCCTGCGCATAACACTGGCCCAGTTCAGCCAGCGCCTTACCGGTATTGAACAGACCGGCATTAAAGAAATACGGGCTGATACGTCCGGATTTGAGTTTGAATTCACCGAATTTCAGTACGTCGAACTCCAGTGCCAGTTCGATGAAGCGTGTCTGGTTTGCCTGCATGTTTTCGCCTGTGACTCGTTGGATGATGTAGAATAGCGCGGACCGACATTATAGCGACATTTCATGCGAATCATATCAGTAAACACCAACGGTATTCGATCGGCGGCCCGCAAAGGCTTTTTCGACTGGTTAAAGAAACAGCGCGCAGATGTGGTCTGCATCCAGGAAACCAAGGCCCAGGAACACCAGCTCACCGATGAAATTTTCTGCCCTCGCGGATATCACTGCTACTACCACGATGCAGAAAAAAAAGGTTATAGCGGCGTGGCCATTTACAGCAAACATCAGCCGAAAAAAGTGATCAACGGCATTGGCTGGCACGATATCGATATCGAAGGCCGTTACATCGAAGTACAGTTCGATAAACTAAGCGTCATTTCCCTGTATATGCATTCCGGCTCGGCCAAAGAAGAACGCCAGCAGGTGAAGTTCGATTTCATGGATCGCTTCATGCCCTATCTGCAGAAACTGCGTCGCAAGCGTCGTGAATTCGTAATCTGTGGCGACTGGAACATCGCACATAAAAAAATCGACATTAAAAACTGGCGCGGCAATCAGAAAAATTCCGGCTTCCTGCCTGAAGAGCGCGCCTGGCTGGACACCCTGTTCGATGAAGTCGGTTATGTGGATGCATTCCGTGTGGTCGATCAGCGAGAAGATCAATACACCTGGTGGAGCAACCGCGGTCAGGCCTGGGCCAAGAACGTGGGCTGGCGCATCGATTACCAGATCATTACACCGGGCCTGAAAGACACGGTTAAAAAAGCGCGCATCTATAAAGATGAACGCTTTTCCGATCATGCTCCGTTGATCATCGATTACGACTACGAAATTAAATGAGTCCAACACAAGGCGAACATAGCTGGCGCGAAGCCCTTGCGGTTTATCTGCAACCTCGCGTTATCGGCATGCTGTTTCTGGGATTTTCCGCCGGGCTGCCGTTTTTACTGGTGTTCTCAACACTATCCGCCTGGCTCACTGATGCCGATGTCAGCCGCACTACCATCGGTTTTTTCAGCTGGATCGGTATTACTTATTCGATCAAGGTATTCTGGGCGCCGGTCGTTGACCGGTTGCCGTTACCGATATTGTCACGACTACTGGGTCAGCGACGCAGCTGGTTACTGCTGGCGCAATCGGGTATCGCCGCCGGCCTGTTATTACTCGCCTACACCACACCGGCCCAGCACCTGACACTGTTTGCACTGTATGCCTTGCTGGTGGCGTTTTCGTCAGCAACTCAGGACATTGTTATCGACGCCTATCGCATCGAAGCGGTGGAAAAAGAATATCAGGCGGCGATGGCAGCAAGTTACGTACTGGGTTATCGTGTTGCTACTCTGGCCTCGGGCGCCGGCGCACTTTACCTGGCCGGCTTTATCAACTGGGAAATCGCCTATGTCGGTATGGCTCTGCTGACGCTGGTCGGCATCATCACCACCTTGACCATACGCGAACCTGAACATCGCATGTCATCCGACACCCTGGCTTACGAAGAAAAACTCATCAACCAGGTCGAAGCGCGGGTACGGCTTAAAGGCCTGGGGCAACGCATTGCCGAATGGTTTCTATCCGCTGTAGTGAGCCCGTTCAGTGATTTCTTTCGACGCACCGGTAAACAGGCGCTGATTATCCTGCTGTTGATTGGCACTTATCGCATTACCGATATCACCATGGCGGTGATGGCCAATCCGTTTTATCTTGATATCGGCTTCAGCAAAATCGATATCGCCAATATTTCCAAACTGTTCGGATTTTTTCTCACCATCACCGGTGCGGTACTCGGCGGCATCCTGGTGGTACGCTTCGGTATTCTGAAAATTCTATTGCTGGGCAGCATCATGGTCATTGGCAGCAACATGATGTTCGCGGTGTTGTCGACCACAGGCCCGGACATTCGCATGCTGGCGCTGGTAATCGGCACCGACAGTCTGGCCGGCGGCATCGCCACCGCGGTGTTCATTGCCTATTTATCGAGTCTCACCAACACCGCGTATACAGCAACTCAGTACGCCCTGTTCAGTTCATTGATGACTCTGTTTCCGAAAATCATCGCCGGTTTTTCAGGTATCGTGGTCGACCATTTCGGCTATCTGATGTTTTACCTGTATTCATCGCTCCTGGGTCTACCCGCACTGATCATTGTCATCTATCTGTTGTCCAGATCACGTAATCAGGAATAAGTCTCCCGACGGGTTTACGAAGCAGCAGTCGGAATGGAATGTGCATTCGTTGTCCGCACTTCAATCACTTACACGCGTCTTTCCCGGCACAATAGCCAGGCAAGGAATTAATTTGTGACCGATTTGACAAAACGCAACAAAGCGCGAAACAAATAGGCCTTTAGCCCATGTCTACAGGGAACCTCATTCAGTAACATGCAATTCCCAATCATCAACTAAATGATAGGACGCCATGAACACATATACTTATTCTGATGATTTGAAGTTTGGCGACAGGGAACTGAATCGGACCACTCAGTCAATCAAGGCCATGGCCCACCCCCTGCGTTTAAAAATCCTGTTTGCCCTCAACGACCACGAAGCATCGGTCAACGACATCGCCACCCACGTCGGCACATCCCAGAGCAATATTTCCCAGCACCTGTCCATGATGCGCGACAAAGGTTTATTGTCGCGACGCAAGGTGTCCAATCAGGTGTTTTATAAAATCGATGATCAGCGCACCCTCAACCTGATCAACCTTATCCAGGAAGTGTATTAAGTCCTGACGTTGTCTTTTTTAATCCAGGTGAATCCGCAGTAATTGCGGATTCACCCAGTCATGAGCCGGTACGGCAAGATCCTCATGATCCCGGCCACCCTCTAGCAACCTGCCCTGCAAATCCCAACGCGCCTGCGCACACACTGATTTCAATTCAGCATCGTCCAGCAACGCCTCGACCTGGCAACCGAACACCGGATCCTGCGCACGCAGTACGACAAAAGCCTGTTGCGCGTCACCGACAGCCTGTAGATGAATAACCATGAACCAGCGACTGCCACTCTGTACCCTGCGCGCTTCACCCGGCGCCAGATCAACCACACTGACGGACAGGTATTCGGATTTATGATCCTGAGTACTCAATAGCCCGGCCAGCAGAATGTAAATCAGGAACAACACCGCCAGCAGCGTCATCATTTTCACTGCAACTCTCAGCAGCAGTCTTCGATCGTCTATCATCAGCCCTTTCCAGCCGCGTGTTTTTGATACACTTGCGCGATGCATGCATTCAGTAATCTGCCGCCCCTGGCCCTGTATATCCACCTGCCCTGGTGTGTCCGTAAATGCCCGTATTGTGATTTCAACTCACACCAGGGCAAGGATAACATTCCACAGGTCGCCTACATCGACGCTCTGCTCAGTGATCTGGAACAGGATCTGCCTCTGGTCTGGGGACGACGACTGAGTTCGATTTTCATCGGTGGCGGCACTCCCAGCCTGTTCGACCCGGAGCAACTGGATCGACTGCTTGGCGGCATCCGTGCGCGCATCACCTGCCTGCCGGATATGGAAATAACCATGGAGGCCAACCCCGGCACCTTCGAACAGGAGCGGTTTCGCGGATTTCGCGATTGCGGCATCAACCGCCTGTCCATTGGCATCCAGAGTTTCGATGACCAGCAGCTGCAGGCACTGGGTCGAATTCACAACGCCGATGAAGCGCATCGAGCGGTGGAAATGGCGCGCCACGCCGGATTCGACAATATCAATCTCGACCTCATGTTCGGTCTGCCCGGACAAAGCCTGAACCAGGGCCTGGCCGACCTTGAGCAAGCTCTGGCGCTCGAGCCGGAGCACCTGTCCTGGTATCAGCTGACCATCGAGCCGAACACCCTGTTTCATAACCAGCCGCCGGTACTGCCGGACGATGACCTGATCTGGGACCTGCAACAGCAAGGCCAGCAACGGCTGGCGGAGGCCGGCTTCAAGCAGTATGAGATTTCCGCTTACGCACGCGACGGACGGGAATGCCGGCACAACCTGAATTACTGGCAGTTCGGCGACTATCTGGGCATCGGCGCCGGCGCCCATGGCAAACTCAGCAGCAGCCAGCCGGCCGGCATCCAACGGCTCTGGAAGCTGCGCCAGCCCGAGGCTTATATGACGGCATCGGACCGGGTTTCCGGACGTGAATGGCTGTCTGAGGCAGATACGGTATTCGAATTCATGCTTAACGGCCTGCGCCTGAAACAGGGCTTTGACGAATCCACTTTCATGACACACACCGGGCTGGGTTTCGAACGGATTCGGCAAACATGCGAGCATGCCCTGGAGCAGGGCCTGATGAATCAGGAAGGAGACTGCTGGCGGTGCAACACACAGGGCCACTGGTTTCT
>CBDULQ010000143.1:0-9472 GCA_965368115.1 uncultured Gammaproteobacteria bacterium | reverse complement strand
TTTGATGGCTCATAGCATCGCGGGGCGGGTTGTAAATAAATTTTCAGATAAACGTGCTTTTTTTCAATTTCTGAAACGTCCCTCGTATAAAAAAAGCTTTTTAATCATAGGGTTTAATGCGACCAGAAAATCGTTTGAATCGATTAATTCGGCCCACCCGGAGCCGTTCCCGGATATTGGATCTGAGCCGGATTGCTCTAGCGACCCGGCAACCGACTCGACGCACACCGAACAAAGATCGCAGGTCGAGTCGATGCACGACCTGCGGGTGAACATCGTCCTTCCGTATCAACGACAGGCCGGGAATAATGGCTGGTTGATGTCATTGTTGAGATGAAACGCCGGTTCCAGATAAACCTCGATCGGATCCGCATCCTGACCATAGGCCAGGCATTCATATCGAGGTCCGGAAACGCCAAGGAAAAAATTATCCTGTTCGTTAGATTCAGCCACTTCGCCGCGCATATTAATGCTTGCTCCACTACCGGTCATGACCGGGTCGACCTGGGCTGTCATAATCACCTTGTAGGTCTGGTTACGGTCCGGCAATGAAAATTCCGCCGCCGGCGGTATACCGAAATTGGCTGCGGCAGACGCCCCGGCAGCCAGCCTCCCCATTCGACGCCGTTGCACACCCTCAGAGACCCAGCCGCGACTGTTTTGATATATATCGTAAGGCAGATTACCGGGACCGATCAGGCGCATGCGAACCTCAAGATCGAATTCACCCCGCGGCTGATTGTTCATCGACCTGATGACCAGCAGCCCTTCCGTCCCCACATCACCGACATTGACAACCCGGGCATCGACACCGAGTCCGGTACCGCTTTCGGTATAAACTGCAACCCAGTTAACGATGAGATTTGGACTCTTGATCATTAACTGTGGACGTAATTCACAGGGCCCGGACACCTGATAACCGAAATCGGTTTTGATCAACTCACAGGCAGCCAGTGGATCCAGACCTGACAATGCAACAACAAGCGCTGCGCTTTTCACAACTGGATATTTCATAGTCGTTCTCCATTTGATGGTTTATCGACACCCGATCTCGAGTGCCCGTCTACTTCCCTGATGTGTGGTCCCGGGTCCTAGGACAGTTCTATTCCAGAACCCTCCACTCACCGATATGACAAAGGCCCTCGCCAGGCGAAGACCTTTGTTTTATGCATTGCAGCCAATGCCCGACTAGAAGGTAACACTGACCGTTCGATCGTTGTTCATGATGATTGAACAACCTTCTACCCCGGCCTCGCTATCACAACCGGTCCAGCTGATATTGAAATTGCTTGCATAGGGAGTGGGCGACAGATACACCTGCGACCCTGCCTGATAACTTGCCGTGCACTGAGTCTGCGCTTCGTTGCTGTTGATACAATTGAGAAGTGGCACGGGTGTTTCCTGGCTGTTCACTTCACCTGCACCCGGACCACCGAGAATGTTCAGTGTCAGTGTGTAATTCTGCAGGTTCAGACTGCTGAAATTCGCGCTACATGATCGGGCTGAATCCATTATCACACTCGCCTGATCGGCAATCGTCTGCAAAGGTGTACAGTCGCCACCCCAGCCGATAAAGGTCGCGTCAGAATCAGGCACGGCAGTTAACGTCACTGTGCTGTTGCGCGGATAACTGTCACTACAGTCAGTACCGCAATCGATACCCTGTGGCGACGACGTCACCCGACCACCACCGTTAACAGTGACATCCAGACCCGTAAAATTGAAATCATATAGCGCCAGTCGCGTACCAAAGGCATACACCCCATTAGTCGTATCCACGAGTCGCGACCAGGCCGCCAGGGCATTGCCGTTGTTATCGATCAACACACGATATTCGCTGGCCGCATTGCGAGCGATCACACCCTCCTGCATCCAGCCGCTCTGCACACTGTAACGCGCGGCAAATAGCCGATTGCCGGGTTCATCATTTGTGTTACGGTGCCACACCAGAATGGCTTCACCGTTTACGTTGACATCGAGCACCGGATCACGTCCCTGACCCAGAACCTGCTCATTCATCCAGCCGGACTGCGGACTGAAATGTATGACTCGAATGTCGCCATCCACATCGTAACCCGGCTTCCAGGCCAGCACCGCATTGCCGCTGGCATCCATACCCAGCTGCACGGCTGCCGCGACATTGCTGATCAGGGCACTGATCGGCATGGCCTGACCCCAGCCGTTACCATCGAAAAAATTTGAGTACATACCGTCATCGTCATTCCAGATCACCATGGCATATGGATTGTTTCCCCTGGCAACCACTAAATCGCGAATGTGAATCCGGGAAGAGGATGTGGCCACCCGTTGCGCCAGTGGATTGGCGGGTGGCGCATAGTGTGTCGCATATAGCGATGTCGCAGGCTCAGCCAGCGTCCATAGCAACTGACCATCGACATGCATATCGAACATCAGATCACCCGGCTGTCTGTTCACAACCGGTTCAAATAGCGGCGCATCCCATTGCTGAGTCGAGCCACGATAACCGCGTGTATAGACTCGATCATCCTCGGTAAGACCGACAAAAATACTGTTGGCCTGATTGTCAGCAACCTGGTCGTAAACCAGCCTGAAATTATTGCCCTGGCCTGCTTCCAGACGTTGTGCCGGCAACCAGTTCAGGGTGGGCTGACGAATAGTATATCCCGCACCGTAATAAACACCCTGGTTAAACCAGCTCGCCGCCGCGCTGCCCGCATCACCCATGGTCATGAGGAAACGTTGCGGGTAGTCTTCTTCCGGATCAAACGCCGCAATGGTCGCCGCATTTTCCCGTTGTGCGGTTGCAAAGTCATACATGAGCGAGTCGAACTCGAGCTGCACCACCGGGCCATCCTCATAAGATTCTCCTTCGGACGTCAGGCCTCCGCCGAAATACTGAACAACGACATCCCGCTGCCGAAGGTAACGGTAGCCGATCAGAATTTTGCCGTTATTATCTTTGGCAAGACGAATATCGGTCACGTAACTGGCCTCATCGATTCTCGACACGCCGCCACTGCAGTCCATACCCATCATGGCGATCAAAGCCATCACCCACAGGGGCGACATCAACAAACCTTTCAATTGAACCGGGGATATTTTGCTACTCATGATCGTGTCCTTGAAAATGTTGTCATCTTGCAACTGAGTGGGCACGACTCACCCGTTTGTTCTATGCACCGTAAACATAAAAGCCCGTTGCTTACACAACGGGCTTTTCTACTTACAGCCGGAAGATGATGAAATCAGGAACGCGGACAGTCGCCGCTGGTAATACCTGCCTGATCAACACTGATGCTTGCATTATTGTTGTTGAAACGTCCACTGAACACATTGGCGTCATCAAACAGATTAGGGAAGTAAATATAGAACTGATCACCCTGGCGTCGATAAATGCCATAGCCGCGGGTAATATGCGGTTGAGGATCGCCGACCACATAAACGTCCCGTTGACGGAATGCAGAGCCCGGCACCGGTGTACCCGCCTGGCTGTTGATATGCACAAACTCGAAGGCGTTTTCATCGTCCGTCGCCGCACCGGTATCCAGAGTCGGACACTGGTAGTTGGCCGGTATAGCAAATTCCTGCAAGGCATCGTTGTAGCGGTGACCAATGGCCACGCATTGCATGTTTGGCGTTTCAAAGCGATACACCATACCCATTTGCGACTCGATATTGGTACCCTGTTCATCAAGCAGGAAGAACAGGTCCGCACCGGTACCCTGTACCAGAATATCGATCTGGTCATTCTGGTACGTGTAGGTACCCAACTGCTCGACAACCGCGCTGTTGTTCAACTCCGTGGTGATGCGTAGTACACCGTTATCGAAAAACTCGAAGTTGTAGGCCAGACTGGAATTCAGCCGACCGCACAGAAAAGTCACATTGAACGGCTGATTGGGTGTAAACGGAAACAGCTGGTTGATCTGATCCAGCAGCGCCTGCTGTTGCGGCGAACTGGCACCGCCACCGGAGCCGCAGCCCACCAATCCGGTGACCAGCAGTGCCCCCAGCAACCGGGTGAAAATACGTTTGTACAAAGATTTGCCTTTCATTTCGGTTTCCTTTTCTTCAATGCCCCTGAATACCCCTGTGTGGCTGCAAAGCCCGGCGAGGTTCGAAAAGAAAATGGAAAAAATTTAACGGCCGGGGCCACAACTCCCGACACCGAACACACGGTTGATCCAGTCACAGAATGTCTCGCCTTTCGGCAGGGACGGCCTGCCAGGCGGGGCCAGTGCCAGTACACCGGTGGCGATGGCGGTGGACATGGACGTGCCATTGAGGAAGTTATATCGACCTCCGCTCACCGTGGTGAATATCTGATCGGCCGGGGCACTGATTTGCGCTGCGGCGACCATCTGGGCATTGGGGAAATCCCGGCCATCATCCCGTCCCGCGACGGCCAGCACAGCGGGATGACTGGCCGGGAACGCCAGTTCCTGCTGCCGCAGATCGTTCCCGGCAGCCGCTACAAAAACCATCGATTGCTGGCGCCCCGCATCCAGCAAACTGGAAATCAGCGGATCACCGCCTGGCGTACCGAAACTGAAATTAACCAGCTCGGCCTGATCCAGGAGCGCTCGATCGACCGCGCGTGCCACGCTGTGGCTAAAGCATTCCGCAGCACTCCGCTCCGCCTGCAACTGGCGACAGGCGCGCAAGGCCAATATCCGGCTGGCCGGCGCCAGGCCGATAATGCCTTCGCCATTGCGCTGCGCAACAATGATTCCGGTCACCGCAGTACCATGAATTTCACCCCGGTATTCGTCGCCCTTGAGGAAATTGATCGGGGTTATATCCGCGCCTTGCAGATCCGGGTGGTCGACCTCCACACCACTGTCGATGACTGCAATCAGCGGCTTACGAGTGGCGCCGACACCCTGCATTTTCGCCAGCTCAAGCTGGCTCGCTAACTTCTGCATGGGTTGCAGCGGTTCAGCGGCGTCCACTGATTGTTGCAGGGATCGATAAATATAATTCGGTTGTGCACCAATCACGCCCCGGGTTGCGCGCAATTCATTGAGCAGACTGCTGGCATCGCGGTCGGTCTGGAATACCAGCACACTACGTTGCAGAGAATCCAGATCGAATTCCTCGATCACATCCAGTCGATAGTCGCGAATCAGTCGCCGCTTCAGTGCGTGACCGAGCAGGCTATTCTCGAACACCAGCAGAAACTCCTTATCCACCGCCCAGCTCCGATCATCGATACTGAACAGGGCCTGCCGGCTTTTCGCCAGGGGACGACCCTGCTTATCCAGCGCACTGACCTGCCATTGATATTCGGCGTCAGGATCGAGCACATTCGCAGCAACCGCCTGCTTCATCATGTAATCAGGTTGACTGCTGAAGGCGGAAAATACGATCTGTTGTCTGGCATCGATCAACTGCAACAGATAACCCGGTGATGGCACGCTGGCTCGCCAGCTGAATTCAATGTCGGTACCCGGTTCGATGCGCGTATTGACCGGTGGCGCAACCAGTTCCAGCTCCGGCACTGGTGCCCTGTCGGAAACAAAATACACCGCCTGCGGTATCAGCCCCGGCGACACTGCGGGCGCGGTCACCACCAGGCGCACTCGATGAGGGCCACTGCGAAACGTCGGCAGGGTGACATAGTCCGGCGTCGATAATTTCAAGGTATCTCCGTCCAGCAAATGCCGATTGATGCGTTCGATGATACGGCCGTCGACTTCCCAGTAAGCCTGGAACAGACCACTACCACTGTAACGCAGTTCAGCATATGCACGCAGGTCACGTGTGTTACGAGCAACACTGATCTTGGGTTGATTGTTATCGAAATACAGTTGCATGTATTCGATGCTGATACCGGTCGGCGTGGGCGAACCAACCGGTTCACTGGCAGTACCAACGATAAAAACGGTAATAAAATCCTGGGTTCCGATGGTGCCGCAGGTGCCCCCGGTTACCGAAACATGATAGGTCCCGGCAGTGGTGTAAGTGTGGGTGAACGTAAATGGCTGAGTGGGAGTACTGCTAATATCCGGCGTTGAACCGTCACCGTAATCAACAGTGATCATTTCGCAATCGTCCTGCACTACAAACTGAACGGGCACACCGGCCTGTGACGGATTATCCGGTGTTTGTAACAGAGAAACATCGGCCCGAACCACGGCTGCCGCCAGCAGGCAGATGAAGAATAAAGCGGATCGCATGGCAGTGGTTAACATCATCAGCTTCCTCTAGTGGTTCAACACTGCTTCAATTTTATAGGTAACCCAGATCACCGCGTCATCCTGCAGTGTAGTGCCGGTGTCTTCGCTATCCAGGTAACGCAGCTCCATACCTACCGCATGTCGCGAACGCACCGCAAACAGGTTGATATGCCCCAGGCTCCAGTCCAGTTGCGCATCCAGCAAGGTGCTGTCGATTTCGCTCCCCGCGTTATCGGAGAATCGACTCAGAGACCCGGACAACTGGTAACTCAGACGCCGGTCATAAGCCTGTCCCTGCAGATGCAGATTAAAGATCTGTTGTTCATTGGTAACATTGCTGTTGCTGAAATCGGTTTCGGTGTAAGTGTAACTGGGCGTGAAGTACAGACTGCCACGCAACAGGGCAGGACTGATACTGTAAGACAGAATGTCATTGTCTTCGTTGGCACTGGTCTGGTCGTCCAGACTCGACACCAGAACCGAGAACCCCATATTCCACTGACCGTTTACCAGATTCAGCTTGCCCAGTACGCTATTGGTGTCGGCTTTACGCACATCGGCCGCAGTGGGTTCGTCTTCACTGCTCAGACGACTGTTCTGCAAACTGAGTAGTGTCGAGAAATCACGGCCTTTGCGATACCGATAATCGGTGGTAATAAACGTTTTACCAAGACGTGCCCGGGTGGTTTCCTGATCCAGATTGTCGTATTCGGTCTGCCCGCTGAATGTGACATTGTGTTCACCAAAATCGTAATTTGCCGACAGGGTGAGAAAACGTCGATCGTTCTGCAACAACGGATTGGCGACAACCGCATACCGGGTACCTATACTTTCCAGTGCTGCGCGGTAAGTCGCAGAACCATGGCGATAACGGGAGCGAATAGCGTAGGCATTATCGCTCTGTTCGCCCAGCGCATCGCTGGTATCGTTATCGTAGCTGGATCGATCGAATTCCAGCTCCAGACTGAGGTCCTGACTCCTGAATTCTGACTGCATCAGAATACCCAGCACATCGCCTTCGGTTTCGGCACCACCGCTCAGGCTGCCGAAGGAATCACCACTTTCCGCCCCCTTGCTGTACAGGGTACGCAGGGTATGTTCACTGGTGGAAGAACGTTCGATACGCCAGGCCGCGGCCAGACCGACAATCGATTGATCACCGCCGGACCCGACACCCAGACCGCCATCGGCACTGATCTGCTGACGGCTGTCGACACTGAACACATCCAGTTCCAGTTGATCGCGTTGATAGCTGGCGCGAGCACCGCGCCGCGCCAGTCGGTTGATGGTATTTTTCGACTGGTGTAATTGCAGATAACCGGCCTCAGCCAGAAAACGTTTATCCTCATTCTGTTGCACGGCACTGGCGTAGTAATCGATTACTTCGGGATTGTTTTCATCCAGCGGTGCAACCGGTTCGCTACGATCGAACCACCAGACATCGGCGCGTGTCTCCCCCTGCCAGCTCCCGGCCTGCCAGTCGCCCTGATGACTTAGATGACCGTCGAGCTCATGGCTTTGAGTGGTCACATCATTTTTATCGTAAGCCAGGCCGCGCAGGGTCACTTCCAGCACACTGGCGCCCTGATAATCCACACGTTGTTGAACGGTATCGATTATCACGGTCTGTTGCATGTTGTAACCCTCCGGTGTAACGAAGTGAATACGTAAGCGATGTTCGCCTTCCGACAGCGGATACATCGGCGTAATCAGTAAATTCTGATCACTGACCCGGGTCAATGCTGTCACATCCATATTGTCGAGCATCACCAGCAATCCCTGTGCCTGCAAAGTGGTATCCATTTTGATATCGATACCACGCTGCTGATCGACGACCTGTGCCGCATCCGCGCGCTCATGAGTCGTACCCAGAATCAACAAACTGATACACAAACACGTCAAGGTTGAAAGGTGGTCCGCCCGGTTCCCTGTCCCCATTCTGTCTACCTCGGTTACATTGTCTTCTCTGCAAATTGAATCAGTGACGATGCGCGAATAATCTGCATCGTCTGTTCATCGACGGCATCCCTGGAACTCACCACGAACACGCGAGTAGCCGAAGGACCGGCAACGATCTGTAAGTCATGTTGTTGTAAAAAACGATTCATCGCCGCCACGTCGACTGTATCGTTAAAGATAATATTGATGCGCATGCCGGACTGTTCATTACTCAACGTCTGGTAGACCGGCGGCGGCGAGGTCTGCGGCTGCTGGATCACAACAATGGCGATCACTGCAAACTGGGCCACGGCCAGCCCCCAGGGCAGCAATGGCTGCGCAAAAAAAGATTTCATCAGCGACCAGATACTTTCGGTCGATTGACGCCCGCCCGCGGATTGTTGCGATGCGACGCGCATATCGACGCGCTGAAACAGGCTGTCAAACTGCGCTTCATCCGGCATCGGCATCCGTTCATAAGCGGAATTCAGCTCGGCAAAATCGTCGAATGCCTGTTGCAGAGCTTCATCCTCAGCGATTGCGGCCATCAAAATATCCGCGTCCTCCTCGGCAAGACTGCCGTTGAAGAACAGGGGAATCATTTCACGTAGCTGGTCTCGACTATAGGTCGTCATTGCTTACACCCATTTCGATCAACTTCTTCCGTAACAGATCTTTTGCGTAAAACACCCGTGTCTTCGCCGTGTTGATAGGTATATCCATAATGTCTGCCACCGTCTGGTATGAACATTCGCGCAGCATGATCAGGCCGAGAATTTCCCGGTGTTGCGGCTTGAGCTCCGCCAGTGCGCGATGCACCAGGCCAATACGTTGCTGTTGCTCAACCGCCTCGTCTTCCTGAGCAGGCAATCGATGTTCCACCGCATCCAGCTCATCATGATGGCGCTGCCGTTTCAGGTGATTCATCGCCATGTTGCGCGCGACGCCGATAATCCAGGTTGTCGCGGACGAATTGCCCAGATAATTACCCGCGCTCTTCCAGATTTCCGAGTAGACGTCGACAAACAGGTCGTCCACCAGGCTGTGATTGCTGAGCAGTCGACTCAGGTAGGCATAAACCCGCCGATTGGTCTGCTGGTACAGCTGCTGGAAAGCCTCGCGATCACCGCGCCCCGAGGCCTTGAGCAGATCTTCGTTACTGACTGTATTGGCGTCCATGCTAGTCATAAGTAGCGCCAGACAGGCTGGTTGTTCGAAAAAAAATGAGATTTTTTTAAGACCAATGACAGGGGCCGCACGGCACCGGACCACGGCATGGCGAAAGGACGAGCACCGAGCGATCGCTCGATAGTGAAAGGCAAATACATTGTCATTTGCGGCCAAATCTCCGGCACGATACACAACTCCAGGCT
>CBDULQ010000142.1:0-9527 GCA_965368115.1 uncultured Gammaproteobacteria bacterium | reverse complement strand
GTTTTCGAACCGACCATCATTAAGAATGATCAGGGCGAGAACTACTACTGTCACCTGCAGTTCCAGCCTGAATCACACCAGGAAATCATCGATCGGATTACCGACTTCGACACCGCGCGCCAGTCACTGGAAGGTTGCTGAATCCGGGTCAGCCTGATCAGGCCAGAAGGGCCAGCAGTAGCGCAACCGCTCCGACCCCCAGGGCGACTGCCGCAAGACGTCGATTGTTGCGTACCGCCAGGGTGAGCTGCTGATTGTTCTTCGCCAACTCCTCGATCACCAGTGCCTGCTGTTCGATCAGCGTGTTGAGCTCCTCGATGCGGTGCTCCACATCGATGTCCGGCGTCTGTTCCGACTGCTGGCGATATTTTCTGACCAGATTCAGCATATCCGCGGCGGCGGAGATCAGTCCGGGAGCCGCACTCAGCACGGTAGCCAGGGGCAACGCCATAATTCCTCCTCGGTTCAGGTCCGTTCAGCGGCCGAATTGGCCGTTTATGAATGGTACCATCTGCCTGTTTTTCCGGGGGGACGGTTTGGCTTTTTCAGCCCAGTTGGTTAAACTTTATACAACAGCGCTGTCGAAGTCATTCGACCTTGAGTGCAGAGGAGTCCCGATATGACTGTTGATCCCGCCGGCTCAGCCGCAGCCGCACTTAACACCCAGACCAGCCGGGTACAGCAACCACCCGAACCGCCGGTCAGCCTGCCGGTCAACAATCCCACCGAACCGGCTCGCGCCGCACAGAACAGCAGCGACCTGGCCCAGACCAGCCGTGTTAACGAAAACTCCAGACTCGGCAATTTCATCGACACTTACGCCTGAAACTCTATCTGCCGGCCGCCCCGAACCGCGGCCGGCACCACTTTCCGACTGCCCATTCCACCCGCATTAACCGACTCCGGTCGAGCGCAATTCAGACTCGCCTGAATGCCAGGCCGCTGTCTTCTCCGATGATTGATCGACCCGAACCGGCCGTAACGTAATGGATAATCAGGCGAAACTGTGGGCGGGCAACTGGAATTCGAACACCGTACCCTGGTGCCGGTAACTGGAAACCGACAGGGTACTGCCATGCAACTCGACAATACGGTGCGCAATCGCCAGGCCGAGTCCGGCGCCGGCGCCCACGCCGTCGACCGATTCACCCTTACGATAAAACCGTTTGAAAATATGCGGCAACTCGTCCGCTTCGATGCCGTGACCGGTGTCGGCCACCAGCACGTCGACCTGATCCTGCCGGCGAATCAATTGCAGGCGCACCACACCGTTAGCCGGTGTATGCCTGAGGGCATTGTCGATCAGGTTGTCGAGTACCCGTTCGATCATCCCCAGATCGGCATCGACAAAGGGGATGTCGGCTTCCACCTCGACACGTATTTCGATCTGCTTCTGCTGTGCGCGTAACTGAAATTTCTGCGCCACATCGAACACCAGCTCGGCCAGCGAAAAGCTTTCCAGTTGCGGCTGAATTTCATTGGCTTCCAGTTTGGCCAGTTCGAACAGTTCGATAACTAGCCTGGACAAACGATCCGCATGGCGATGAGCAATCTCCAGATAGGAACGCCGTTCCTGTTCGCTGATCTCCGCATCTTTCAGCAACAGGGTTTCCAGGTAGCCTTTCAGTGACGATAACGGTGTGCGCAAATCGTGGGATACATTGGCGACCAGTTCGCGACGCAGCGAATCGGTCTGTTGCAGATTGGTCATCTGACTGTGAATACGCCGCGCCATCTGCTGAAAGGTCAGGGTCATGCTGTCGATATCGTCTATCGGGTCCAGTTGGCGGACGTCGACTTCCGGCGGGTTCTCGAAATTACTGGCGCGGAAAACATCCATCGACTGCTTGAGTGTCGCCAGGCGCCGGGTCAGCAGATAAAAAATCAACAAGCCGGCACCGAACGATAGCAACAACGCCAGCGCCAGCGCGAAGCTGCTCCATTTAAGTATGTAACTGTTCTGCAGTAACTGGGATACATGACTCACCTGCTCGCTACCGAGAATGGCATAGATATAGCCTTGCACCGCCCCGTCCTGCATGATCGGCGCCGCAGAGAACACCTTGTGCCTGCCCGCTTGTTGCGGATCGTCGCCCATAATCGGTAACTCGCCTCCGGCAAGCAAGGCCTGCACCGGTTGCAGTGAAACCTGCACCGACTGTGCGTTGTCGAGTTCGTCAGAATGCGCCAGTACATGACCCTGAGCATCCAGCAGATACAGTTCCAGACTGGGATTGATAATCATCGCACGGTGGAACAGTTCCTTGAGATTGTCCTGGCGAATCCTGCCCTGCTCGATCAGCACATGTTCACGCGCGATGTAACTGGCCAGTTCGCGATTCAGTTTCTGACTCACTTCCTGCTGGTACATGTGCGCGGAATACATACCCGAGACCAGTAATACCGTTCCGGTTACACAGAGTAGCAGGAACAGCACCAGTACCAGTTTGGCAAACAGCGAACGCAACATGTCACACGTCCTGGGCCGCCACATCGAGAAAACGATAACCGACACCCCATACCGTCTGAATATATTCGGAACGTTCCGGGTCGACTTCGATTTTCTTGCGCAGCCGATTGATATGCGAATTGACGGTGTGCTCGTATCCGTCGTGGCCATAACCCCAGACGCTGTCCAGCAACTGGGCGCGACTGTAAACCCGACCCGGATGACGTGCAAAATGCAGTAACAGATCGAATTCCTTGGCGGTCAGTTCGACTTTTCGATCGTGAATACGCACCTCACGACGATTGATGTCGATGTGCAGGCCGTTGATATCGATGATGCTTTGTTCAGCCTGCTCATGAGCCTGACCGACCAGCTCGATGCGACGCAGAATGGCTTTCACCCTGGCCTGCAGTTCCTGAATGGAAAACGGTTTGGTGAGGTAATCGTCGGCACCCAGTTCAAGGCCGAGCACACGATCCAGCTCGGAAGATTTGGCGGTCAGCATCAGCACCGGGATGTGAATATTGTGCTGGCGCAGGCGACGACAGACTTCCAGCCCATCCATGCCGGGTAGCATGATATCGAGCACCATCAGGTCATAGTGATGGTTGCTGGCGCGGTTCAGGCCATCGGGGCCATTGTCGACCACATCCACTTCGAAGGCGATGTCGTTCAGATGGATACTGAGAAGTTGCGCTATGTCTGTATCGTCTTCGACGACCAGGATTCGCTTAGCCATGATTCATGCCTGCACAATGTTTCATTCATGCATTGTAGACAGACATTTTCACAAAAGTATCACGTCGTCTGTACACAGGCGGACTGACGGCCGTCGGAAACCGCTCAATGACACACTTTGATCTGGTTGCGCCCTTTCTTCTTCGCCACATACAGGGCATCGTCGGCCTTGGTGAGTAACGCTTCCAGGCTGCGGTCGTCGTCACTGCGTGCTACCACGCCGACGCTGGCGGTAACTCGAATGACCTGCTCGCCGTCGAGGATCTCGATTTTCTCGATTTCCCCCCGCAGACGCTCGGCCAGCTGTGCCGCTTCGTCAACGGCGGTTTCCGGCAATACGAACGCAAACTCTTCGCCACCCATGCGAGCCACTACATCGATTTCCCGTACCAGTTTCTGCAACGGATCAGCCAGTGCCTTCAGAACCTGATCACCGACGCGATGACCGTAGTTGTCGTTGATGCGTTTGAAGTGGTCCACGTCCATCATCAGTACGGACAGCGGATGACTGAAGCGAATCGCCTGTTGAAAAGCGCGATGCCCCTGTTCGAAAAAGGCACGCCGATTATTGAGACCGGTGAGTTCATCTTTATGAGCCAGTAATTCCGCCTGTTTCTTGGCTTCACGCAGCGCCTGTTCCACCTCTTTGTACGCCGTGATATCAGTGGCCACTTCCATACGCGCCAGGCTGCCATCGACCCAGTAAATAGCCTTTTCCCGGTATTGATACCAGCACCCGGTGGTATCGTCGTAATGCTGAACATCCTGGGTTCCTGCCGGCTGACCCTGCTCATCAAGCAGGTCCTGTTTTCTGCACCAGCTGCAGGGTCCGCTCTGTTCCGGATGCAGTAACTTCCAGCAGGGTTTACCGTTGATATCGCCGTAGGTGTTACGGCCATATTCATTGATGTAGAGCAGTTCAAAAGTATCGATGTTGGCCACATAAACCAGCGCATCGATACTGTCGAGTACGGTTTCCAGAGACTTACAGTTCCCCTCGTCCGTCGAATTCCCAGACCGGGCGGCTTCAATATCCATTCTATTCATATCCCCAGTTTACAACTTGCCAGACTGTTCTGAAGTCCAGCTCGATCAAGCCTGCACCCGAATCCGCGAGCGGTTTCGGCCCATTGGCCGCTCACTACGAATACCCGAGCGTCAAAGTCCATTTTTCGAAATCAAATTCTATGCGCTGCGGAACCCCGACACATCACCCGAATAAGCCAGCTTGCGAAATCTTTGCTCACAGCGCACCTGCAGCGGCCGATTGCCCCCTGCTCACCGGACCACTCATCGCCTGAAAAGCAACGTTCATCAGTAAGCACCGAAGCAGCGGCCAGCCACCGACAGGACTGCTCAGCAAAAAAGACCCGGCTGAGATATTAACCTGAACGAATTACCTTTGGCTAATATACGTCACTTGTTCATCGAACCGTCATGTCATGTCATGACAGACGTCATACTGAGTCAGTATAGCGCCTTGATATTTATGGCATAAAACCAGCCCTTTTCATATCACCCGCCGGGGGCGACCTGAACCGCCGCTGCATTCGCACTCACGACCTCAGGTGTGATATCCAATATCCCTACTATACTCACGTTAATCTGGCGCCACTTTTCTCCAAATGCACCAGGCCCACCCGGAACCACCAATGGCATGTTAATTGCGTACTCACTCGCCAGAGTCGCCTTATGGAATCTGTCAGGATTTGGTCAGTATGAAAATATTTCGTTTAAGACATTTACAGGTCTGTGCCTATTGCCTGGCGACACTACTCATTCAGGGCGGCGGTCATCGGGCTTATGCCGAAGACAGCAGCTACCTGGATGCTTTACAGAGTGAAGCCGAGGAGTTGTCGAATTTCGACCAGACACAGCCGACACCGAACACACCTGCCGAGGGCGCCTCCAGTGAATTTGCCGCCAAACAGGTCGAGTTCGAAAATACTCTGCAGAGCGAGCTGCGTAACACCTATACCATCTATCGAAAACTCAGCCCCCAGCAGAAAGCCCTGGTGGTCGAAGCCTACTTCGCCAGTGGCAAGAAAATTTCAGTGGCTTCTCGTCAGATATTCAATATTTATTTTCAAGAAGGTAGAAAGTAACCGTCATGAACATGCTTAATCGTTTTTCAGTATCCTTCAGTGGAATCTTATCCGGACTCGTATTGTCCATGTCTGCCCAGGCACTTGAAGTCAACATTACCAAGGACCTGCCTTCTGTGAAAACCGTCCACGACGGCAAGGAGGTCGTCATTCAGCGTATTCAGGACCAGGATCACGTTCTTACCGGCGGTTATACCAAAACTTCACGTAAATGCCCGCCATTCTGTGTTCAGCCCATGGGCGCAGGTGAAGGCGTGACTACGATTGGTGAGCTCGAAGTACTCGAATTCATTAGAAACAAGGTCAATACCGGTACCGGCGTCCTGATCGATGCACGCACTCCGGCCTGGTATCAACAGGGTACCATCCCGGGCTCGACCAACGTCCCTTTCAACACATTCAGTCCGGGTAGTAGCGACCTGGTTAAAACCGCGGCCCTAACCCAGTTTGGCGTCACCCGCAGGGATGGTTCTGAATCGCTGCTGGAAAGTGTACAGCGTTTCCTGAGTGACAACCCCAACATGAGTAGCGTATGGGATTTCTCCAAAGCGAAAGAGCTGGTGCTCTGGTGTAACGGCATGTGGTGTGGGCAATCGCATCACGCCATCAGTGGTCTGTTATCTCTCGGTTATCCGCCGGAAAAGATTTATTACTATCGTGGTGGCATGCAGGCCTGGGTATTGCTCGGTCTGACCGTTGTCAAACCCAAGTAAATTCCGCGACATCAACGCACAAAAAAACGCCTGCTTGAAGCAGGCGTTTTTTATAGTTTCTATCGTTTAATGCTCATTACTGGTCGGATCGATGTTTTTCAGCATCACCGACAACCGCACTCGGATCAACCTCGTACATCGCGGGCAGGGAATGAGCGATACCCTTGTGACAGTCGATACAGGTTTTTCCTTCATCAAAACCTTCGACATGAGAGTTCATCGCACGCCGCTGTTGTTTGGTGTAGTCCATGGATTCGAAATCATGGCAGTTGCGACATTCCCGGGAATCGGTTTCTTTCATCGACGCCCAGACGTGACGGGCCAGTTCAAGTCGCTTGGCTTCGAATTTTTCCGGTGTATCGATTGACCCCAGCGCTTTATGCAGCAGCTCGTTGCTGGCCTGGATCTTACGCTTGATCTTATGAACCCAGGGCTTGGGCACATGACAGTCAGGACAGGTGGCGCGCACGCCGCTACGATTGGAGTAATGAATCGTATCCTTGTATTCGCGATACACGTTTTCTTCCATTTCATGACATGAAATACAGAAGGTCTCGGTATTGGTCGCTTCCATGGCGGTGTTGAATCCGCCCCAGAAAATGATACCGGCAATAAATCCCCCGATCAGCAGACTGCCCAGGGATACGGAACTGGGACGCTTTAGCTTATCCCACCAGTCACCTAGTTTACTCATTGCTCAATGCCTCCCGGAATTAATGTTTTATGTTTTCCACCGGCTTGAAGGTATTCTCCACCAGCGGTTGGGCATTCTTTTGCGGCACATGACATTGAGTACAGAAATAACGTCGTGCGGCGACATTGGCCATCACCTGGTTGTCACGGTCAGCGAAGTGGGTCTGACTGATTTTGGTTGCACCCGCTTCCTTGTAGTTTGCCCAGCTATGGCAGGTCAGGCATTTGTTGAACTTGACGTTGATTTTGTAGCCATCGACACGGTGCGGAATCAACGGTGGTTGCTGCACGTAGTCCCGCTCGATCGGCTCACGATCGGAAATGTTCTTTTTAACCAGAACGTCGTTGGATTGACTATCCAGTTCGTTCAGGCCACGCAGCGACTTAAGCGGGTCCGCATCAAGCTGACCGATAGCAAGCAGTGTACCTGCGATCAGGATGACCCCTTTGAGCAGTGACTGTTTCATGGCAGGACCTCTCTTTGATGGTTATTTTTCAATGGAATTACCGCATTGTTAAAACGATGATCGAAGCGGAATACCTGTTTGGAACAGATATCGATACAACGACCACAATTGGTACAGTTCGATGCAAGAATCACCGGACCGGTATTTTTATCCGCACCCTTGAGCGCCGGGGTGATGACCTGGGGTTCAGGACAAATCGCAAAACATTCCATGCAGTCGTCACACTTGTTACGCTGCACTGCGCTCACTCTGAGCACACTGACACGACCCAGCAGACTATAAAACGCGCCCATGGGACACAGATGACCACACCAGGCACGACGGCTGACGAATGCGTCCAGGACAAAGATGCCGAGCATCATCAACCAGGCGAAACCGACACCGAAAATAATCGCCCGCTGCACCAGGGTCGCCGGATTGAACAGTTCCCAGACCAGCGTGCCGGTAACCAGTGCCAGCACCAGGACCATGCCCAGCAACCAGTAACGGGTATGACGCGGCAACTGGCCGGCGGATTTGATGCCCAGTTTGTTACGCAACCATTCCGCCAGATCGGTAATGACGTTGACCGGGCACACCCAGGCGCAGTACACACGACCACCGACCAGCAGGTAAAACAGTGTTACGATCACCGCACCGATCGCCGCGGTGCTGGCGACTGCATGCCCGGCGAACAACGTCTGCACCAGCAGAAAAGGATCGGTAAGCGGCAGTGTATCCAGGGTCAGGCTGGACGCCAGGTTACCTTTGACGATCCACAGACCATATAAAGGCCCGGCCAGGAACAGACCGAAAATACCCAGCTGAACCAGACGCCGTAATATCAGGTAACGATGTGCCGGCAACCAGCCTTTTGCCGCGATGGCTTCCTTACCCAGTTGATTGAGCGGAGTCACACTCATGGCTTGTCAAAACCTTTATTCAAAGTATCCAGAGGATTGGATGAAAACGGTGTGTCGTCCTCGGTTTCACGAATCAGACCCTGGCCTTCATACTCGTAGCGCATACCTTCCGGCAGGTTGTACTGGTGCTCCTGATCCGGTGTCACCAGACTGCTACCGGCTTTCTGTTTTTCTTTCCAGCCCAGCCGATAATGCCGACCCAGTTCGCCGCGGGCGATTTTCTCCGGCAATATCTTGATTGCCGCCTGTTCCAGAATGCAGGCATGTTCACACTTGCCACAGCCGGTACAGTCACTGGAATGCACTACCGGAATAATCAGTGCATGTTTACCGGTGCGCGCATTGTGCTGACGCTCCAGCGTAATCGCCTTGCCCTGCACCGGACAGATGTTGTAACAGACCTCGCAACGCAAACCCTGAAAGGCAATACAATTTTCCTGGTCGACCAGTACCGCCAGTCCCATACGCGCCTGGTCGATTTCAGTCAGTTCAGGATCCAGCGCACCGGTGGGACAGGCTTTGACACAGGGAATGTCTTCACACATTTCACAGGGCACCTGACGCGCCTCGAAATAGGGTGTACCCAGCGCAACGGCTTCAGCAAAACCGGCCAGCTTCAGGGTATTGTAAGGACAGTCACGCACACAAAGGCCACAGCGAATACAGGCACCAAGAAAGTCGGCTTCCTCGCCCACACCCGGCGGACGAATCGCCTGTGCGGGCAAGGCGCCGGACTGTTTCGAATACAGCCCCAGGGTCAGGCCCAGCAAACCGACACTGCCCGCAGTGCGTGCGATACCGGCCAGAAACTTACGCCGGCTGGCTTCACTCAATGTCTGTTTAGTGTCTTCGTTCACCGGGTTAACCCTTGAATGTGGCTGGATGACGCCGGACGAAACATCCGTCCGGCGCGATTCAACTTCAGGCACGCATAATCTTGACGGCGCATTTCTTGAAGTCGGTTTCCTTGGATAACGGATCGGTGGCATCCAGGGTCAGCTTGTTGACCAGACGACCGGCATCGAACCAGGGCACGAATACCAGGCCTTCCGGCGGACGGTTACGGCCACGAGTTTCAACCTGACATTCGATCTCGCCACGACGGCTGGCAATCTTGCAGGTCATGCCACGACGCAAACCACGCTTCTTCGCATCATTGGGATGCATGAACACCACCGCATCCGGAAATGCGCGATAGAGTTCCGGCACACGCCGGGTCATGGAACCGGAGTGCCAGTGCTCCAGCACACGTCCGGTGGACAACCACAGATCGTATTCCTTATCCGGACTTTCCGCCGGTGGCTCGTAAGGGGCGGTGATAATCGCGGCACGACCGTCCGGTTTACCGTAGAACTTCACGCCCTCGCCTTTCTTCACATAGGGGTCGTAACCTTCACGATAACGCCACAGGGTTTCCTTGCCGTTGATCACCGGCCAGCGTAAACCGCGCACCTTGTGAT
>CBDULQ010000141.1:0-9548 GCA_965368115.1 uncultured Gammaproteobacteria bacterium | reverse complement strand
GTCCACATTGCTGTCGTACAGTCCGATGCCGGATAACCAGGGATGCTCGTCCTGGTCATAAACGATACTGGCTTTGCCGAGTGGATTCAGCGACGGCAGGACGACACGCAGATCCTTGTTCCAGGCGCTCAGGCGTTTGTTCTCGGCCTTGAATTCGGCAATGTAGCCTTCGACTTCGCTCATGAACATTTCATGTCGCGTAATACTGCCCGCCCAAACCAGTAGAATGATAACCGCCAGGGCCGCCAGGCCCACATAGCCGGCGCGTTGCGCCCAGCGAATCATGGTTTCGTATTTACGATTAGACCCCACCAGTTCCGATTCCGGAAACATGACCTCACGAAACAGGTGACCGAGGAAGAAACTTTTGCCCTGTCCCGGCGCCATCTGCACCGCTTCACGGGCAAAGCCAAAACTGGCCGATACCGAGGACATCATCCGATCGATGGGATTGCCTTCCTGGGTACCGCTGGTAAGATACACGCCGCGCAGATACGGCTGGAACTGGTAGCGGTTCTTGATGAAGGTCTGCCGTACAAAACTTTCCATTACACCGCGCAAGTTCTCCATCTGTTGCGGAAAACCCTGAATGGCACCGCGACGCCGCCCGTCGCGTTCCTGATGCATACGCCACAGTTCACGATCGTACAGACGCTGGATCAGCGCATCGAATTCGCCACCGAGAAAATCGAAATCAGGTGACTGGTCCGGTTGTGGTGCATTAGGCAACGAAACACCCCACACCTGCTCCCGGTCTTCCTTGCTCAGATCTTCGAAAAATTCACTGAAGCCGGAGACCAGGTCACACTTGGTGAACATCAGATAAATCGGAAAACGAATTTCCAGCTTTTCCATCAATTCATCGATACGCGAACGAATGATTTTAGCGTGCGCAATGCGTTGTTCTTCGGACTGGGTGAGCAGATCCTGCACACTGATCGCGACAATGGCACCGTTGATGGGACGTCGACGACGATTGCGCTTGAGCAGGTTCAGAAAACCTTCCCAGGCGGAACTGTCGATGACCTTGTGACTGTCCTGAGTGGTGTAGCGACCCGCGGTATCGATCAGCACGGCATCGTTGGTAAACCACCAGTCGCAGTTTCGCGTGCCGCCGACGCCCTGAACTGCGCCTTTACCGAATTGTTGGGCGAGTGGAAAATCCAGTGTGGAGTTGATCAATGCCGTGGTTTTACCGGACCCCGGCGGACCGATGATGATGTACCAGGGTAATTCGTACAATGCCTTGTTTCTGCCCTTGCCGCCGAATCTGAGTTTTTTCAGCGTCGCCAGCGCCTGGCCGAAACGCTCGTTTAACTGATGCAGCTCTTCAGAAGCCTGATCCGAGGTCATGTCATGCTGCAGGTTGCTGTTGTTTTCCTGCAAATCGTCGACTAGCTCATCGTTGTGTTTACGGTTCTGCATCTGCACGCGCAGATTATTCAGCCCCCAGATCACCACGACGATGATAATGGCAATCAGGCGCGCAACTTCACTACCCAGCGGAGCGGTATTATCTTCGCCGAATTTGATCGCCGGCCCGGCGAACCAGATGATAATTGAAATGGCCAGCAGGCCGATCACCGAGATCACGATTCGGTTTTTAAAAAACTCGAGAATTTTTTTCATGCAAGTGCTCTGTTTTATATCCTGCTCATGCCGTCCGGCTTCCCGCCACGGCTTTTGTCCCTGTTGTTACTGGTCCGTCTCGTCGGTACGCAAACGATCGCCGGCGCGTAACTGTGAAATTTCAGTGAGCTGTGCAGCCACTGGCGACGATGAGTTATACAGCCAGTACCTGAAACCGGAATAACTGAGCAACAGCAAGGCTCCGACAAAACTCGCCACCACCCACATCGGTAGATACTGGGCCAGTGTATTTCGAATGCGCCCCAGACCCTGCCAGCTCGGCGACAGGGAGCGTTCATATTCACCCCGGTAACGACGGATGGTGGTGAAGATTTCGTCGCGAATCTGTTCCAGCATGTCGCGTCCGCGATGAATGACCCGATACTTGCCTTCGAATCCCAGGCTGAGCAGGATGTACATCAGTTCGAGAATCTGTAGATTCTCCGCCGGTGACTGGCGCATGCGATCGAGAATCAGAAAAAATTTCTCACCGCCGGCGGTTTCATTGTGAAACACGCTGAGCAGGGTGCGCTGTGTCCAGCCACTCTCGCTTCCCCAGGGCGTATTGAGTACCGCCTCATCCAGTGCCGTACACAGCACATAGCGGGCGGCCAGAACCACTTCCGGTTTAATGCCCTGTTCGCGGGCGCGCATTTCGAAACTCTTGATTTCGTTGACCAGCCGTTGATGTAAACCACCGACATCGGCGTGACTCATGGCATGACGGGTTTTTTCGAACACGGCAATCAGTGTAGCGGCCGCGTTGACCAGCGGATTCAGTCCCTGGCGGGTGCGGAAATAAGCCGCTTCGGTTTCCATCGGCTGGGCCGCATACTCAGCGACCGGAGCCTGCGGTGCCGCGGGTGGCGGCGTCGGTGCCGCAGGTTGTGTCGGTGGCGGTGTCGTCGGCGCCGGTCGACCACCAGGCCTGGGCCGCATCACGGTACGGTCTCCATCACCCCCGGGCTGGGGCTGTCGGAATACGGTTTTATCCTCGTCTGACGACATGCATCACTCCTGATTTAATTAGACGCCGCAAATCACTGGCGAATGGCCCAGAATTCCAGCTCAAGTCCGGGAAAGTCGCCACCCACATGCAGGGCGAAGCCACCGGAATGCTGCAGCTCTTTCCAGAAATCACTCTGTTTTTCCAGTTCGAAATAGGTATAACCGGAATGATAGGGAATTTGCCGTGGCGCTACTGGTAAAGGTTTGAGTGCGATACCCGGCATGGCCGCATTCACCAGCTGGCGAATACGTTCCACCGGACCGATTTTGACCTGGGCTGGTAAATGATTGCGTAAGGCATCTTCCGGTACATTGGCCCGCGCAGCCAGCACAAATGACGCGCTGGCAAGCAACGATCGATCGGCAATCTCGGCGACACGGATGCCGTATTTTTTCTCCACCAGGTTAAGTGATACGGCGGTTTGCTCGTACACCATACTCAGGCACTGACGCAACGCGGTCATCACCGGCAAAAACGTGTTTTGCAGATCATCGTGAAGGTAAGCGTTGAACAGCGGCGGCCGGCGTGTCTTACTGACGAAGGTGGACAGCTCACCCACCATCTGCAGCGATTCGGTATACATATCCAGCGGATGCAGCCCCTGCAGTTTGGACAGATGCTGAGTCAGCGGCTCGAGTCGATTGATCAGTTGCAGCATCATGTAGTCGGCAATCTCCGCAGTACCGCCACGCTGGGTATCGGCGAGGCGTCCGGCAATGGATTCGCCGCGATGATGCAACAAACCCACCAGTTCAGACAGAAAGCCGGACAATCTGGGCGTGGCCTGCGTGTCCAGAACGGTCGGTATGTACTGATCATCGAGCAACACATTCTTGTCTTCGCGAGATTCTGAAATGCGTAACAGGCCGATACAGGCGTATCCACTCAGGTCGTCACTGTCGAGCAACAGGCGCATACGCAGTTTGCCGACATTGATGGCGACGTTATCGCCATCGTCTGAAGAGACATCACGTACATTCTGTTCATTGGCGTAATAACGCGCCAGCCCCTGGGCGTTATCGTCACTGAGCACGTCCACCGCTCCAGGCCGACGTACCGGTATAGCCAGGTATACAACGCTATTGTGGGTATTTTCCGGCACTTCGAATACCGGCGGTGCATCATCTACTGCAGGAAAATTGAACGGGGTGCCATCCGGAAACACGCCGCCTGCACTGGTCACCGAAATCTTGCCGAGCTTGAGTAGCTGCTGGTCGATCTCGTAGTGCTGCAATCCCCAGCCATAGGCGCCAAAGGCCGAGCATTTTCCTTCGATGTAGCGCTCCAGGTAACGTTCCTGCTGCTGAAAATGCTGCGGGTTCAGGAACATCCCTTCGGACCAGACGACCTTGCTATCTAACGACATTTTATTCTCACTGAGTGATGGTTATGTTTTGATCAGGCATCGATCAATTCCAGTAATCATTCAGAACAGCTCGCCGGCTTTTCCGGCCGCTTCACTGCCCTTGTCGATCACATTACCGGTTTTCTTGACTGTTTTTTTCGTCTTCTCGAAGTTAGCACCACTTCTATCATCCTGCTCTTCCGGATTTTCAAATCCACTGCCATCGACGATCTTGATGGTATTGCCGGAAATACGCACGGTGGCCGTGGTACTGACGACATTGTTCGGGACCACCGGTATGACAACCCGGTAAGAGGAATCCTTGTAGCGCAGAAACTCGACATACAAAGCCACGTAGCGCGTCGCCGGGTCCAGCACAAAACTGTCGATGCGCTGTTCGCCGGGCGTCAGCCTGCGCAATTTCTGAACCGCTATCAGGTCGGCGCCCAGCGCTTCCTGATCGCGCTCATAGATATCAATGAAATCGGACTTGTTGAACATCTTGGTTGATTTCAGTTCGTACAGGCGCACGAACACGGGTGACGGCTTCTTGCGTTCATCCGGATTGGAATCCGCATCCACTTCAAAAGTCAGCTTGAGATCGGTATCCAGTCCCAGATACCCACCGACTCCACTATTGATGGCGGTACAGCCGGAAAGGAATAACAGACATAGAGATATCAGCGAAGTTGAAAGCCCGCGTGCAAATAACATATGGATGTCCTATCGGTTTATTGTTCTCGTTTCTGAGTATTGCGTGCAATAGCCAGGCGCTGAAGCTGATCTTCATAGGCCCTGACAAAGTCATCGCCGAACAGGTATTGAAACGAATTATCCAGATCCCCTGCCACTTCACTGTAATAATCGCAAAACAGTTCCCAGTTCTTGGCGTTGCGGCTACCTGGAATCAGTCCGCCCTTGTTCTGTTTGTCAAAACGTTTTTCCAGCACCAGTGGATCAAAACGTTCGATCAGACCTTTGAAGGCCGCACGTATGCCGGCCAGCACCGCAATCTGATGTTCGGCAATTTCGCCAAACCCTTCCTGAATCGCTTCACGGGGCTTTTTATACGCATTGCCTTTCTTGATAAACATATTTTCCAGCGCATCATCGACATTCACCGAAAATTTCAGCGGATTATTCTCCACCGGCTGGATGGTGGTGACGCTCATGCGGAATTCGTTCTTGATACTACTGCGTGAACTCAGAATCTGCATCAGTCCACTGATCATTTCGCGCATCAGCTCACCCACCAACTGATTGATTTCACTTGTCTGAGTCCCATCCAGGCCCCGTTCGGCCAGGCCCAGAGCCTGTATCAGGCTGTCATCGACCGTGCCGGAAGATGCGGCTGAAGGCTTGTCCTTCACGGTGGGCTGTTGCTGTAACTTCTCGATCTGAGCAGCCAGAACCTGATTGGCCTGATCCAGTTCCTGAATACGCGCATTCAAACCATCCACTTCGGCCTGATGCTGCCGGGTATCGACGGACACCTCGCTGTTCGGCTGCTCTATCGGTGCGACCGGTTGAGCAACGGGTTGCATATCGCCCACCGGGTCTTCATCCCAGTCCTCCGGGATGCCGCCGGTTTCGGCGACCGGATTCGGCCAGTTGATCGACTGGTTGACCGGCGACGCGCCATCCGCCTGACTGGCGGAAGACGAAAACGGATCACCGGGGCTTACCGAGCCGTTATCAAGTGGTGTCGCAAAGGGATCACTTTCGTAAAGTGGATTGGATTGCCCGTTCGCTTTATCGAGTGCACGCAATGGATCGGTCTCTTCCGGCGTCCCACTGAACAACGGATCACTGGAACTGACATGACCACCACTGTCCGCTCCAAAAGGCGAGTCCGATGCGGCGCCGCCAAACAGGTCGTCATCCATCGATGTTTGTTGATTATTGGATACAAACGGAGAATCGCCCGCAGCCGGCTGAGCTGCGGCCCAGATTGTCACCTGAAATTCATAATCGCCCAGACTAAAGCGGTCGCCATCCTTCAGACTCGTGCTATTGCCTTTGCCGAGCGGTTCCGGTGAGCCATTGAGAAAGGTGCCGTTGGTACTGGTATCCATTAACCGATACTGCCCCCCCTGGTGACTGATCTGGCAATGACGTGAAGACAGGTAACGCTCGGGGTCGTCAAGCACCCACTGATTATCAGCACCACGGCCTATGCTGCCGCCCTGTTCAGTGAAGGTACGGGTGCTTTCCTTGATTTCAGTACTGGCGGGCGATTGTATTATGGTCAACAGCAAAGACATTCAAACATCATCCTGATACATGTCATACCTTTATCACATTCGTTAGTATGAATACTGCGGCTAATTTTTAGACAGGAACTTTATTATAGCCTATTCAGTAAGTTAGTTGGTTCGCAAGCTGAGAATATTACCTATAGATACAATGTGATCCAAGTCATAGAATTGCAGATTGTTTAAAAACGGTCTTTATGCCTACGCCAATTATTCCACATTAACGTGACCTCAGCTTTACATAATCGATTTGATAACTTATAAATGCCTAAATTATCTAGAGTTAATTCAATTATCTAATACCATACGCAGAGGCCACTGCTTTTCGAGTCAGGAACACGGTGCGTTGCTAACGCATAAGGAAGTAAATCTAAATGGCATCACCCGAAATTGTGGACATCGATCGTCTGCTGGAACCGATATCGGAAGAACATCCAGCCGGCAACGATATTCGTGAGGACGCCTCGCCTTCATCCCCATTCTATTCCATCAAGGATGCACGCAATGCCGCACGTATGGCAGAACGCAATAGCATGTTTGATGGCGGTAGCTCCGAAGCCGATGATAACTGGCGCAAAACCATGGAGCTCGCGCCGGACATCTTACAGAATCACGCCAAGGACCTGGAAATCGCCAGCTGGTATACCGAAGCGCTGCTGCGTCGATACGGTTATCAGGGCCTGCGCGACGGATTCAAACTGATTCGACGTCTGATCGAAGACTACTGGGAAGGCCTTTATCCCCTGCCCGATGAAGACGGCGTTGAAACACGTGTCGCGCCACTCACCGGACTCAATGGTGAAGGTGCGGAAGGCGTCTTGATCGCACCGGTTCGCAACGTCGCATTAACTGAAGGTAATTCAGTCGGCCCGTTTAATTTCTGGCAATATCAGCAGGCGCTCGATATTCAAAAAATTCTCGATGAAGAACAACGCGCCGAACGTGTCGCTAAAATCGGTTTTAGCGTCGACGATATCGACAAGGCGGTCGCCGAGTCTGCAGAATCCTTTTATGTTGATCTGGTCGAGGATCTTGAGCAATGTATCGAAGAATACAGCCGTATCAGTCAGCTACTCGATGAACATTGCGGCGTACACGAAGCGCCGCCGACCAGTAACATTCTCGGTGTACTGAGAGATTGCCTGGGTGCCGTCAAGCATATCGCCAAATACAAACTCCCGGTCGCCAGTGAAGACTCAGCGGAAAGCGAAGACAACATGTCGAATGATGATTCTACAGCTACGGCAGCACCCGCTGCGGCACGCGGCCCGGTTCAGACCCGCGAAGACGCATTCCGCCAGCTGAGCGAAATTTCCGAGTTCTTCAGAAAAACCGAACCCCACTCTCCCATTTCCTATGTACTGGAGAAAGCCGTTAAGTGGGGCGACATGAGCCTGTCGGAGCTGATTCGCGAACTGATTCCCGACAGTTCTTCCCGTGAATATTTTGGTTCGCTCACGGGCGTCAAGACCGACGACGAATATTAAATAATCCTATAACACGAGGTAATCACCATGTCTGATAGTATTCATGACAAACTGAAACGCGTAAGGAAACCCCGGGTACACATCACTTACGATGTCGAAACCAACGGCGCAGTCGTCGAAAAAGAAATACCTTTTGTTATGGGTGTGATGGGCGACTATTCCGGTGACAACACGGAAACCAAAAAGCCCCTCAAGGATCGCAAATTCTCCCAGATCGATCGTGACAACTTCAATGAAGTGATGAGCAACATCGCACCCAAAGTCAGTATGAAAGTGGAAAACACCATCGAAGGCGACGATACCGAAATGTCCGTCGACCTGGATTTCAAAACCATGGAAGACTTCGAACCGCACAAGCTCGTGGACAAGATCGAGCCACTGAAAAAGCTGATGGAAACGCGCAACAAGTTACGCGACCTGTTGACCAAGGCAGACCGCTCCGAAGAGCTGGAAGAAATTCTGGAACAGGTATTAAGCAACACAGAAGCCCTCGCCGCTTTGTCCGGCGAACTGGGTGTGGACGAAAATAAAGACGAAGGTGACAAATAATGGCTGAAAAAGAAACTCAGACCGAAGCCCAGGAAGCCGAAGCCCAGGAAGTCAGCTTTCTTGAACAGGCAATCAGTGCCACCCGGCAAACGCCCAAAGACGAAACCGAAGACCTGCTCAAGACCCTGACCCAGGAAGCCATGTCAGGCACCCTGAAATGGGACAAGAACCTGACCGTCACCATCAATTCTGCAATCAAGGCCATCGACGACGTCATGTCGAAACAGCTTGCCGCCGTCATGCATAACGAGAAATTCCAGAAACTGGAAGGCTCCTGGCGTGGACTGCAGCATCTGGTGATGAACTCCGAAACCAGCAGCCAGCTGAAGATTCGCATGATGAATCTGAGCAAAAAGGAACTGCAGAAAGACCTGGAAAAGGCTGTCGAATTCGACCAGAGCCAGACCTTCAAGAAAATTTACGAAGCCGAATTCGGTTCCGCCGGCGGCGAACCCTATTCCGCACTGATCGGCGACTACGAATTCAGCGCGCATCCCGATGATCTGGACCTGCTGGCCAATATGTCGCACATCGGCGCCGCCGGTTTCTGCCCCTTCATAGCGGCAGCCGGCCCCGGTATGTTCGGCTTCAACAGTTTCACCGAACTCTCCAAGCCGCGCGACCTGGAAAAAATATTCGACTCGGCCGAATACACCAAGTGGCGCAGTTTCCGTGATTCCGAAGACGCCCGTTTCGTCACCCTGACCATGCCTCGGGTGCTGGCGCGTCTACCCTACGGCGAGGCGACCAAGCCGATCGAAGCCTTTAACTATGAAGAGGCCACCACCGACGCCGCAGGCCGACATGTCGAACAGGGTCACGACGATTACTGCTGGATGAATGCGGCTTACAGCATGGGCACAACCCTGACCAAGGCTTTTGCCGAATATGGCTGGTGTACCAGTATCCGGGGTGCGGAAGGCGGTGGCAAAGTCGAAGGCCTGCCCAGCCATGTATTCGTCAGTGATGACGGTGACACCGATCAGAAATGCCCGACCGAAATCGGCATTACCGATCGCCGCGAAGCAGAACTGAGCAAACTCGGCTTCCTGCCCTTGTGCCACTACAAGAATACCGACTATGCCGTTTTCTTCGGTGCACAAACCACACAGAAGCCGAAAAAGTTCGACAGCCCGGACGCAACGGCCAATGCGGAAATTTCCGCCCGCCTGCCCTACATCATGGCCACCTCGCGGATTGCACATTTCCTCAAGGTAATGGCACGCGACAAGGTGGGATCATTCATGGAAGCCTCTGATGCGGAACAGTGGCTG